>JAFGOT010000010.1 GCA_016926395.1 Candidatus Woesearchaeota archaeon
AAACCAGCTAACATTTCAGAATTTAATATTGGATTAAGAAGAGCATTAAAAAATATAAATATTACAATGCCTGTAAAATTTTTAAAATTAATAAACTGTAACCTTTCAAACAAAAGCAGTATCAATAAAAACACTCCTGTAAAAACAAATGCCTGAAAATTTTTTTCTAGACTTATCATCCCAGTTCCAAATGGACCTAAAATTGCAGTTACTACAAGAAGTAAAAAGAAAACTATTTTTTGTGCATCTTCACTTCCTGGACCTCTAAAGTGACCCTTTAGTATTCCTTTTATTTGTGATTTCGTTCCGTCTTTTAATGCTTGAATTTTGTTTTTGTATTTTTCTTTTATTCGTTCTTTTCTTTTCGCAATTGCTTCAGGACTATTATATGTATCACGTATGATTGTTATAGGGTTTATTTTACTAAGACTCATTTTTTCTTACCCCCAAACATCATAGCAATTAATAATATTATTTCCGGGACTGCATCTAAAACCATATCTCCTACAACAGGAATAACATTTCCAAAAGTTCCTACAACCAGTCCAAATATTAGGTCAAATAAGAAAAATTTCCATATATTAACATAAGCTCGCATACTAAACATCAGTATACAAGGTATTGCCCAAACAGCCGCAGATATTGCTAGTCCAATAAAATCACCAGCAAAGGGTATAGCAGCAACAGCAGAATCAATAACCATCATCCCAATTAAAAATAAAGGATTTGCAAATAATGCTACTAAAGGCGGCAGCGGTCTTCCACCATCTTCTTTCGCTAGCTCCTCTTGCTCTTGTGCTTTTAATTCTGCTATTTGATTCTGAAGGTCTTCATTTGCTTTATGTATTGCTTCATCTTTTTCTGCTTTTTCTTGTGCTAATTCAGCTTGTCTTTCTTGAGCCTCAGAATTATCAACATCAGCAGCTAGAGAATAACTTTCTTTTTTCGAAGCTTGTCTTCCGCCATGACCACCCATCGCTTGATGTGCTAAATCATGTCGTAATTTTTCAGCTTCTTCTTCAAATTCTTCCTCTTGACGATGAATATCTTTTTCGACATTTTCTAAGTCTTTTTTTTCTTTTGATAAATTTTCGTTTATATCAGGACCATGAATATTTGGATATACTTTATCAGAATGATTTCTCCAATTACTATCAGTTATAACTTGATCTTTAACTTCTTTTAGAACCTTCTCTTTTAGTTTGTCTGCAAATTCAGTACCTAAAGAAGATTTAGCCATAATAATTTACCTACTCAATTGTAATTTTTATTCGCGCGATGTTGGTGTCTTTTCTTGGTTCAATTATCAAGGAGTTCGTTCCTTCTCGCACTAGTTGATTAATATTTTTTCTAACTCTAAGAGAATAAGTATCAACAGGGATAGTTCCACCATTAATATTAAAATCTATTTTTTTGAACGCTTCATCGACAAAGAATGCTTCCATTATAATATCGACTCCTGCTTTTAGTTTTATATCGCCTTCAGTTGGATCTATTTCTATATGACAGTTAGGTTTTTGTCTATCTTCATTGTAGTAACCATCAGGACATGCATCGCATTCGGATTGTGTTACGCTTTGAGTACATACACTGTCCATTCCAACGTAAGGAACATCAGAACACCAAAATGCACCATCCAATTCTTGGTAACAACAGTCTTTATCATACAATCTTGAACAACCACTTGGACAAAATCCGTCTTTATCATCTCCACATTCACCAATCCCTGAGTCTGGAGCTTTTCCTGCAGTATCTTCATATCCGCTTGGACATCGTTCTAAATAGTCTGCCAGTAGTGAATTCACACATCTATCATTTGGATTATTTGTTTTTACATCACACCAATAATTTCTGTTTGATTTGTCAAAACAACAATCTTTATCTTCATAACTTTCACAATTTGTTGGACAAACACCATCAACTCGTCCGCAAAATGCTTCTTCATCAGTTACCACTGTAAATAGTTCTTCAGGTAAGTCAAAATAGTAAATTGGATTTTCAACTTGATCTAATTTTGTTTTTAAAATTAAGTGGTCAACAGTATAACTTCCTTTTTCAGAAACAAAATAAATGTCATTTTCTCCTGCTTGTAAAGATTCATTTGTTAAAGTTACAAAATTTGTCATTCCACAATCAGGCGTTCCATAATAAACTGTTTTTCCATTTATTCTAATCATTAGATTTTCTACATCATCATATGTACAGTCAGGAAAGAATTTTAGTGTCGCCGATTCAAGCAGATCATATTCTTTTTTTGCTAAGTATGCTTTTTGCATATTAAAGCTATTAGAATCATCAGTTATATCTCCAACCAGTTTTAAGTTGTGTATCTCGTATTGATTTACTCTCCAAAATGCAACTCCAGGGCTTGATACAGTAAAGTATAAAATATTATCATTTTTCAATAAATCTTTGTTAATTTTTATTGGAGCAATATTTCCTGCATTTAATGTTCCTTCAAAAATCAATACGCCATTTAAATAAATGTTTAGCTGACCACTTGGTCTATAAGTATCAAAAGATAGGTAAACGTTATCCGTTTTAAGTTTATCAAGGGTGAATTCTAATGTTTTGTCTTTTTGTTCGAAAGCAGAATTTTTCACATAAATAGATGGTTCTTGTAATATCATTGAAGCATCAATGGTTGTAAATACTGTAAAACTAGACAAGGCATGGTCAATTTCTGTTTCGTCTATTGAGGATACTTTTCCAACATTTTCATCAAATACTGAAGTGTAAAGTAAATGTGAATATCCCCCAGATACTGCGTTTGGTGTTCCAATCGTGCTACTATCGTCTAACAAGGCCGCTCTATCTGCTGGAGGCAGAAATAAGATATATAGAACGAATAAAACGCCTATTAACAACACTAAAAATGCTGCTCCGTTTGCGCCACCTGGAGAAACCGCTTGAGCTTTATTATTACGCACCATTTGTTTAACACCTTTAACAATAAACTACACTGTAGTTCGAACACCTATGCAATACTATTTTTTAGAAGATACAGTATTTAAAGCTTTTGGCTAAAAAACGCCAATTTGGGCATTAAAAAAGAATTAAAGAAAAAAAATAAGAAAAAAGTAAATTTTGCCCTTGTAGACTTTATCCAGCAAAAATTTAACAAATAAAAACCATCAATTGGTTTATGGTAGCCAAGATTTTTTGTCTTTGATTTTTTCTGGCAAGTACTTATCCATAACCATGTTTAAACCGTGAGCTGCAAACGCCTGCTGTTCCACACGCATTTTTGTTTTTGCCATCTGTTGAAGTGCTTTTTGCCATTCTTTGTGTTCTTTTATGAATGGATCGTTCTTTATCATATCCTTAATTTTCTTTAAGTCAATATCTTTTAAAGGATGCGTGGGTAAATCATACGTTTCGATATCTCCAGGCGTCACTCCCAAAAATATTGCTTTTGGAACGCAAAAAAATTCATTTATGTGAGCTGCATTTCCACTCCCTACTTTTAGTGTTCGATAAATGTTCCCGTATCCATATGGATCTCCATCAGTAAATACATATACTGGAAGATTCTTATCGTCACTTAATTTTCTGATAAATCGTCGACAAGCTCTTGTAGGAACACCACTCATTGCAATTAAAATACAATTAGCTTTTTGCCAATATTTATGCCTGTTAAGTCGTTCAAATGCGCCTTGAGTTTCTATTGCTAAAATAAATTCTGCATTAGTTTCAAATTTTAAATGTTCAACACTGCTTGGAATACTATAAGCTCCACTTCCAAATTTTGTACAATCAATTCTTAGTTTTGATTTTGTTTCAAAATCTTCATCAATAACAGTTAGTGAACCAGCAACACTTCCACCATGTTCGCCAGGAATAAAACCCATTTGCTCCCTATTCACAGATAACATTGCTTCGATGTCATCCATCACCGCATCACTTTCTGGTTGTTCGCTGAATCTAGCATCTCCCCAGTTTTTAGAAACATAATAAGCCTCTCTTTTTGTCGCAGTATCTTCACTTTGAACTAGGTCTTTTGACAAAGCCATCATTCGTAGTGTTTGTGCAAATGTTTTAATTGTACTCGCTGTTAGTGTTCTCTTTTTAACACTGTCTTGAATTTTAAAATAACCTTCTGCCTTATCAAATGCAACGTTACTTAATGAACGAACAGGTGTTAAAAGCGAAGGTGCATTGTAACTTTTAATGTCATCTAGTATTTCTCTAGCTATCTTATCTATTTTTTCGGATACTTTTTCTGCCATCAGTAATCATCCTCCGATTTCCGTTTACCAGAACGCGGTTCATCACTAAGCCCGTCGTCTTCTTCATCAGGATCTTCATCATCACTTTCTTTTCCGATTTTTGCCCACTCAGCGTCATACTCAGTATTTTTAGTAGGATCAAATTCCATGGAATCTACTTGTCCCCTTTTGTGTTCAAGAATTTCTTCCAGTTTCCTCATTATTTCTTCTTCATCGCCTTTGTTTAACTTCAAAAGTTCTGTCAACCCAATTGCGACATGAGTCATATATTTTTGAATGAAACTTCTTTTTTTCAGTTCAGTTTTTACTTTTGCTTTCTTTGCAGTATACTTTGACAATTCTCGTCCTGCTTCTTGAAGAGCTTTTCTTATTTCATCAAGTATTTCTGGGTAGTGAGCAATTGCTTCTTTACTTTCACTTGTGAAAGGAACCCAAACAGAAGATATGTGAACTAATATTGTTATAGGTCCAACTGGCAGAGAACCATTTGATTGATTTAGTCCATAAGGTTTCCAGTTTATCGATTGAATTGCTTTTGTAACACCACAAGCACCTTGTTGGAATAATAATGGAACTCTATTTGCAAAACGCATAACATTAGCTTGTTTATCTTTTGGTTGATCTCCACCATATGCAAGAGCAACTTCTATCTGAAAAGGATTGCCTCTATAAACAGCCGGAGGACGCGATACTGTTGAATAAAATTCTGCATTGATTTCTTTTTTAATTCCTTTTTCAAGCAACGGTGCTGTGATTGGAGAAATACAGTCAGTTGATGGTGCATGTATTTTTACTTCTTTAATTGCTTTAACTAATTTTTCTGCATCATCATGTGTTAGTTTTTTAGGTTTTGCATTAGGTTGTATTCTTGCAATCTCGCAGACTTCTTTTACAACTTTAGGACTCACTTTACTAAATTCAGTTGTTAAGAATTGCTGTAGTGTTTTTGAGTCTGTCATCTCAAGCATTTTCATAAAAACGCCAAGTTCAACTCCATAGGGATGTGGTTTTATTTCTTGAGCAGGTTCAGGAATCTGATCTGTTGCTCTTGGAAAAATAAGTTGTTCTGCTTTTGGATTTGTATAAATTATTGTTACATGTGGATTAACAACTGCCGTTTCTTTTAAGTACTCGTCAACACTTTGTGCTCCTTTTTGGTAGCTTCCTTCTAAATCTATTTGAATTTTTGTTCCGTGATCTTTATTCCACTCTCGTTCTCCATCGCTAACTATTTCTGCTCTGTTTTTTGCAGTGTCTATTTTTAACTCACATTGATATGCAGGTCTATCAGGATGAATTTTTGAAATTATTTTTGCTGCTCGACCAGTTGTTAATTGGCCATACATTACACTTGCACTAATTCCAATACCTTGCTGACCTCGAGATTGTTTTAAACTATGAAATTTACTTCCATAAAGAAGTCTTGCAAAAATATGAGGAACTTGTTCTTTTACTATTCCAGGACCATTATCTTCAATTATTACTCTATATCGGTCATTTCCCATCTCGATTATTTCTACAGCTATTTCTGGAGAGATGTTTGCTTCCTCACACGCGTCAAGAGAGTTGTCAACTGCTTCTTTTATTGTAGTCAGTAATGATTTTCTTTTGTTATCAAAGCCAAGAAGATGACGGTTTTTTGCGAAAAACTCAGCTACCCCTATATCTCTTTGCTTAGTTGCTAATTCCTCTGCTTTTATGTTTGAAGAAATTTTATTCAACCTCCATTTTTGCCTTTTTCACACTTTTCTTAGAAAACATTTCAAATCTAGGTACCAAAAAATTGCTTTTAAAGGTATCGATTTTAACATTTGAATATCTTCAAATAAGTCAAATTCACTTTTAAATCAGACATAATTTATTTAAAGTTAAATCAATTTGTCTATTAATACAAAAAATGGTTTTTTCAATATTTAAAACTAAAAAAGAGACCGTAACAGAGCAAACTAGACCTGTAAATATTAAAGAACTAGAAAGAAAATTAAGAATTAAATTCCCAAAAGTCTATGATTTAACCCAAGAGGAAGTCAGTAAACTTAAAGAAGAACAAAGGATTTATGAGGAAAGTCTAAATCCAAAAACACAAGCAAATACCCCTTCTTTGAATAATTATAGTCATAAAATTCCAGAAGAAACAACAAAGCTTGCTTCTATAGAAGACTCTTCTTCAAATTATATGAACAAACCAAGCATAGAAGAATATAAAGAAATTATGAGAATTAGAAATGAAGCGAAAAACAATGGTTGGTCAAAAGAAGAACAGAAAGATTGGGAACAACTATTAGTTAAAGAAGATGAGCATAATAAAAAAACCAAAGTTGGACAAATTCTATCTGGTTTAAAGTTACACTCAGAAAATAACTCTGCAAACTTAGATCAATTATTAGATAAAAGGTCTCAACCAATTATGGATAAACTTGAATTTTTTGGAGTTCCAAGAATAACTGTTGGTACTGAAATGTATCACAAGTTAGCTACATATCAATCATTTACAATTAATGAAAAATCAGACAAGCCTATTGAAGAGAAAGAATCTATTTTCTATGAATTTGTTAAGCATAACGCTAACGGACAAAAATCTTTGCTAGATATAGTATCTGATTTTGAATCAACAATAAATATTCTTACAACCAGTTTTGAAAAAATATTAGAATTAGAAGAAAGTTATGTTCCAAATAAAGTAAAGGGAAATTATAAAAAAAGACAAGAGGCATTTGAAAAGTCTAAAAAATATATTATAGATAATAATTTAGAAAATGGCTTTATTATTCTTGACGAATACAAAGCCAAAACACATCGTGTGAAAAAGGATGGCTCTCACTCTTATCGTAAAATGCCTGGCACAATAATTAAACTTAGAAAAAGAACCAATCCTGATGAAATACTTGCAAAAAAATTTAACAATGACAAAACAAACGGTAACGGTTTAGATTTATCTTTTTGTAATTCAACGCAAGATATTACTAATTTAATGCATTTAAATTATATGTTTAAAAATTAATCAAATCATATCATTTATACTAAAGTCATTTAAGTTAGGATCTTTGTTTTGAACTTCTTCTTCAGTTGGTCTTTGAGCTTCATAATCTGGAACTCCAAGATAATCCTTTAGTCCTTCTTGATTGTCGTTTTCCATGTAACCTTTTATTTTTGATAATTGCGTAAATTGATTACATAATTGGACGTTTTCAGGCAAGGTAATCTCTGAACACAAATCACTATCTCCAAGCATTACAAAATTCATATAACAATCTTCTTTCCTATCTTTGGTTTCGATTAGATTACAAATTTCTGATTCTTGATTTTGTTGTGCTACAGTGTAATAACACTCTGTTTTCAATGCATTATCACTTATTGCAGTACAATAACTCAATGCTTCATCTTTGCTGTTTTGATTTATTGCATAATCAAATAAGTCTTCATCATCTCTTCCTTTTGCATCTGCTGCTTTTGGTTTTTCAACTTGAGTATTTGGTTTATTTTCTGTCGTGTCATGATTTTTGGTGGTTGTTTCTGGTGGGTTTGTTTCTTTTGGCTCGTCAGGAACTTTTGGAACTATATCTTCAGGGTTTGCTTGATAACTAAAACTAAAAGAAGATTCAGCATATTTTCCACCATAAGTAGCGCTTACTTCTAATCTATACAAACCTGATTCGTAACCGTCCAAGTCAATTCTCTCAATCCATTCTTTTGACGTATCAAATGATTTTGTATTTTCAATTTTATCAACTATTTTACTATCGCCATCACGTATGATATAATCTACAAATACATCAACCTCTCCATTTTCTCCTTGATTGATTAGTTCTACAGAAAAACTTAATGGCTCGCCTTCTTTGATTTGTTTTTTTATAGGGGTTGCAGTTACATCAAGAAGTTTATTTGAACTTCCAGAACCAAACAATAAATCTTGTGCAAAATAATATCCACCGCCAACAATTAAAGCCACAATTATTAACATCATTCCAAGTTTGGCAATTGAAGAACCTGAAATGGAATGCTCATGCAAAATAGAAGATTGCATGTTGCCTTGGTAATATTGGGTGTTAATTTGAGAAAGTACTTCTTTTAACATTTTAGGGTCATAACCTTGACCTTTAAGATATTCAAATAATTGATCCGGTTGATACCCTTGTTGTAGGTAAGTTAGAACGTAAGAAGTAAGTTGTGTTCTTATTGCATCTTGAGAAACTTGCGTTTGAGCAACGTTTTGAGCTTGTGTTTGAGGAGCTTGTTGTCCTTGATTTAATTCTGTTAAAGCGTTGTCAACATCGTTTGAATTATATCCTTGTTGAATTAAATATTGTTTAATCTGCGAACTAGTGTAACCATTTTTTAACTGTGCTTCTATATATTGTGCAAGCGGCGTCATTGTTCTGTTTCATTTAATTCCACAAATTTTGGTAGCAAATCTGCTCTATATTGTTTTGTTATTTCACCTAATTTTCCAAGGTTTTGTAATGAATCAATATTTACAGGAGGCGGGAATTTGAACAGCGTTATAACCAATTCATTACTAGTGTTGCAAAGGTCACTTCTCGATAGCGCCCACGGCAAGTCTTCACTAAATTCTAGACCTCCCCAAGTTGCAGGTTTTATTTCAATTGGATCATCAGGAATATATTCTTCTTCTTCAGACATAAACCAACAATCAATACCATCACACACTTTTTTACTATCTTCTGGAACTACAACACCATTCGAATCAATTAACATTCCATTAATCAAATATTTTCCAGAGACTAAATCAACATTTTGAATTGCTGTAGAATTATTTGCAAGTATAAATTGTGAATAAGGTGACAAATCACCCTCTTTAGTGATTTTTGTGAAAAATATTACTGCTTGTTCACTTGGAGTAATGTTTCTAAGAACGGTTATTTCTACATAATCTGTTTCAGATATATCTACACCAAACAAACCTGCAACATATTCATTCGTCATTCCTTCAATCCCGTCTTCATTATACCACCAATTATCTTCACTATATGCTGAACCGCCATTTTTATCAATAATTATTTTTTCTAAAACTTGAATCTTGACTTTTTTATTTACAATCTTATTCATACCATATGAACCAAAGTCTTGTTCTTGACCTTCATATGTTGATAAAGGAACATAAGTATCTTGATAACCTTCTTTTTTTAGTACTAAGTAACCATTGTTAAATACAGGCAATTGTGAGTTAAATACTGCATTTCCATAAACATCAAATTGAGTCATTCCTATTCTTTTTTGTGCATAATCTGATACTCCTGCCGAAACAAACACATCACCAAGTGGTTGACCATTACAAGTATCGTATGCAGAAATAGTAACGTTTCCAGATGTGTAAAGTGTAGGATCGGAAAACATTTTTTTTACAGGATCATAACCTACAATCTCTCCTGGTTTTGTTGTTTGTGAAACAGAGTCTCCAGGATTAGTATATTTTATCATGTTAGGATCCCATTCAATTGGGCCTTTATTATTTTGATAATCTTGATTATTCAAATTATTTCTAACGTTTGCTTCCATCCCAAATAAAAACGAGTAAGTGCTTCCATCAGGCAAACCATCATCCACTAATTCTACCACAACAGGATAAGTTACATCATAAAAGAAATTATAATATGTGTCTGATTCTGGAGCTCTCATAATAAAACCATCTAACTCTTCAGGTATTATTGTAATTATTTCTCCCGAACTTGTTGGTGAAGTGACTTTAGAATAAATATCCCAATCTAAAAATATGTGATTTATTGATAAATTATCTTTTGGAGCTACAATCGTCGATAAAATAAATGAATTGTAAAATTCTTTTTCTTGTTCTGACATCTTAGGATCATCTAAATACCAAGCATTATCAGTATCTTCAAACCTAAATAAAGGAACGTAGGAATCAAGTAAACTTCTAAGTTGATTGTTTATTTGCATTTGTGTCCAAACAATAGCGCTGTTATCATTTGTATACATACTTAAAGGAGGTAAAGAACTTGAATCTATTCGTCCATAATAGCTTGCTAAGTGAACAACTAAATTTTCTAAGTATTGAGAATTGTATTCTTGGTATAAAATTAGTGACGCTTTAGTTAAGTATTCTAATAATGGAACAGGATCTCTAACAATAAATTTTTCAAATTCTTGAGTTTGACCGTCTTTTTCCAAAACTAGTCTCATCGTTGTTTTTACTGCCACATCATCTTCAGTTAAAAGTGCTTGTGAACTTGGTTTCTCATATTCAATAACATCAAATCCTAAATTAGATAATGCTGAAAAATTATTCAAACAAGTATCTAAGTTATCATCAACATATTTTTCTATTTGCCATTGAACTTCAGATGCAGTTGGAACTGTTAACTCAACATCTAAAAAGTCTTTTTCAACACTTGATTTTGATTTTATCCAATAAGGAACAAACGTTGAGTCATCAGATCCTAAAAGAACTCCGTCATTATTTCCTGTCTGTCCTTTATTGTAGCTAAAAAACCCTTCATACTCAGGGTTAAATGGGTCTATATAACCCCCATGAGATCCTATTAAATTTAGTGCTTCTCTAGACACTTGTCCCATACATAATTCTACATAATCTTGAACTGGCTTAAATGAAGGTTTAGCAGAGGTCACGTCTTTTGCAAAATCATCCACGGCCACGGATTGATTATTTTGAGTGAAAAAAAAGAATCCTGCTCCAACTAATAAAACAATTCCTATGATTACAAATATAGTTACCTGTGCTTTTCTACCACGTGGAAATACACAACCAAGGGCATTATTTTTTTGTTTGCAAGCTTTCTCTTCTGTCATTATTTCACATCCTCAAAATGATTTATTATCAAATATAATATTGATTCTCGTTTTACGTACATTAAGAAAAATAACATCAAGAAGATTACTAAGCTTACTGTTGAACTTATTAGAGATAAAAATGCAGACAGCACAAAGATTATCAAAAGTGACACGCTAAAAATTAGCGATATAATTATGTTAAATAATAAATGTTCAAGAAATAAAGATAGAAAATGTTTTTTCTTAAACAAAAATCTTGTTTCGTACGAATAATTAAGACTTTCAAGTATTAAAAATATTAAGAACCAAAGTAACATTACAAACACCGGATCCGTAAATATCACCAGAGTTAGACCAATTAACAACATCAGTAAAAGCAAGAACAAAAAGTTAGATACAGTTACTCTTAACAATTGTGCTGAAGGTAGTTTTTTCTTAAAGAATATTTTTTGAAGCATCACAGTTCTGGTTCCTCTTAAGAAACCATAAAAAATTGCAAAAACGACCAATATAACTGAAGATCCTAAAAATGCATTCTTTAGTGCATCATAAAAAGCAATTAACATCGTTCCTTGTGCAGGACTTATTTGACCATTTTGTTGATATGTTGCTTTAAACTCATAAAGTGCAGGATTATAATCATTAAAGAAAGATAGTTTTCCAAATATTACAGATAATAAAAATAAGCCTACAAAAAAGAACAAGAATAAATAAATTAGATTCATTCCAACTAATTTTAATCCATCATTCTTTGTATGACTAAACAAGTCTTTTTTCAGCTCACCAAAATATTTTATTAAGTTCATTCTTCTTTCTTTACAAAATTAACTTTCAAAGTTCCTTCTCCAAAGTTAAGTTCTGCTCTTTCATATTTTTTTACATCAATAAATGCGTGGTAAAATCCCCTTCCTTCAAACTGAGCCATCTCTGTTGGTTCGATTATCACTTTACCCACGTCATTTTCATCATAAACAGTTAATGAGAAAGTTATATCTTCAGTTGTTGGTTGTAAGTACCATGCAAGTTCATGATAATAATCACCATAATTATCTTTTATTGTTGCTTGAAGAGTTGCTGTAGTTCCATACGCAAAATTCTGGCTACTAAAAGAGTTGCCATTAGATATTTCTCCTGTCAGGTCAGAAGATAATTTTCTTGAACATCTTTCTATTTCCCAGTCTTCAACAGGTCGCCATCCAGTTTCTGCAAAATAACTATTACTTACAGGATCAGCCATTCCATCAACTCTATAGCTGTAAGTTAAATCTGCACTGTCAACAGAAGAAGCTCCCATTATAATTCCAACTATTGCAACAAAAAGTAACGATCCAAATATTAGCACATCACTCTTCATTCTTCAACCTCCAAAGGAATACCTGAACAGAAGTCTTCACCTTCAAGTTCTCGAAGTCCTGGTTGCCATGGATTTTGGAAATATGATTCATAATTTGCAGCGGTTAAGTAAGCACCTGTTAGGCTACAAGTAACAGATCTCCATCCTGAAGGAATGCTACATTTACTCATCGAATCTAAAGCACTTCCCCAAAGATTATCTCCTAAGCCAAATGGCAAGTATTCTTCTGGACACATTATCTTTCTTGATGTAAGTACTACTTGGTTTGCAATTGCAAAACCACTTCCATAACCATCATCGCCTACTTCTCCCCAGAAATAGTTTTGCCATATTTTTGTAAAGAAACTATCCCAAAATCCTTCATTAGACATTGGTCCGTCATAATAAACACATTTTCCTTGATCGAAATCTATTTCACAACTAGTGATTGGAAGACCATTCTTTGCGTTTTCTTCAATACACTTATACTCCCTACAATTTAATTGTTTTAATTTTTCTTTTGCATAGACTATTCCTGGACCACACAAACATCCAGCAGCAAATTTTCTGTCTTCGAATGGATCCATTCGCTCAACAATACCGCCTTCTTGTATGTCTTGTTGTCTTTGAGCAAATGCGGATTGTTCTGCTGTTAAAGAATCGTATTTTTTAGCTTGATCAACACGCTCCAATTGCCGATTTATTGTATCTAATTGAGATTCTGTCTTCCTCAAGGATTGTCTATTTTCTCTCATAGCAGTACGTTTAATTTTACCATCTTCAATATTTTGAATCTCAGATACATCGTTCTTAATACTTTGTATGTCTTTTGAAATACTGGATTTTTCAGCATTTAAACTAGCAACATAAGAATTCAAGTTTTCGACTGTAACTTGATTGCCACTTCCATCGACAATACCATAAGCATTCAATCCTTCTTGAAGAGTTTCTTGTTTTCCTTTTAGAGCTTCAACTTGTCGCTGTTTCGCAAAACTAAGTTCTTCCTTTTGAAGATCTACTGCTTGATCATAAATTTCTTTATCTGCTTGTAAAGAAGTCATTTTATCAGTTAATGTTTTAACTTTTGCAGGATCACCACCACAATTTTCAATTGGCTTTCCCCCACAAACACTTGCTAATTCCTTTTTTGTTGCTTCTATTTCTTCATTTACTTTTTTTAATCCATCCTCAGAACTAGCTAAATCTTTTTCAGCACTTGCAACATCATTTTTTGCCTCATCAATAGCGGCTTTGTCATTAAGACTTTTTGTTTGTTCAACATACGAACCAACAATATTAACTGCTTGTAATACTCCTTCTGGAGAACATAAACCACAATTGTAAACCAAACAACCCAATTTTAAGAATGAATCTATTCCTACATTTAATTTATCATTACTGGCAGTGCCCGAATCACCACCCAACATTTTTGTCAGAGAACCAATTGGATTAACTTTTGATCTTAAGCTATTTAACTTTTCGAACAAATTTGAACATAAATTCGTCCACATAGTATCTACACCAGGAACCCAACTAAAACCAACTGCAACTCCATATACCACCGTCTCAATAGCAGATATAGTTGAAAAAACAGTGTTAAATGTGTTTGATATAGTGCATATCGTGTCAATAATATCTAAATAGGTATGCCAGTCATCAATGCTGTCTTGCAAATCATTTATCTCTCCAACAATATCAGTTAGTTTTTCTTGAGTTGCAATATCGATTGTTCCAAGTTCTTGATTAAATGTTGGCATACGCACTACTAACTCTTCGAGTTCTGGTTTTGTGTAACGCACAACTCCTCTTTTTTCATAAACTTTGATAGTGCAATTAATAGTAACTGAAGAATCTAATAATTGTTCTCGCCCACCTATTGGAACTACAAGTATCGGTTGTTTTGAATGTTCATTGATAAAATATGGTCTTCCTGCTAAATCTTTTGTTCCAACACAACCAGTCGTATCTAAATCTACAATTTCTGTGTTTTGATTTTTGAAATTAAAATCTAATGGAAGGTATGCTCTTATTGGCATAAATGTCATCATTCGTTTGTCAATTTTTTGTGTTGGATTAGAAGTTATAGAAGATAATGATTCTGGTGGAACTTGTGTTTCTGCTTCACATACTTGTATTGGAATTGTTAAGTCTTCAATTTGGTTTCCAGCTAAGTCTTTGACAGTTACTGCCAAGTCTTCTTTCTCTGCATAAGAAACAAAATTACTTAATTCTAATTTACAAACAAAGATATTTCCTTGTCTTTGACAATCATTTTGAAAGAAGTTATCTGTTGTTATTTTTTCTGGACTCGCACTTATTCTTATTATTGGAGAAACTTCATCAGTTACATTTATTGTAAGATATGCCTTTTCTCCAGTTATTGGACATAATACCGAAAAGTTAAGATCTGTTTTTGCAACAGGAGGATCTTGGTCAACAATCACTGTTGATGAAGATATTCCTTTTAACGGAGAACCAAGCGAATCTGTTGAAGGTGTTGTTAACGCCACTGTTTGTCGTGAACCCGAAGATATCGTTTTATCCACAGGTAAATAACCATAACAAGTGTAATAGTCGCCAGTATCATTACAAGAAGCCATTTTAATATAACCAAGGGTTGATAACCCTGATGCCGAAACCGTTATTAAATAAGGTTTAATTTCAACATCTTGACTGGTTATGTGCATAAATAATTTATTAGCACCACCTTTATAGTAACATGTTCCTTCAAAACAATTTTCTTTTGCATCTCTTCCAAAATAAGTAACTTCACTCAATTTTGTTTGAATCGCAAAATGAGCAGAAATATTTTTTGTTGATACATGACCTTTGAAATCTGTTGCAGTTACTTTAATAGGAACTTCTGTTGCACCAGGATTTATTTGTACGCCTTCAAACACGCACTCATACATTAATCCTTGTTTTGTACATCTTGCAGTTCTAGAACTGTCTTGGCTTTTTAATTCTGGATCTCTTGACAGCGAAGATAAATCTCCAGTTACTAATGTTAAATTATCATCTTTGACCTTTACATAAATATCAGCACTTGGAACCATCGAAGGTTGTGATGAAATAGTTTCTAATTTTGTTTCTCCTGATAGAACAATTACTTCATCTTGTATTTCAGGGCCTTGAAAATCAACATTAATTGGTCCGAAATTCAACTGACCAAATTGTCCTAAATTATCTTGTACTATAGCTGTAAAAATGAAGTCGCCACTAACCTTTGGAGGCTTAATTAAAACGGATTTTTCATAAACACATAATCCTTTTTCACCAATCGTTTCTTTGTAAAAGACATCTTCTTCTGTTGTTACTTCAATCGATTGTATTCCTGCACAATTTTCTGAACCCATAAATGCTTCATCATAAGCAGTTATAGTCAAATTCAACTTGTCTCCAACAGGTTCGACAAGAAGTTTTGTTATTACAGGTGCTCTTCCATCAACAATAAATGGCCAAGTAAAAATTTGTGTTAATCCTTGTTTGAATGTTAAAACATATTCTCCTGCTTCAGTTGTTGTTTTTTCAAATGTGTGATCACATACAAAAAGACCTTCGTCATTTTCTACGCAACTCATTGGATAATCTTGATCTCCACGAACAATACTCACTGCCGCATCAGAAACTACGTGAACTTTTGTAATATCCTCTAACCCTCGGATACCTTTTATTCCATTAGTACCAGTTATATCTACAGTTGTAACAGCGTTAACCATTGAAATCTGCATCAGAAAAATACTTAGAAGCAAAAAAAATAATAATTTTCTCTCTATTCGCACACCCATAGGTTAAAAATACAAGAATAAGAGTATTTAAAGATTATGTTTATAAACAAAGAACGAAAATTAACTAAAAATCTGCTAGTTCTGCAAATTTAGTGTGTTTTCGATGTTTTTCAAGCCACTTATACACAGATGCATGTGGACTTCCTGTCAATAAGGATTCTACAGCTTTTTTAGAAATTGCAACATCATCACAAAATCCAATTATTGTGATTGTTTTTCCATAAACACTTATTGAAGTGTTTGTGAATTCCTCAATTGTTTCTCTTGCCTTCCCGCCTTTTCCTATGACTCGGCCTCTAAGTCTTAGTTGTTGGTCTTGACTTTTTACAAAATCAGAAAGATTTAACAGTTCTAAAACATAATCTTGTTTGAAAAGTCTCATAGCAATTTCAGGGTTAAAACCTCTTCCTACAGCTTTTATAATGTCTTTTAGAACGAATAATTGGATTGAATCAGATCCTGAAATAACGATATCTCCTTCTTTTGAGTCTATATTTATCTTAGACTTTGTTTGAGATTCAAGTTCCGTTTTGATTTCGCCGTTTTTACCAATTAAAACCGCTATTCTCTCTTTTGGAATCTTTAATTCATAGGAATATTCGTCAGCCATTAGATACCAGAAATCAAAGCTCTTTTTTAAAGCTTCCTTTATAAATCAAGATTTTAGTTTTCTTCTTTATCAATTATCTTAGAATAAACTTCTTCTTGAGATAATTTTACGCCCTGTTTTCTAAAGAATCTACAAATGTTTTCTATGTCTCTTTTTAGCAATTCTTTAGCGTTTGGAGCTTCCTTAGCTGTTGCTTGGGAAAAATCAATAAAAACAGGTTTTCCGTGTTGCATAAGAATGTTGAATTCAGATAAATCACCATGTATAAGGCCTGTTTTGAATAACTGTTTCATCATTTCAACTATTTCATCAAATGTTTCTTGAGGGTTTTCAAGATGGGAGTCTTTTAGTTGTGGCGCAGCCTCACCTTCATCATCAATAAACTCTGTAACAACAATGTTATCTTTGAACGTCATCGGAGTTGGAACACGTATTAGTTCTCTTGCCTTTAGCAAGTTTCTATACTCTCTTTGTGTCCAAGCGAAAATTATTCTTCTTTTATCTCCTTTAAGGTTTAAGTATCGAGGGTCTTGAGAGATGTATTCGTACATCTTGTTGAAGTTACAATTTTCTAATCTGTAAATTTTTATAGCTATTTGTTCGCCTTCTTTGTTTGTAGCTACAAACACATTGGCTTCTTTTCCAAGCGCCACAGACCCTTTTAATTCTTCAAAATATCCCTGACTAGCTAAACGTTCAAGATTTCTTAACGTAAATGCATCAAAAACATTACCATATGTTTTCCATGCTTCTCTACTTCTATTTACAACCATCTACTAAAGAAAGATATCTTTTCCTTTTTAAAACCACTCATCAAAAACAAGGAACAACAAGATTTGAAATGTCGTGGCAAAGCGAAGACACCAAAAAAGAAGTAACATGGCCTCTAAATAAGTAGCATATAGAAATTACCTTAAATAAATTGAGAAAAAATGTGGGTCGGGGGGGATTTGAACCCCCGACTTCTCCCTCTTCAGGGGAGCGCTCTGCCGGTCTGAGCTACCAACCCAATAAAAAAAGAGTTGCAGAGCCTAGGTTTCAAGAATCAGAAAGTAGTTTATAAAGATTATTATTATCGGGCGTATCTAAGCCCTAAAAAAAGAATTTAAAGAATTAATGGAATTTTTAGCTACCAATATTTATTGGTATTGCTCCTGCCACTAAGTTAAATACGAGTATTGCTCCTCCTGCAAGCATAATATATAGTATTGTTGATTTAGTCATTCCTATTCCTAATGCGTTTTCTTTTCCTATTTGATCACCGCCAGTTTCTATTCCGTTTCCTATAACAGTTAGGATGTAAGCTAGTTCAACAACATAAAGACCCACTACAATTTGGAAATGATATGTTGGTATTCCAGTTCCAAACATAGATAATAATCCCGCTCCTCCACCTGCTGCTCCACCTGCAGATAGTTGTTTCATTCCATCACCTAGTATTCCTAAAATTTTTGTGATCATGCTTGTTATTCCAACTACAATTCCTGAAATTACAGGTGTTAAGAATTTTACTTGACCTTTCAAACTTCCTATAACATCTCCTAATAAATCTTGTAGTCGCTCGTCAACTCTATGCATTTGTTTGATATATTCGGAAACATTAATTATCGCTTGGCTAGCTACCAGCGGTCCTTTTTTACTTGATTCGACAAGAACTTTCATCGAACTTTCTATTAGGTCCGATGGATAATATTGCAAAGCTCCTTTTTCTTTGTCAAATATTGCTTTTTCGACACTCATCCCTAAACGAGTAATGTTAACGTGAACTAACATGAAAAATTTTCCTGAAACAGTATCTTGCATCATCGAGGCTACTTTTCCAAATGATGTTTCGGCTGGTATTCCATCACCTATCCTGCTTCCTAATTGGAACAACGCACTAGAAAATTCAAGTTCTAATTTTTTTGATTGGTCTCTTATTTTCACAATTTTTTGTGATTTCATTTTAAAATAAAGACCCATAAAATAACCTATACTTAGAGGTATAAGGAGACTAAACATCATCGCTCCAAGACCAAAAGGCCCTACTAAATCTTCAGTTGCATCCCCTCCTTCAGTTCTCACTCGGTAATTTAAGAAATAATATTTTGCAGTTCCAGGATCTATAAAATCTGCATTGACTAATTTTAAATTTCCTGAAGGCCCCGGTGCTAAAGCATAATCTGGAAGACCTACAGAATACCATATTAAAGGTATCAATCCGATTAAAAAAACAATTGCTCCTAAAACAAAACAAACAACTATCGGTTTTAGATATAATTCTTGTCCGCCAAAATTTATTGTTATGTTCTTAAGTTTTTTTAGTTCGGGGTTTTTTTCTGTTATGTCTTGATCTCCACTTCCACCCGGCCTTGTAGATAATATTTTTGATCCTAAATAATAAACCGCAATAGGTAATAGAATATTATAGAATGCGAGCAAGTGATACCATCGCATATTATCCATAAAGCTTACTACTAATGGTAATAGTACTAATGTTAATATTGGAAGAACAACTCCAAGCATGTTAAGTGTTGTTAATGGTGCTTGCAAGTTGTGTGCAAAGTGAATCATTTTTTCATACGTACCATCAAGCATAACAGCTAATGCTTTGTCAAGACTTCCAAGTCGCCTATCATTACTTGATTCATAAAGAGAAGATTGTATTAAGTGCATACACTCTACAAACTCTTCGTTATTATGACGCCAAGCATTTAAGTAATCATCAAGAGAATCTTTCACTGAATCAAATTTTTCCGTCTCAACATTCCAAACAATTTTTCTCATGTCAAGTGCTAATGGAGGCCCTAAATGTTCTGCTGCAAAGTTTATTGCAAGCTCCAAGTTTGATGTGTGTCTCATATATGTTACTACATAAAAAACAGCTAGAACCATTTGGTTTGATGCTTTCATCTTCCAAGAACCAGCTAAAGTCATTGGTAAACTTTGTAAAGGTATAAGCATTGCAAGCCCGCCAAGTAATGCAAACATTACAAAGAATAAGTTTCCTTGACCGCCCAAAGCCATAGGAATAATAAAGAAAATAATCATTGCTGCAAAGATTATTGCTAAAGGAATTACAAGTGCAGCACTATATACGCCCGTAGGAGTTGTGTTTAGATGACAAGTGTTTATAGCTTCTTGAAGTGCTTGCGCTTTTTTTTCATCTGGTCTAAAAGGAATTGTTTTTTCTGCAAAATTACAAATTTTTTCGTAAACAGTAAAATTTTTTGGCATGTATTGTTTTTTGAATTCTTCATACGCTCTTGTTTGTCCAACTTCTTCACTTGCAAATCCGCCGTTGTTTCCAGATAACTCTTGTTCTAATCTTTCTTTAAAAAGTTGAGACAATCGTTTATCCGAGATTTGTTCTTCGTCTGGCATTTTTTTATTCTGCAATTTGTTGTTGTGAATTTTGTTTTAGTTTTATTCTCTTAACTTCTTTTTCAATCCAGTCATTCCATTCAAAATATATCGCTTCGTGATCTTCTTTTCCTGATCGTTTAATTACTTTTTCAACTACTTTATGAAATGTGTCGTTTGCTAAGATTACAAATTCTGCTTCCATCAAATCAGGTAACTTTTCTTTCATTGCGATTTCGAATATTCTTTGTTTTACTTTTGCTCGAAGTTGGATATTATCCCACATCGCATCCCAGTTTCCAGTGTATTCTTTAACTTTCGATGCAATATCTTTTAGTATTTCGCTTTCTCCGTTTAATAACTCTGGTGTTGGTTCTAAAGTGTCTGTTTTTGCGTTGTATTTCATCAAGTCTACAAAGCCACCTTCTGTTCCGGGATCTTTGTCCCAGTCTTTTCTTACTTCGGTTATTTGTAGCACTCTTCTCATTTTGTGAAGCCCATCGGCTGATTTTATTGGATTAACAATTATGATTATATCTGTTGCTTTAAACGAAGTATTTGGCACTCCAATATCATTGACTAATCGGTCATAAATACCATAAGGACTATCACCGTGAATTGTTCCTGCTACAACATTTGCTGCAGCTCCAACTCTCATTGCTTCATAAAGTGCTTTTGCTTCTCCACTTCTTACTTCTCCAACAATTAAAGCACTATCTCCAAGACGCAAAGTACTTCGTATACCATCAGCTGCAGTAAATTCCCCGCCTGATTTTCCAAGTGCACTCGCAACTTTTATTGGTTGAATGTTAAAACCTAATTTTCTCATCGCAGTTCCTGGAAGTTCAAGCGTGTCTTCAACTGTTATAATTCTATGTCGTCTCATTATCTCAATTAATAGCGATGATAGAAAACTACTTTTACCTGAACTTCTCGTACCACACACAAGAAAAGTTCTTGTTCCATCTATTAAAAAAGACAATAATCCTGCCCCTAAAGGACTAAGCATTTTGTATTTTAGAAATAAAGGTAATGTCCATGGTTTGTCTCGATGTCGTCTAAATGAGAATGCTAAACCTGAAGGATCAAGTGGTTTTGTTATCGTACTTGTCCTAATACTTGCACCAGGTAATTCAAGTTCTGTATCAAGAATTGGATTCGCTTCATCAAGTGGTCGACCAGAAATCATTCTTAATTTTGATGCCCAACTTTCTGTATCACCGATGGTTGGAAAAATATTTGTTATACAATCATCATAATCTGCGTGTACAATAAATATAGGCACTTCTCCAGCTGGAGAGTTAACAGATATGTCCTGCATTTTTTCATCTTGAAGAAGAACTTCTATCAGTCCAAATCCCACTGTATATCTAACAAGTATTGCTGCTAGTTCTTCTACTTGTTTATCATCTAGCGTTATATTTCTATAGTTTGCTAATTCAACAAGAAGATCTTTTCCTACATTGTGAAAAACTTCTCTCATTCTTGCAGGGTCGGTGAACTCATCGCTATCCGGTTGATGCTCACTCATTATTTTTCTTGCAGTATCAAGTAAGTCATACAACTCTTCAGAAAGTTTAAACTCTGGTGGCATCACATGATATAAATATTGAACCGTATCTGGTCTCTCAAAAATTACAACTTCTGTATCTCCAATTGTGTAGTTGTCAAGTTCAACTCCATTTTTTGGATATGTTGCCATAAGTTTTGTAAACATAAAATCTGGTTTTATTATTGGAAAGAATATTTTTCTGTATGCATCTCTGTTTCCAATTTCGTGTCCTTCAATATATGGTCTTGCTACTAAGAAAAACTTGGTTCCTTCTAAAAGTTCAAGTATGTGGTCGATTAATTTTACGTAATGAAGTATTCCTTCTGCTAAGTTTAAATCTAGTTCTTTGTCTGCTGCAATTTGTTCCCTTCGTTTTATTCTTTTCAGTCTTACAAAACAAGAGATAGGATCTTTTTTTAGTTCTGTAAATAAAACACTGTGAAGTTCGTTGTATTTTGATGCCAGTGTTGATGCTGCAATTGATTGTGCTAGAGAAGAATAACTAAACAATTCTTTATTTCTAATTAATTTTACATATAATTTTGCAAGTTCTTGAAGAAGGGAAACTTGCGTATAATCATACTCATAATTGTGTTTTTGTAAGAATACTAATTTTGTGGCGTTTGGATTTTCTATTAGCATATTTATTGCTTCATCCATAGTTACTTCGTCATCTTCAATAGATGGAATTCTACCTCTATTTGCGTAATTAACTAGTATAGAAACGTCATCGCCTTCTCGTTCAACTTCATATTGAAGTTTCTTCTTTTTTTCGTCAAACGCCATTAAACCACTCAAACCCTCTTTTTGTGACTTTCTAGTAATACTGATATAATTTAGCATACCATCTAGTTACATTATATTGATAAAATGAGAGTATTTAAAGATTACTTAAAAAAAACAAAGGACTCTATTTACATGATTTTATTTTTTTAACAAAATCATCAATTTTGTCTTCGTTTTCTCCTTTTCTTACTTCTTTTGTTTTCATTCCAAGAGTTGCTAGTGGCTTAGCATTTAGCACCTCTTGCATTGCTTCAAAGACTTTTTGATCATTATCCCCGCCACGAGTTTGAAAAAAAGCAACTTTTTTTAGATTTTTCTTGTTTTGCATAAGAACCGTTCGTATAGCAGGAGTTATTGTTCCTGCCCAGTTTGGAGTTCCTATGATTACAAGTTCATATTTTGAAAAGTCTTTCTTTAAAGGTTCTATTAAAGTTGTTTTTTTAAGAATTGCATCTCGACCACCAATGATGTAACCAAGAGCACCTCCTCTAGATGTCTTGTCGATTATTTCTTCAACATCAGCACCTAATTTTTCTGCTAGTTTTTTAGCTAAAAGATTTGTTGTTCCAGAACGTGAATAGTTAATTATTAGTGTTTTTTTCATAAGGACGAAGCAGCAATCTTTAGTTTTTAAGTTTTTGCTTGATGTATTAGAAAAGAATAATTATAAAAAGCCTGTTTGTTTTAGTTTTAATAAGAGGTGAATAAACATTCCTAATGAGCCAGAACTTTTTCCTAATCAGCCTGATTTAAACGAGCACATTAGTAAACATCAGAAGGAAGACTCCCCTTTTGCTCCAAAAACAGTTAAAGTAACTGATGTTGCAACCAGACTTAAGATTCTTGAAGAAAGATATGTTACTTTAAGAAAAAAAGCTCAACTTTCTGAACAAAATATTATTGAAGCAGAAAAAGATCATTTTGAAGAAATGCAACTATTAAACGAAAGCCTTCTGGATTTAAAGAAATCACTGAAAAGTGTACTTGAAAAAATTAGTATGTTAAGTGATGAGGTTGATAATTTTGCTAAGAGAACTGATATGATTACTCTACAAAGGTATATTGAGTTTTGGGAACCAATTGATTTTGTTACTCGAAAAGAAGTTAATAATTTTCTAAGACGAAAGTTTAAAGAAGATAATATTCCTATTTCAAAAAAAACAAGTAATGATTCTAAAGTTAAAGAAGACTCTCAATCAGAAAATAAAGAAAACAAAAAACCTAAAGTTTCTATTGAAGAAGCTTATCCAGATACTGATTAGGATTAATAAGTTTAATTTTGTCTGTTACCAGTTGTTGCTTTCAAATCATCAGTTATTCTTGCAAGATCCGAAACTTTTTCTGTGAATAAAGGCAACACTTTCGCAAAGACTTTTTCCATCGCTTGTATCTCTGCTCCAACATCAAGAATGTGTTTATCATATTCTCCGACTTTACCAACAACTGCTTGATGTAATTTATCATACTCTGCTCTCAAGTCTTTGATTTCTTGTTCCATAGAAGATAATCTACTTTCCGCTACAGATTTCCAGTCAATTATTTTATTAATATCACGTAGAAGATCGTTCCACTTTTCATCTATTATCGCTTCTATTAATTCTTCATTTGTTGCTTCTGATTGCATTGGCGCTGACATTCCACCCATTGGTGGCATTCCGCCTGGCATTTGTGGAGGGGGCATCCCCATTGGTTGAACCATAATTTACTCACCTATCGTATTAAAAGTATAAATTTAACTTGGCTCGCTTGTTCGAGCAATTAATAATATTGTAAAAAAGGATATTAAAATAATTAAGAGCATCCCTAATATTTTAGGATTAAATAATGTTTGTGTCATGTTTGTTCCAAAATCATTTGTTGCGACACTTGAACCAGTGTTAACTGATTGTGTGCCATAAGCACTTGAAGATGCGTTTTGAGTTACAGTGGTCGATGTTTGACCAGTTCCTTGTTCTAAAACCTGTTGTCCAAAAGAGTTAGATATTGATACTAATAATATTATTACAAAAGTAATTATTAAGACCCATTTTATAGCTCCTTGTTTTATTAAATCTTCAAAAAACTTTTCATCAGTTGTGAACATTCTGGCTACGAAAAATGATAAAAAGATAAAAACGATTATTACTGTAAACCAAGGTGCCATCGTTGACACCACAGATACAAATCCACTTGAAAAAGAAGATAAAAATGCAACGGTCAATGCTACAATTGCATATATTCCGTTATGGCCACTTACATCCTTGAAAATTTTTGACATGTTAAGGAAGGCATACACTATCAAAAACACAAAAAGGAAAACAAATACGCTTGATACATGTTGAAAAAGCGCTAAATCAAGGAATGTTGCCATTTTATTATTTTATCTCCAAAGTTTTTAACTCGAATTTATTCTTTTTTACTGCCAACACCAGTTAGGAACTCTTCAATTCCTTTGTTTCTAGCAGCAATTCTTTTTTCTCTTGCAGCAATATCATCTGGTTTTTTGCCATCCCCTGTGATGAATTTAATTATTAATCCAAACACTAAGATTGCAACAACTAATGGAATTATTTCGCTGCTTAGTAGTCTGTAAACCCAAGAAGGTACATTCCACCATCCAATCGAGCCAATAAATATTAAGATAACAATAACTCCAGATGCCAAAGTAAACCATTTTCCTGGTCCTTTGCTTCCATCTGCTCTTTTACCAGTCCATAGACCAAGTGTTAGAAGAGTCATTAAGATTGCAACTAGTAATAAACTAACCTGAGGAAGTGCTCGGTTGATTATTTCTACTGCGTCAAAACCATAATAGTAATTTCCTGTTACGTGCGGTATTACTACTCCAAACGCCATAACCATTGCAATTACTGCAGAGTATTTTTTGTTTTTATCGTCATCATCACTTAAGATTTTTGTTTTTTCAAAAATTGCAAAAACTAAAGTGAAAATCAGTATAAATGGTAAAATTACATCTAGTAATCCCCAGTTATCTAATGTGTAAATTAAACTTTCAAAGCCGTATGCCATTTTTTTCACCTTTGTAAAAAATGGTGCTCAAAAATCGTGTTGATTTTTGTTGTGCCATTTTTTTAGCCTTACATGAATATTGAGTTTTTTATTTCTCAATAATTATCGTTATTCTTCTTTTTTCTCTTTCTTGCCTTCAGATTTTTTATCAAATCCACCAGTGACCCATATCATGAATCCTACAAAGACAAGTATCATCAAGATTGTTGCAACATGAGCACTTTGCCAGTTGTTAACTAAAAAGTCATATATTGCTGCTAACCATCCTAGTGCATTAAGCGTGATCATTAATATACCGATTGCCGCTACAATAAAAAAACCAGTTTTCCATCCTTTTTCTAGTTCAAATTCTTTTTGGCCAGTATGGGTTATTCCTACTGCCAACATAAAACTAACACCCATAACAACAATAATCATCGTGTTAGCAATTATTTCACTAATTATTCTTACTAGTTGAGCTGATGCAATTACAAAAAAACCAATCGTAAAAGCAACCATGCTGTTTAGGTTTTTTCGAGTGTATGTGTATTCCTTTCCGTTGTGTTTTACTACTTCCAAACCTAATATTTTTGATTTTTCTAAAAATGCAAATACTAGAGTAAAAATTAATAGGAATGGCAAAACAACATCATAGATTCCAATTTTTGCCATGAAGGCAATACTTCCAGCTAACACACTCTGCGACATCTTCTTTATAACCACGCTTTCGAGTATTTAAAGGTTTCGGCAGGTTTTTAGTTTGAGAAAAAGAAGTAAAGAGCTTTAAAATGGCAAAAATCAAGTTTTCCACGTTTTTTAAAGAATAAACTTTGACGTGAATACTTTTATAAAGTAGGTCTTATTTATTTGCTTCAGCATGGAAGATGGTGTTAAAAATAAAAAGTTATTAATAAAAGCGTTTCAAAGTATTTCCAAGACTTATGAAAATGATGACTCCTTTCGAGAGAAAATAATCAACACCTCAAGAGAGATAATTAAACCATCCAAACAAGCAATTTATTCTATTCATAGGGATGATGTTGCTCAAGGATTAAAATTAATTAGCTTGGCTGAAAAGAATATTGAAAATGTTTTCAAAATTTACGCAAAATCAGGCCTTAAAGAAGTTGGCTCTCTAAAAGCAGCTCTTGAAGAGTATGTTGAAGCTAAAGCTTATTTTGTATTTGTTAAAGAACAAAAAGTTATTCTTCCATCAGACCTTCCAAAAGTTGTTCATTACGAAACATATCTTTGTGGTATTGCAGATTTTACTGGAGAGATGAGTAAACGAGCAGTTGTCCTAGCCACCAAAGGCAATTTTGATGAAGTCAAAATTATTAAGAATTCTATCGAAGAAATCCATGAATTATTCTTATCATTTGATTTTCGAAGTGGAGAACTTCGAAAAAAAGCTGAAAGCATAAAATATAATCTATCTAAAGTTGAAAGCATATTATACGATATTAGTATGCGACAGTAGGTGAAAAAAATGGCTAAAAAAAGAAGAGTTACAAAAAAATCAAATAAAAGCATGACCATTAAAATCTTAGCAGGCGTTGCAATTCTAGCAATTGCTTTAGTATTATTTTTTATTTTAAAATCTGATGAGGCGAAACCGTTGACAGTTACAATTGAAACTAGTATGGGAAATATTGAAGTAGAACTAAACGAAACTGCAGCACCAATCACTGTTGCAAATTTTTTATCTTATGTTGATGAAGGATTTTATGATGGTTTAATCTTCCATCGAGTTATTGATGGGTTTATGATTCAAGGTGGAGGAATTACTCCAGATGGTAAACAAAAAACAACCAAAGCACCTATCGTTTTAGAATCAGGAAATGGTTTGAAAAATGATCGGGGAACTATTGCAATGGCTCGAACAAGTGACCCTAACAGCGCTACAAGTCAATTTTTTATCAACACTGTTGATAACGACTTCTTAAATAAAGGCGCACGTGATGACGGTTACGCTGTTTTTGGTAAAGTCGTTAGGGGAATGGATGTTGTCGATAAAATCGAAAAAGTCCCAACCATGGCAAACCCTCAAGACTGGCCAGTTGATGAAGTTACCATAATTTCAATCAAAAGAAAATAAAGAAATTTTTATTTTAATTACTTATTACAATCGTGGCGTTAGCCAGATAACTTATTGGTGAATAAAAAAATGTATCGAACACACACATGTGGAGAACTACGTGCTAAGCACGAGAATAGTGAAGTAACCCTTGCGGGTTGGGTTCATAAAGTTAGAACTCATGGCGCATTAACCTTCGTTGATCTTAGAGATCGATATGGTATAACACAAATTACAATTAACTCCGACGATGATTTAGATACTGATTTCACCAAAGAAAGTGTTATTCAAATTAAAGGAGTAGTTGTAAAAAAACCCGAAGCGAATAAAGCATTAGAGACTGGCGAAATAGAAGTTATTGCTAAAGAAGTTAATGTTCTTAGTAAATCCGAACCTCTTCCAATTGATAACAACGCAACTGAAGATAACAGACTAAAATACAGGTATCTTGATATTCGTAACAATGGTGTTATTGATAATTTAGCTTTTAGAAGTGAAGCTGTTCTTACAGTAAGAAACTTTTTTAGAAGTGAAAATTTTTTAGAAATTGAAACACCTCTTCTTGTTAAATCAACACCAGAAGGAGCAAGAGATTACGTTGTTCCCTCAAGAATTAATAAAGGAATGTTTTACGCGCTTCCACAATCTCCTCAGCTTTACAAGCAAATTTTAATGATTGCAGGAGCAGACAAATATTTTCAGTTAGCAAAATGTCTTAGAGATGAAGACCTTCGAGCAGATAGACAACCAGAACACACTCAAATTGACTTTGAAATGAGTTTTGTTCATCAAGAAGATATTCAAGCTTTTGTTGAAAGATTAATGAAAGATTTATTCAAAAGAACATTAAACAAAGAACTTGATTCATTCCCTGTATTTTCTTATGATAATGCAATGGCTAGATTTGGTAGCGATAAACCTGATATTCGTTTTGGTCTAGAATTAACTGATGTTACAAAAATTGGCAAAGAAACTGACTTTGCAGTTTTCAAAGAAGCAGAAGTAGTCAACGCGATTTTTGTTGAAAAAGATTTTTCTAGAAAAGAAATCGACAAATATACTGATCTTGTTAAAACATACAGAGCTAAGGGTTTAGCTTATTCAAAAATTGTTGATAACAAATTCGATGGTGGTGTTAGTAAATTTTTAGACGCATCAGTTCAAGAAAAAATTATCTCTGCAATTAACGCAACTGGAAAAACTGGAACGGTATTTTTTGTAGCAGATAGGCTTCGTATCAGTCAAACAGCTCTTGGTCACCTTCGAAACAAATTAGCACTTGATTTAGAGTTATACAATAAAGATGATTTCAAATTCTGCTGGGTTAATGATTTCCCTCTATTCTCATATAATGAAGAAGAAGATAAATGGGAACCTGAACACCACATGTTTTCTATGCCTAAACCTGAATTTGTAAATGATTTCGAATCTCGTCCGGGAGAAGTAAAAGGAGACTTATGGGATCTTGTTCTAAATGGTTGGGAAATGGCTTCTGGTTCTATTAGAGTAAGTAATCCTAAAGTTCAAGAACGAATAATGAATTTTATTGGTCTTAACAAAGAAGAAGCAAATGAAAAATTTGGTTTCCTTCTTGATGCATATAAGTACGGCGGTCCAATCCACGGCGGCATGGGTATTGGTGTTGATAGACTTGTTGCTCTTATGCTTCAATTCACTGATATCAGAGCGGTTATGGCATTTCCAAAAAACAAGAACGCGCAGTGCCCAATGGATGACTCTCCTAACAAAATCAGCGAGATTCAACTTGACGAACTTAGCATCAGCATAAACAAATAAGTTTATTTTTTGTTTTTTCTTTTAATTTCATTCTTCCCAAACACTTATAAACCCTCAAAGTCACTTTTTAAGTAATCTGTGGGTTGATTGTTGTGAAAAAAAATATTCCTTTGCGTTCGATAAAATATCAATGGGAGTCCATGATATATCGTGATGATGTAAGTCGTAAAACTTCTTTCGATCGTAAGTTTGGAACTAAAGTTATTTCTAGAAATGATGACCTAACAGCTAATCTTGTTGAATTCTTTGTTTATGCTAATGACCCTTTCAAAGAAATTTTCTTGGTTGGTTCATTTAATGAATGGGGTAAAAAGAATTTGGATGATTTCAAATTAACAGTCCAAAATGATGCTTTTCAAATTTTAAGAACTGATAAAGTTAAACATAAAGATCCATATTTATTTTTAGTAAGAAAAGACGGCCACGAGGAAGTCTTGCGTGATGTTGCTAGTTTTGCTTTTGATGATGATGGCAACTCTATCTTTTGGGATTTTGAAGATCCAACAGCTTACAAAAAAGAATATCCTGGTCCTGATACTCTTCATCGTGCTACTAAAATTATTCAAACTGATCTGCCGGGTCTTGTTTCTCGTTGGTTTGAACTTAACAAAGATACGCCTAACACTACAGAATATGAGGGTGATTTATTTACCTACATTAAAGAATGTGGTGTTATTGAAAAAGTTAAAGATTTAGGTTTTAATACCATTCAATTTCTTCCTGTTGGTCAATCTATCGATGGTGACAACTGGAAATTTCGTTATTTAGTTCCATATCCTTTTGCTGTTCATAAAGATTGGGGAGATCCTGATTCTTTTATGGCGATGATTGATGAATTTCACAAACACGGTATTGCAGTTATTGTTGATTTAATATTAAGTCATTGTCCTCACGTTAATTACAAAATATTTGGTTTTAACGGTGAAGATGTTGGACCTCACAAATGGCTAACTCAATGGAACGAACCTACATTCCTGCAAGATTACACTCCATGGGGCTCTATGCGTTTTCGTTACGGTGATGAAAATGTTCGTCGATATTTAACAGAGAGTGCTCTTCATTTTTCTGCAACTTATGGTGTTGATGGTTTTCGTATAGATAATGTTGATGGTATTCTTCGTCTTGGAGATCATGGTCAAGGTGATGAGAGAGCATATGGTCGTCAGTTTATGAGAGAACTAATCGCCGATGTTTATGATATTAATCCGCTTGCTTTAATCCATTTAGAATCTCATTATTTTTATGGTGATAACGCTAAAATGCTTGTTCATCCACAGGCTCTAAGTGATAGGGCTTTGGGAGCTACAGCTTATAACAGTTCAAGAATAACTTATTATTTTCACAAAGAAGTTATGCCAAAATCTGCTGAAGAAATTTCTGTTTGGAAATTTGAAAACATCAGAGAAGAAAAAGAATGGGGTGCGTCAAATTCTACAATTGCAGATTTTCACAATCACGATGCAGCTGCTGGTTTAATGCATGGGCGAGCAACAGGAAGTTATGCATACGATGCTTTGATATTAAAGAATCCATCTCTTCATTTTCACGCTGTTGGTAAAATTAAATTTATGGAAGCAATCATCGCTTTTGGTTGTGAAGGTAGAATACTAGATTTACTTCAATCATTTTTATTACAGATGGGAACCTTTGAACATGATAGTAGTATTCACTGGGGTCTTCTTAATGATAATCCTGAAAGTGTAAAAGTTGTTAATTACAAAAAAGCCGTTAATGAACTTCTAGAACGACCAGCATTTTGGGTTGAAAATACTTTGTATAGACAATTTGTTAATGTTGATGAAACAAATAAAGTTCTTGTCATTCGTCGTGTTGATAAAACACAAGATACGAATGAAGATTATTATATTCTAATTAATCTTTCAAGTAAATCTTGTCCAAACTATGCTATCGGTGTTGAAAAAAAAGGAACTTATGAAGTTGTTCTTGATAGTGATGCAGAATTTTTTGCAGGAACAAACACCTCAATGTTAAATAAAGAATATGAAAGTACTAAGAGTTCTAGTTTTGCTCATTTCTCTTGGGAAATTAAATTAAATAATGTGGCTCCATACCACGTTGTTGTTTTGAAACGAAAATGAGATACCATCATCAACAAAGCAAACACATCAAGGCAATTCATTCTCTTGGCCTTAACGCTACTTTAATTGGTTTAGCTTATGCCGCCGTAGAAACAGTTTGGTCAATCTATATTTATTCTTTTTTTCCAAATGAAAGTCAAATGGGTTTTGTTTCTGCAATTTTTTCTCTGGCAACACTTGCTAGTTTATTGTTTGCATTTCCTTTGTTTAAAAAATTTAGTCCTCATAAATTATTGTTTGCTTCAGTTGGAATAAACTCAATTATCTTAGCGCTCTTCGCCCACATTCACAGTCCAATAATGCTTATAATATTTGGTACACTTAACGCAATACTAATAGGTGTAAGAGTTCAAGCATTTGGTGTTTTATTAAGACATAATAGTACTAATAAAAAAATATTTACTGACGAAAAGTATGTTTATCTTTTGATGAACATTGGTTGGATCATTGGTCCTTTAGTTGCTGGCTATATTGCAAATACAATAGCGACCAGAGCAGTAATGGTCTTTGCTTCAATAGCATTACTTCTTTCAGTATATTCAATAACTTACAATCAAAAAACGTTCAGAAAAGAAAAACAGGAACTCAAAGAACACATAAGCATAATTCTTAATATTAAAGATTTTTTCAGAAATAAAAAAAGAATTCTTGCATATTGTTTAAGTGGTGGTCTTGAGGTTTGGTGGGCAATACCATATATTTTTCTTCCCGTAATTATGATAGAACTTTACGGATTTAACATTAAAACTGTAGGGATGTTTTTGTTTGCAATAGAAATTCCTTTAATAATTACAGAATATATAATGCAAAAAAAAGACATAAAGAATATTCGAAAAATAATGGGGATTGGTTTTTTTATAGCCTCAGCAATGGCTCTTATCGCAGGATTAACAGGCAACATATACATTATTTTAGGTGCTTTTGTAACAGGTAGTTTTGGTATTGGTTTTGTTGAACCAAATGTTGAAAGTTTTTTCTTTAGTATAACTAAAGAAAAGGAAAGTGAAAGATTTTATGGTTCTTTTATGACTGCTAAACAAGTTGGTTCTTTTGTTGGAAAAGCAATAGTTGCTACAATTCTTCTTACCCTCCCAATACAAGTAGGTATTTTATCTGTTGGTTTAGTGGTTTTTATTTTAGGAATTTGGAGCATTAAAGGAAAATGAGCGAAACCACTCTTAAAAATATTATTAATCTTCTAAAGTCAAACAACATCGAGTTTGTTCATTTTAATCATGAACCTGTTCCTAAAGATTCTCTTGGTGCTTCAAAAGTTAGAGGTTTGAGTCCTGATAGTGGAGCAAAGGCTTTAATCTTACAAGGTAAAAGTGGAAAATTTTACCAAACTGTTCTTTCAGGTCATTTGCGTTTAGACATTAAAAAAGTAAAAAATTTAACAAGTGAAAAAAATATTTCTTTAGCTTCTCCAAACGACGTCCTTGAAGTTACTGGTTGCGTTATTGGAACAGTCCCGCCAATGGGTGTTTTGTTTAATATTCCTGTTTATATTGACCATTCATTATTAGAAAAAAAAGAAGTTGTTTTTTCTGCAGGAACTAGAACCGACACAATCAGAATTAATCCACAAGAATTTGTTAAAATAAACAAAGCAATTGTTGCAGATATAAGCAAACAAGTAGAATAAAATTAAGATTCAGTTTTTGGTTGCATGAATGATCGACTATCTTCAGGTCTCATTCCAGTATAAACTTGTATTAATTGATAGAGGTCTTGACTTGCTTGAATTATTTCTCCTTTTGCAGCACCAAAAACTCCTCGGTTTATTCTGTTCCAAAATCTAAAGTGAAAGAATTTTAGTATTGGGTTTGTTTGCCACTCACTATCTTTTTCTCCCCAATTTGAATGTAAGTAAAACTTAGCTCTTATTCGTATTTCTCCATTATCTAGTTTTTCTTTACTACCATTAATGATTACTTCTTTTTTTGCCATCAAAACAGTCTTGAACTCTAGTTTAAGATAAAATTTTAAGAATTTTATACTTCGTTCTTTCTCTAGTTTTGGGTCTCTCATTGCCCTCCACCAGATGTCGTGATTTAGCATGTTTCCTGGCAAGTGCATTTCATGGTAAAACGATTCAAAATCATCTCCACCGTTTAGATCATACCATTCATTATCAACCATAAAGTCGTGCATTACTTTGTAGAGTCCTTTTAGGTCAAAGCTTTCCTTTATCGTTAATTCCCATTCACTAAAAGGCCCTCCTTTTAGGACTGAGAAAGGTATTTTTCCTGCCATTTTAGAATTGTTGTCTTTTATTTGATTTTATTACTAGCGCAAAATATACTGGCGCCACAATTAGTATTAGTATTCCTACGATTCCCTGAAAAACTAATTCAAAGGAGTATGCACTTGCAATCCACGCTCCAATTCCTGATATTATTAGGAAAGGTATTGCTGATATTGATCGCAGTGAATGATAAAATGCTTTTCTTTCTGATAAAGATAATAATTTTCTAGTTAAAAGTCCTTGAGCCACACCAAGTATGCTTGCTCCAATTATTGCAAGTGATGCCGCAACTAATACTGGATAAAATGCTTTATTAAATAATAATATTAAAGGTAATAATGCTAAAAGCAAAGTTCCAAAAACAAACATAGGAGCCAATCCCGCTCTTCTTTGAACAAATCTTGTGAATGCAGGTCCAATAAAGGATGCTAGTATTGCAACACCAAAGATTATTGCTACATTTAGAAAACCACCAAAATAGTATTCCCTAAATAATTTGTAGATAAAATATCCATAAAATGATGCACCAAGTGATTGTACTACGCTTACAAATAATGAAGCCACAAATAATAATTTCATTGTTGCGTTTTGAAGAAATATTTTTCTATTGGATTTTAATCCGTGTCTATACTCTCTCCAAAATTCTTTGAAAGGATAATTTTGTTGTGTTATTTCTCTTGTTGGAATGTTTGATAAAATAAATCCTGATAGAATAAACATTATTGCTGCCAGTTCAAAAATTAAAAAATATCCTGTTAATGGAACTATAAATCCGCTAATATCAATGACCGTTCCTGAAGGAAACATCTGTAAAAGCCATCCCGAAACTAAAAAGGCTATTGCAGTTATTAACACACCATAATGAGCAACTTCTTTTAGAAATTTTGCTTTTCTTTCATGTTTTATTTGTTGATCCAATAATTGAGTATAAATTTGACCATATGTTACAATTCCAACACTACCTAATATTACTGATATTGCATATATTGGAATAGATTGTAGTCTTATTCCAAGCACTATTCCTAAGAAACTAAATCCAAAAAATATTCCTGCAAAAGATAACACGTTTTTACTTAAGGTCCTTACTCGTGAATATTCATCAATAAATGCAGATATAAAATCACCTATTACATCTCTAAGTGCATTAACCATTCCAACTAGAAAAGCTCCAGCTCCACTTAAAAAGAAAAAGATTGTTACCCATTGATGAGCTCCAAGACCATAACCTATTCTGTCAAGAAACTCTTTTAGTGAAAATGCTCTGTTTAGAAGTTTGTATCTTTTTTTGGTTGATTCAATTAATTTTTCTTGAGATGCGCCAAGTGCCAAATCGGAATCTACAAGATCATCTTTTTGAATTCTTGATTCAATGTCTTCAAAATCTCCTTGTCGTTCCAGGTCCGCTTCTAGCTTCTTCTCAACATTATTAATATTGTCGACCATAAGAATTTTGATGAATTTAGCGTATATAAAGGCTTCGCTTCAAAAAACGTTGTTCCTATAAAGTAGTTCAATAATTTTTTTCTAGAAATATTTATAAAGCAAATTTCGTAGTTAAAACTTGTAATGGGAATCGCACGTAGCATTCGTCGAGCAATTGGACGAGGGGAAAAAACTATTCAACCATCTTGGGTTCTAGATTTGAAGAGTAAAGTTCTAAATGCCCCAAAAATATCATCATATCATAATGGCAAAGAGGAAGTTATTCTTGTTGGCACTCAAGAAGGAAAATTGTATCAAATGCAAAGCAATGGTCGTGTTATGTGGACATTTAATGCAGGCAATACATTAAGCGAACAAGAACTAATGTTTGTCGATTCTGAAACAGTCAATAGCATCAACACCGTCCCGTTAGTAGCAATGCTTGGAACTACTCAAGTCATTTTATTTGGAACTGAATCAGGCTCCCTTTTTTGTATAAACACGGAAGGTAAGCAAATTTGGAAAGGAACAACACAAGGCCCTATTAGAGGTCAACCAATCCTTAGTAATTTTAAAGGAAAAGAAAGCGTTATTGTTGGTTCAAATGATGGTAATGTCTATTTATTCTCTCACAAAGGAGAAATTATAGAAGTTATAGAATTAGAATCTCCTGTCGAAACTAGTCCCCTCCATACAAAAGAAATGCTTATTGTTGGAACTAGAGAAGGAGAAGTTATTGCAATTAACAAAGAAAGTGAAATTGCTTGGAGATTTAAAACAGAAGATCGGATCACCGCAAATATTATTCCAGCGATTCTTAGCGAAAAAGGTGGCGAAGTTCTCCTAGTAGCCTCGCAAGACAATACACTGTATGCATTAAATTTTGAGGGAGAAGCACAATGGACTTTTCCAACTGAAGGAGCCCTTATTTCAGAAGTTGTTGCTCAAGATATAAATGGCGATAACAAAAAAGAAATTATTTTTGGGTCATGTGACAACAAAATTTATTGTATTGATGCTAATGGCGAGCTTATCTGGTCTTATGAAACTGATTTTTGGGTTACAGCAACGCCTATTGTTGCTGATATTGACAAAGACGGAACAATAGAAGTCGTCGCAGGCAGTTATGACCACAAGGTCTATGTTCTTGATAGTCAGGGTGATTATAAATTAGATTATATCCCTGGTCTTGGCGGAGTAGTTAACCAGTCAGGCCATTATTCAAACACGATGCACACAGAAGTTGGAAAAAATCAAGGAAAACTCTTCTGCACTTATTCGTTAGAAGGAAATATCGTTGGTGCTGCATTAAGTGGCTCTGGAGCAATAATTGCGAACACCAAACAGGGCAAAGTTTATAATATAAGAGTTGACTATTAAGAGTAAAAAGAGGTAATTGGGTATGGTTGAGCCTATAGTAAGAAATAAAGACGAAATCGTTCGTATCAAAACACACATTCAAGGTTTTGACGAAAAAATGCAGGGAGGAATCCCTAGAGGACACATTACACTTATTGCAGGTTCTGCAGGAACCATGAAATCTTCTCTATCATTTAACATATTATATCATGAAGCTCTTTTAAACAACCGTGTTGGATTATATCTATCTCTTGAACAATCATATTCTTCAATTATTAATCATGTTATCAACATGGATTATGACCTAACAAAAATTAATTTAGTTGTTGTTAGAGAATTATCTCAACTACCACAAGAAGTTGAAAAAGTAAATGCTTCTAAAAAAGGAAGTTTAATCATTGTCGACATTGGTTGTGTTAGAAAAGAAATCAAAGATGTCCGAGTTGATGAGAACAGAAGTTGGCTTAATGTTCTTAAAAATGTAGTTAAAAAAATAAAAGAACAATCAAGACTTGACTTATTTGTATTAGACTCAATGAGTGCTCTTCATACATTATCCAAATTTAAAAATCCTAGAATTGAAATTTTCTATGTTTTTGAGTTCTTAAGAGATTTAAATATAACTTCTTTCGTCCTAACTGAAACTCCTCTTGACGGTTCTAAGATTGGTGATTTCGATGAAGACTTTTTATCAGATGGTATCATATACATTAGATTAACATCTTATCGTCGAAAACAAATTCGAGAAATCAGTGTTTTAAAAATGAGAACAACTAGCTGTGATCATGACACATATAGTCTTGAATTTAAAGGCGGAAACTTTGTTGCAGCATATGGTGGACAAAACCCACTCATGTAAATAACAACCATTCTGTAAATTTTTTATTTCTAATTTTATACTGTTTATATAATTTAAAAAAGAAATTTGCAAAGCTATTTATACTAAACAAACATCTCTAATTTTATGCGTTTTATTCATGTTGCTGATTGTCACTTGGATGGTTTTCGTGAGGAGAAATTATCAAAATTAGGATTTCAAAATTTCATTTATATAATTGATAAATGCATTGAAGAAGATATTGATTTTTTGATAATTGCGGGCGATTTATTTAACAGCGCTCTTCCAAGAATTGATGTTTTAAAACAAACTATTGCACAGCTTAGAAGATTACAACATAATGAAATTCCTGTTTATTTTATTCCCGGAAGTCATGATTTTTCCCCCCAAGGTCGAAGCATGCTCGAGATAATTGAGCTTGCAGGCCTTGGCCATAATGTTATGAAAGGCGAAGTAGATGAAGAAGGTAAACTTCATCTGAATTTAACTATTGATAAAAAAACTTCTTGCCAGCTTGTAGGCATTCAAGGTAAAAAAGGAATGCTTGATAAGAAATACTATGAACAACTAGCTCCAATAACAATAGATAAATCAAAACCATCCGTATTCTTATTTCATACATCCATCACTCAGCTTAAACCTAAAGAACTTGACAAAATGGAAAGTTATGATGCAACACTTCTCCCTCCTAATTTTGACTATTACGCAGGCGGTCATGTTCATATAACAGAAGAAATAACACATCCAACAAATCCTAAAGCACACATCACATATCCCGGACCGACGTTTCCCAACAGTTTTTCCGAACTTGAAAAATTAAAAGAAGGATATTACATTCTCTATGATAACGAAAATGGAAGTGAGGTTCCATGGAAGCGTGTATCAATTCCTTCAAAACGCGTTTTGAGCTTGAATTTTGATGCAAATAATTTGACTCCCCATCAGGTAGAAGAAAACCTTTTATCTGAAATTGAAAAATTAGAAGTATCAAACTCAATAGTTCTTTTGCGTTTTGTTGGAACTCTTATTGAAGGCAAAACCACAGATATAGATTTTAAAAATATTTTTCGTGAACTCTACGACAATGGTGCTTACACTGTTTTGAAAAACACACATAATTTAACAAGTAAAATATTTGAAGAGAATCAAAGCGACCATTCTTTATCTGCAAAAGAGATTGAAGAGGATGCAATCAAAGAACATCTTAATCAATTCAAACTTCCTGAGAATTTAAACGAACAAGAAGTTATTAGCGAATTATTACGACAATTAGATCAAGAACCAATCGATGGCGAGAAAAAACACACATTTAATGATAGAATAATAGAACAGTCAAAACTTATTCTTGAAAAATAATTTATTGTAAAAATTCAACTAAATCAACAAATTCAATTTCTTCTCTTGTTGCTTTCAAATCTTTAAAAGTGAATTCTTGTGTTTGCTTGTCAAATGCAACGCAACAGTCTTTAACAACAGTTATTTCAAAATCTCTATCGTAAGCATCTTGAACTAAACTTCTAACACAAAGATTTGTTAGTATTCCGCAAATAACAATCTCATCAACATCTTCTAACTCTTTTTCTAAATTTGTGTTATAAAAAGAACTTATCTTATTCTTTGTAATAATAACATCTTCTTTTTGTATATCTATTTCCGACATTATTTTAATATTTTTAGAATTAGGTGCGAAAGCATCATCGGACTCTTCTTCTACGTGTTGGGTAAAAATTATTTTATATCCTTTCTCTCGACAAAAACTAATTAATTTATTGGTATTATCAAGCTCTTTAGAAATGTCTCCCACATAATAATCAGAGTTCTCATCAAGCCATTCATTTTGATAATCAACTAAAATTAACGCTTTTGTCATATTGTTCACCTATTGAACTTAAATAATCGCATCTTTTATTTTAATTTTTTGTTCTTGCAGTTGTTTATCAAAAGAATCATATGTTAACCAAGAAGCATAAGTCCTACTAAATAAATAATAATCAGAATCAGATATAACAGAATCAATCCAAGAGAGGATAGAATCATCAGTATAAGTTTTATTTGTCAATAAAAAAACATTGCTATTAATTTGATTAATATTTCCTCGAAATGAACCATCTTGAGGTTCTATTAAAAAGGCACCATCCAAATCATCCAAATCTGAAGATGATAAAATAGGTTTTTCAGTAAAAGCAAGCATACAACGACCTGCAACATTTCCTAACACAGGGTCATAAAGGGCGCCGCAAACAATATTTGGATAAGTAAAATTCTCAATAGTGACTAAAGCCACGTCATCTAAATACCATGTACGAGCGTTATTAAGCCAATATTTTCTAGTGTCCGAATCATCATTAGGAAGAGTCCATCCTTTCAAAACAACAGATTTGCCTTCGCATTGAGACAAAACATAATTATATTCTGCCTTATAAAATAATGAATAATCTTCACAGTCACCACCATTATTATCTAAGAATTCTGTTAAAGAGCTTAGTTTATCTTCTTTACTGTATGTCTCGTTATCATAATGATAACTCAAGTCAAAGTATTCTGAGTTTAATAAATAAAAACAGCCTAATTTTATTTCACATGTATTTTGCTTAATTTCAAAACAATAAGAATCCAATCGAGATTTTATTCGTTCTTCTGTTTTCGACTGCCCTAAAACGGAATTTTTCTTATACCAAGATAACGCATTTTGTATTTCTGTTTGATAAGTATTTATCGCACCAATAATGTCAGCAGATTCTTTTTTTAATCCATCGTAATCATTTTTAGCATCTGCTAAATTAGTTTCCAAATTCAATTTTTGAGAATTTAAAACAGCATAAGAATCATTCAAAGAACTAAATTTATTTTCTAAAGTAGACAGCTCATATTTATATGAGTCTATAGTTTGATTTAAAGAATTAATTTTTACCATTAAAAAAGCAAACACACAAAGAAACAATATCACAAAAACCATAAATAAATCAAAAGAGATTGTTGATTTGGATTTTGTTTTCCTTGACATATATTAAAACTAATCAAAGAAGTATTTAAATCTTTCACACCAAATAGGATAAATAAAAAAGAAAAAGAAAAAAGTTCAAACCTTAAGGTTTGAAACGCAACATTGTACGCGGGAATGGAATACAATCTTTAATATTCTCTGTTCCAGTTATCCATTGCAACACTCTTTCTGTTCCAACACCATAACCTGAATGAGGAACACTTCCCATTCGTCTAAGGTCCATATACCAAGAGTATTGTGTGATATCTTCACCATCAGCTGCTAATCGTTCTTCCATATCTTTTACATCAAGACTCCGTTCACTACCACCAACTATTTCTATTCCTATTTGCGGAGCTAGCATGTCAAAACATAATGCTTCGTCAGGGTTTTCTGGATCACGTGGTTTGTAAAATCCCATTGCTTCAACAGGATAATGTGTGACGCATACAGGAGTATCAAAGTGACTCATTATTGCTTTCTCTTCTTCAGTACGCAAATCTTTTCCAAATGGGACTTCAATACCATCTTTTTCTTTGATTAAAGCGAGAGCTTCTCGGTACTTTATTGTTGGCCATTCCCTTTCTGTCATTGCTATTAGTGCATCAGGGTCTTGTTCCAAAATAATAAAGTCATCTCTACAACGTTCTGCAGTTTGTTTAATACAATACTTTAGTTCTTTCTTTGCAAATTCACTAACGTCTTTTAGTTTAAACCATGCAGCTTCCATTTCAGCCATCCAAAACTCGCTTAAATGTCTTGAAGTTTTAGATTTTTCAGCACGAAATGTAGGACCAAAGTTGTAGATTTTTTCTAGTGCAAATATCCCTGCTTCACCATAGAATTGCCATGTTTGTGCAAGATAAGTTTTTTCTTGATAGTATTTTACTTCAAAAATTGTACTTCCACCTTCTGATTGTGTTGGTTGAAGGATCGGTGTGTCGAATCTAAAGAATCCTTCCTCTCTAAAGAATTGTTCTCTAGCTTGAACGTATGCACTTCTTATTCTAAGAATTGCTGCTTGCTTTCTTGTTCGAATACTTAAGTGTCTATTGTCAAGAAGAAATTCTGGTGATTGATCTTGTCCAAGTGGAAAGTCTGCACATTCTCCAACTACAGAGAATTCCTTAACAGCAACTTCATATCCTCCAGGAGCTCTATCGTCTTTTTTGATAGTTCCAGATACTTCGATACTGGCTTCTAGTCGTAGTTTATCAGCTACTAAAAATGCTTCTTCGCCAATAACTTCTTTTTCAATCACTAATTGAATAATATCAGCAGAGTCTCTAAGAACAACAAATTTTAGTTTCTTACTTCCTCTTTCTCGATATACCCAACCTCTAAGGGAGACTTCCCCAGTTCCTTGTGATTTTGCTTCTTTTATTGAAATAAATTCCATTTAATATCTTCCTCGTTATATTTTATTTTTGTATTATCAAGTAAATATAAATTCTGCTATTGTATGAACAATTGCTAATAACTCTAAGAATAAGCTTTGGCTCTCAATTAATCACACTATAAACTAGGTCAAACGTTGTTTTTCCAGCAATTCTGTCTATTTTATAGTATGCGTACATATTAATTACCTAAATGATTACAATTGCGTGAAGTTCTTCACATACAATTGTTCATTTATGCCAAAAATTGTAGAACAATTATTGTGCATAAAACACCAAAATGAGCTTCTCATATATAAATGTTAATGCTAAAACAGTTTTTCTGACTTTCTGAATGCTGTTCGGTGTTTTCATTCACCTTTCCAATCAAGAAATATCTTTGCTTGTTCTTTACGCAATTTTTCCATGTATTTTTGTTGAACATTATTTGAAAACTCTTTTGCTTCTTTTCCTGAAAAATAATCTTTTAAGAAATCTTCTGCGTATTCTTTATACCTTCCTTTCTTTATTGCATCTCGAAGTTCATGTATTAAATTGTTCATAAAATGCAGGTTATGTATTGTTGCTAGTTTGTATCCTAATAATTCGTGTGTTCTAAGCAAGTGGTGTAGATATGCTCGAGAATAATTTTTACAGGTTTCGCATTTACATCCTTCTTCTATTGGACCGTGATCGTTTTTGTATGCAACTTTTTTTATCATAAACCGACCTTTTCTAGTTAGCATACTACCATGTCTTGCGTTACTTGTTGGGTAAATACTATCAAAACAATCAACACCTTCTCCTACTGCTCTAACAACATCTGGTGGACTTCCAAGTCCCATTAAGTACCTGACTTTATGATCGTCAAAATGTTTTACACTTTCTGCTATTGCGCCCATTAATTCTCCTCGACTTTCACCAATAACTAGACCACCAAGAGCAACGCCATCAAAGTCCATTTCGTTTATTTTATGTGTTGAGAAACGTCTGTATTCTTCTCTTGTTCCTCCTTGTGCTATCCCAAACAGTAGTTGTTTAGAATCATATTCTTTTTTGAGTTCTTTGTGCGCGATTATACTTCTTCTTGCCCAGTCGTGTGTTCTTCTTATTGCATCAACGTATTCTTTTCCACTTAGACCATAATGAGCAACATCATCCAGTGTCATCGCAACGTCGCTACCTAAACGAATTTGGTTCTTCATAGCTATTTCTGGAGTATATATCATTTTCTTTCCAGATTGATCTTTAAACAACGCTCCTTCGTCTGTTTTTTTTATTAAGAAATCTTTACTCAATACTTGGAATCCACCACTATCTGTAAATATGTTTTTTTTAAAATGCATGAATTTGTGTATTCCACCCGCGCCTTCGACAACGTCAATTCCTGGCGATAAAGAAAGAATAAATGAATTTGAAATTATGCTTTCAAAGCCCAATATATCTATATCAGCTCCTTCCATCGCTTTAACGCTCCCTTTTGAAGCTACAGGCATGAAAAAAGGCGTTATCACAGGCCCGTGTTCAGTGTATAATTTACCTACACGTGCTTTTCCATCTTCATAGAGTATTTCAAACGTCATTTAGAATAAAGAAAAAAACAAAGGAAATTAAAAAAGTATCTACTTTTTCTCATTATCAAGATAAGGTAGAACTTCAGATGCTTTTTTATTTCTAAAAATGATTTCACGAAGTGCATGAGTTAATGCAAAAGGTTTTGCTGATTGCCAGATATTCCTTCCAACAGCTATTCCTGTAGCTCCAGTCTTCATTATCCCTTCTGCAGATTTGACAAAATCATGCGAATCAACTTTCGAGCCACCTGCTGTTAAAACTCTTGCACGACCAGCATTTTTAACAACCCATTTATAGGCTTCAATATCTTGATTGTATTTTAGCTTTACAAAATCAGCACCTAATTCAAGACCTATTCTTGCGGCGTGAGATAAAACTTCTGTTGTTAAATCGTTTCTTATTGCTTGCCCTCTTGGGTATGACCAAAGTATTGCGGGGATTCCATAATCGTGTGCTTGTTCAACAATTTTCCCAAACTCTGCAAAACCATCTGCTTCTGTTTCGCTTCCTGGATAAACTGTATAGCCTACCGCTGCTGCGCCTATTTTCATTGCTCTATCAACAGAACATATTTGTTTTGATACAGGACAACCATGCCCTAGATTTGTTTTTCCATTTAATTTTACAACTAGAGGAACATCCCTGTATGCTTCATGATAGTATTTTTCAGAAATCCCGCTTTGAAGAATCACTGCATTATATCTTCCTTCTAAAGCAATATCTAGAATATAATTTGGATCTACGTTTTTTAGATTAAAATCAGTTGGACCGTGTTCCAGACCTTGGTCACACGCAATCATCAATGATTTGTCATTTCTCATTAAGTGATTTGTCTTAATATTCATTCAACTCAAACCTCATTTAGTTCTTGACACTTGTCAATAAACAATCAACTATGCTTTTTTTATCTTCTTTCTCCCTTATAAGCTTTGCGAGGGATTCTTTTCCAAAAACGTGTTCTATCCAATCTGCAAAATGATTGAAATCTTTACCTATATGCTCTAAGACTAAATCTTCTGGTGCATATTTTAGGAAATATGCCAGTTCTTCTATGCTTCGTATGATTTTTCCGTTTTTTAATCGAAAACCTTTATCTTCTGGAGCTATTGAAAATGAAGGTAAGTGTTTTTCTGGATCTGTGAATTCTCTAATTTCTTTTTCAGATATTTTTTTTGTTTGTTTTCCATCAAAAACACTCATTTTTTCTTCTGCTTCTTTTAATGTTAATAATTTATTTTTTGCGCCGTGTTTTGATATGACGCTTTCTGATTGAACGCAACCTAGTTTTAATGATTCTTCAACACATCTATTTTGAATTAGACCCGCAACAAATCCTGATGCGAATGCATCACCCGCTCCTGTTGTCTCTACAAGTTTTACAGTCGAAGAAGGACTTATGTGATAAATTATTTTGTTATGATAGCAAGTTGAGCCATTTGCACCATCAGTAATAACAACATAATCAGTATCATGCGTGCTTAATGCACTTGCTAATTCTTCTGCACTGGCATCTTTTTTATTTAGTAATAATTGTGCTTCTTCTAAATTTAAAACAAGAACATCAAGCAACTCCAATACTTCTCTTAATGCATTATATCCTAATTTTGCTTGATATGCTGAGGGGTTAAATGCTAGTTTTATTCCTTGACCTTTTGCATATTCAAAAATTGTTTTTAGTGTATTAAATGACTCTTCAACCATCGAAGATGAGTATATCCATTTTGTTTGTAAAAAAGATAGATTAACATCTTTTGTTTTTAGTGTGTTGTTACAACCTTTGAATGTTAGAATTGTTCTATCGTGTTCTATTGAATCCAGTATTATTGAATATCCTGTTTGTCCTTCTTTTTTTCCCAAAAAAGTTACATCATATTCTTTTAAAACTTTAATTACTTCTTCTCCGTTTTGGTCGGTTCCTAACTTTCCTAAGAATCCTGTTTTTAATCCTAAACGAGAAAAGGATGCTGCGGTATTTGTTCCCCCTCCGCCAATTAGAAAGTTCAATTCTTTAATTAGTATTTTACTTCCTGAAGGATAGGTTATAAAGTCCTCTTCTCCGTCTTTAGTGAGTAGTTTTACAAGTTGAGAATCAGTATTAGCAAACACATCGACTGTGGCGCTCCCTATAGTAATAACATCGTACACCCTTCAACTCACCTAATTCAAATGACCTTTATTGATTTATAAATGTTCTGATGTACTAGTTAGTTGTAATAAGTTTTATAAACCAATAAAATAATGATTAATCCATGAGCATACTTATTCCTGTAAAAAAAGGTCTTGAAGAGCCTATTCAAGCAGTTGGACATAAGGGACTATTATTTTCTCATCTTGAGGAAAGCATGAAGTTGCCTTTTAGTCTTATTATCTCAGGCAAGGTTTTTGAAGAGTTTTTAGCAGAGAATGGTTTGACAACAAAATTTAGAGAAAGAGAACATAATATCAAATTAAAAGAAGAAATGATTTCTTTGTTTAAGGACGCAACTCATGAAATTATGTCTGGACAATTTCCAACTCATACTATAGAAGATTTAAGAGAGTGTTTTGAACTTGCTTCCCTTGATACTTATAATCCTAACCAGAAAAAACTTGAAATTTTAGCGATAAGACGTAGTACTGATTACGTTGATGAGGATGATCACATCCCTTCAGCAAAATATACAAAAAATGAGTTTGATGAATTTTTACGAGCAATAAAAACTTGTTTCGCTAGTCTTTACTCACCAAGCTCTGTGTCTCAACGATTAAAACAAAATATTGACTCATTTAGTTGTGCAATTATTGTTTCTAGAATTCCTAACATGGAAACTTGTTTTGAAAGTGATTTTTCTTACCATCAAAACACCATTAGAGTGAATAGTTATGTTGGATTTTTAGATCCTACTAAAACTGTTCCGCGTGATTCTTTTATACTAAGTTCTGAATTCCTAAAGGTGGTTCATTCAACCATCCTTAGACAAGACATAGTTTCTGTTTTTGATGTTCTTACAAATAGCATCAAACAACAAAAATTTGTTTTTCATGGCTCTTCTCAAAGTGCTACCGAACAACTTGTCCTTGAGATTGGTCGTTTAACAAAAAAGATTAGTAGTCAGATGAGTGTTGGCGCTAGTTTAAAGTCAGAATTCTTACTTGATAAAAATAACCAAATTATTTTTTTAGATGCTTTATTTAAACAAGCAACAGGTGAAGAAAAACCAAATCCCATTGTTTCACAACCTAAAATTCAAAAAGAGGAATTTTTTGATGCAAAGCCCGAGACCACTCTTGATATAAGTATTAAAGATAATTTTTCTAACGATGAAACCATCACATTTGTTGATAGTCTTAAGTCTTTTCTTAAAGCAAACAAGCATAAAAGTAAATTTGGACCAAGTATTGATATTGTTCTTCGTGCTTTAGAAAACGAAGTTAATAAAGATACTTTACTTCAAGCAGTTGTTGTTGCTAGAGAAATTATTGATTGTTGGGATTAGTAATCAATCCATTTTTTTAAGGATGCTTATTGTTCTTGTCATCGATTTGTGAACATATATTGGAAATTCTTTATACACTTCAAAATTAGTTTCGTCAAGATATGCATCTATGTCTGTGTCTTCATGCGAACCCACTATTATAGTGTCCGTTAATGAATCTGCAACTGCAAAAAAATCACAATACAAATTGACAAGTTCAGAACTTATTTTAGAGTTTTTTCCGTATGGCAAATCAGTTATTATACATTCAGTCTTTTTTGTTAAACGAAGAGCATCATTTACTTCTAAATCCAAATCTAAATCATAAGCTAAAGCGTTCTCTTTTGCTCGCACAACCATTGCTTTATCAATATCACTCCCTTTCACTTTCAAACCCATTAAAGCTCCCTCTATAACTATTCCTCCTGCACCACAAAAGGGATCTAAGAATTCTTTTTTAGCACCCATGTTTATCATTGCTTTTGCAATCTTCGGGTGTATACTTGTTGGATGATTGTGTTCTTTTAAATGACTTCTTCTATCATGAGGACTGTCTTTATTTTCAAAAACTAGCTTTGCAAGTCTCACTTCTGTCAGACTCCAGAAAAAGACATATTTATTGTCAGGATTTTTTATATCAACTTTTGGACTTTGTAATTTGTGATATATTTTATCAGCAAATGCTTTAACATCTTTTGTTATTCCTTCAAAACCAATAACGTCTATTTTGTAAGAGTTTTCAAATTGGCCCGTATTTAATTTTTCTAGAACAGCACTCTCATCTCCTGTTTGGAAATAATCAAGAATTTCATATATCTCTCTTGTTAAACCAAGTCGTTTTACTAAAGAAAAATCAATTATATTTTCTGTAAAAAAATATCCATCCACATAAGGTGTTAATTTAACACTCAAAAGTCGCTCTAATTCTTCACGAGCAATATTTGGATAATCTTTACTTATTAAAACAATATAGCTCATTTTTTCTTCGAGATTTTAGTTTCTGTTGATTCTTTTTTGGAGATGCTTTTGTTAATAAAAATAAGTGCAATTACAAACAACACTATTCCAAGACCCGCCGCAACTAAAGAGTTAGCTTCGTTAAATCCCCAAACCAATCTTATTATGTTTATTGATACACCAAAGAAAAGACCATAGCTTATTATTGGTGCAATATTTTTTGCTAATAAAAGAACCACTAAGGTGATTATGCTAAGTATACTAACAATCACAAACACAGTTGTTTTCTCTTTTTGTATTTGAACATTATATTCTTCTTGACAAGCTAATACTTTATCATTCTGAGCTACTTGTTCCTCTTCTGTTGCATTAACCTTTTGTATGTAAGGATAGCGTTCATAGCAAGTATTTTGCGTTCCATCAACAAAAGTGTTTGCCACTAGAAATGTTAATGGAGAAAAAACAAGGATTAAAACCAAAATATAACCGATTGATTTTATTATATCAAGAGAGCTCATTTACAGTCACCTCATTAGAAATTAATTTTGCATATAATAAATGTTTTGAAAATAAAGTAAAAATGAAAGCTTAATTGACTCCAAGCTCTCTAAAATAACGCAATTGAATCTTTGCAAGGTTTAGTATTCCCAACCGTTTTCTTCTTCAAATTTTTCCTTTGCAAAGTCTCTAAGCATATTTACAACAAATCCATAAAAATTCTTTTGAAATTCGTAGTACTGAGTTATTATATCAATATTTACTATTTCTTCTCGACCATCTATTTGAGTCATTATCGCTACGTGTCGTCTGTATTCTTGCTCTTTATCATAAGGTGCTCGATGAATTTTTCTTAGTAAGAAATAAAGGTCTATATTATCTTGTACTTCTTGTTGCGGATACATTTTTTTTACAAGATTACCTTTTTCTATTGGTGTTTGAGGGTTTTCTTTTAGATTTTTTGTATCTCTTGCATAAGATAATAAAGCAGTAATTAAGTAATCATATGCATCTATCATTCTTGATAGAGTATTAAGTAGGACATCGGCAGTTCTTGTATATTTTAAACTAACATAAATTAAGTGATCTGCTCGTTTTAACTCTTCTCCTGCATCTTCTAAGTGTTCAATCATTTTTCCACCAGGCCAAATATTTTTGTTGTTAATTTTTTAGTATTATGAATCTGTTCCCCTACAAGTAAAGGATCAATTTTTTGCATTTTGTAATCGTCTTCACAAATAATAAATGAGTCTTTTCTACTAAATACCACTGCACTTTCTTTGTGCTGATCGACCAAATCATGCACTGTTTTTATTGTTTTTATCTCGCCCTCACTTAAAACAATTTGTGATTGTAATAAATCTTCAAAGGAATTTAGTTTTGACATAAAAGAAGTGTCCGCTTTTATTAAGTTTGAAGGGAGAACTGATTCGAGCAAATTCTCGTGCGATTGTTCTAAATTTGATAATACGCTTAGTAGCATTTTTGGGTCTTTTATCAAGGGATAGGTTACCTCCAATAAGTGTTCTGCTAGGTGCAGCTGATATACTGCTTTTTGTAAATGAGTTATTGATATTGATAACTTATTCAACATCATCTTCCTCAGCGCTAAGTTTTAATATAGCTTCTGCAAGGTCACCGTTTGATTCTTCAATTGCTTGACGTGCATCTTCTCGAGTTACGCCAGTCTGTTCTACTACAGTATCAATATCATCTTCACTAATATCTACCATCGCGTCTCTTTCAACTATTTGAGCTTCACCCACAACTTGGTAAGTTTCTTGGCCCATCATGTTAACTTTAGAAACGTCAGGATTATTAATTATAATATCTCTGTCAGCTAATCTAATAATTACTTGTTCGGCATCAATTTGATCTTGTTGAATGCCCATTTTTTTCATAGCTTGTTTCATCTGTCTAGAATTCATGTTCATTCCTGGAATCATTTTTGACTACTCCACACTAATTTTAAAGATTGTTTAATAGAATCACTACAATTGCGATTAATATTGTAATACCAATTATTGCCTGTGGCGATATAAGTATTTTTGACTTGGATTCTTCATAAAAAGAAGTTAGACCTGCCCCGCTTGAAGGCATTCTTATTTTATCATCAGCCATTTTTTACACCGTAAATTAAAAAGACCCAACAATTAAAGTTATTGCTTGTCTCTATAGGTTTAGTAGAAAAGAAAGCTACTTTATAAACCTTTTCTAGAAAAGAGCTTAAGAGGTGTTTTTAGGGCTTTATTCTTCTAAATAATCGCAATTTCGGTCGCAAGTAGCAAATCCTGTCAGACCATCAACTTTAACAACGGTTTCAAAAGAAGGATTATCATATTTTGATACTACCACTTGAGCTAACCAGTTACCATCAACAACATTAACATTTACCAATGTTGCTTGCCAACCATTTGCTCTTAAATGACCATTTACAAAATTTAGCGCTTTTGTCTCTGCATCTTTTTGTAGAATTACTATTTGTTTTTCGAACGTACAAGAGTTATAATTTGTAGTTTGTCGTCCATCAGGACAGAAATATACTAAATTATCTGAAGTCGCGACCTGTCCTCCTCCAAAACTACCATCTGAGCAAAGGTATATTTCTTGGGTTCCACATGCAGTTAAAATTAGTGTTAAAGTCACCAATATCAGCAAAATCACTCTTTTCATACAATAAACTTAGAACTTATTCTTTTTAAATATGTTGTTTAATTTTCAAAGCAACGTTTATAAGTTGATTTTAATTCTTAATTTTGTAGGGGTTGTATGTCAGTTCAGGACATATGTCTTAGGAAAGTCCGCCCACCAAGTCATAGGAATTTCAATCTCTGATTGCTAAAACCAATGACGAGTTGGCTCAATTTACTTGAGAATCATAATATGGTTGGCAACCGTACAGAAAAACACTCCTTTTGGATTATTAGTTTTTGGTATTGATAAAGAACATTTATCATAACAGAAACCAATGCACAACACAAAAGTAATTTTGTCGTTGATGTATGGAATGATGAGCGCGAAGCACTTGGCGACAAGTTGTGAGTTAACCCTCGGACGTCTCCAAAAGTGAAGATGAAAAGTGCGTCCCCAATTGGTGCAAGTCTGTATAGGCGCTTAGTAGAATCTGGCAATTTGATATCGCACGTGCTTGAAAAGTGGCATTTGTTTGATCATCACAGAAGGCGGCTTATTCAATCTCTACAATTTATTTTTTAATAACTTCTAAGTCTTCAGAACCTTTTTTTCTAGATTCTTCAAATTTCGAAAATCCAACCACTAATCCACCAATTAAAGGAATGAACAATAAAGGCAAAAGCGTTCTCCAGTCAAAATCAGGTTTTACATCATCTGATAAAAGAATGGTGTTCCCTGTTAGACTAACATTTTTCTCAACTCTATAAGAAAGTTCCACAGGTTCGTCAACGTTTTCTAAATGCCACATTATAACAGGATCGTCTTCCAATATTATAGGTTGTATGCTATAAATTAAATCTTGAGCACTCAAAGCTACTTCTTTTGGAATTACTTCAACAACATCTATACTGGTTTGATTTTGAATTGGCTCTACACGTATAACCACTTTTGTTGAGATATCTTCTTGAGTTTTTTCTGATTTTTTTTCTTCTTGTTCATAAACTACTTTTTTCTGAATACGGACTTTTTCATTTGCTTTCTCTTGCTGTTGGTTTATGTTTGTTTTTAGAACTTTTTCTCTTTGGAGTATTTTTGTTAAGTCATCTCTTGATTGGTTTGTTAAATTTACACTTGGTGTTTCTATTTTTGATTCTGTTATTTGCGTAAAATTTCGTGGTTCATTTGTTTCAATTCGTATGATTTTTTCTGGTTGTTTAGCTACTAGCTGTGTTGCTTTTTCAGGAATTTTAACTTTTTCTTTCAAGGTATCACCAAATCGTTCAACAGAATACTTTGAAAGGTTTGTTTTGTTAGCTAACGTTTTTTCTTGAGTAGGTAATTGTTTTATTAAATATAACGTGCTATTATCGTCAGTTATTTTAACAGGAGTTGAAATAATTGTAGAATTTTGAGTTGTGTTATTGGTTATGTTTTCAAAAGTTAAATCATCGTTTGTTGTATTAATTGTAGAGTCATCGTCTTGTGTCTCGTTCGTTATATTAGTAGTTGAATTAATTTCAGTTGGATTTATTGTTGTGTTAACAACGCAAACACCATTACAAATAAAATCTTCTTTACAATAATACATTTGATTATCGCAAAATTCTCCAGCACCAACAATCACCGGTTGAGAGTTGGTAAGGCTTAACTCGCAAACACCATTTAAGCATGCTAAGTTATCACCATCACATTTATAATTCTGGTTATTACAATATTCTCCAAGACCCACATAAAAAATATTATCAACTAAATTTTTACAAATATAATCAGCGCCACATTCCAAACCAATCGCACAAACTTCATATTCTTCGTAACAAGATTCTCCATCGTTTTTTGTTATTAGTATATGTTTACAGATATTATCCCTACAAATATACCCTGATTCACAAGGCAGACTTGTTGATGAGCATGCCAAACCTGCAAGAATGTATTTTGTTTTACAAACATTATTCATACACACTTGATTAATAGCACACGAGGGACTGCAATAATCTAAAGGATAAACTTTCACTCCAAAAGTATTTATTTTTTCTCCTGAGAGGTACAAATTAAACAAAGTATCCTTTTGTATTGAACAATGAAAAATTTGCTCTTGAGTAATTTCATCAATATTATTTGTTTCAAAAGAACAAGCAGGATCTAAAGATAGTTCTCGTAACTCATCAGATACTTGTCTTGTTTGAATGTTAAACTCTTTCCCTATAAAAACATATTCAGGGCTGTTTGTATCAACGGTTGTTTTTAGTGTCGTTTCAACAATTTGAACAGTAAAATGTATTATTTCTCCATTTATATTTCGAAGACCTATCTGCGAGTCTTCATTCAGATTTATTGCCCACCTAGCAACCACTCCATCCGCAGAGACGGCCATGGATTCAGGAGAATATGTCTTTCCATCTAAAGATGCAAGTTCAAAGTTATTTTTTGCACTTGCTCTTGGAGCAGATAAAGAAACTGTCAAAACATCCCCTTCGTTAAGAACTGTTAAATAAGTTAGAGTTAATTCGTTTTGACCAATAACCGGATCAATATATTTTACTACACTTTGCGTATAACCTTCAGTCTTTGTCGGGTTAGAATTAACAGTTATCAGTGCATTGACTAAAAACAATGTAAGTAGAAAAAAAAGTATAAAAAATAAAAATATAAAACTTTTTTTACGATTCATTTTTTCTTCCTAGTATTAATAGTGCCAAAGTAAATTATAATCAAAACAACCAAAGGAATTAAGATTAAAGGCATCAATATTTTTTTTAAATCTGTTTTGTCTTGTTCATTAATTGCACCAACTAACAAAATGGTATTCCCTGTCAAATCTTCATCTACCAAACCTTCTTTTTCAATTTCATAAGATAATTCATCCGTGTTTGAATCTTCAATGTGCCACATTATTAATGGATCATTTTCAAGAATGGTTGGTTCAACTGAAAAATGAATTAAAGAAGCGTCTTGTGCAACAGATTTATCAATATTTTCTATAATATATATTTCGTTGTTCTTGGCATTATCTAACTTGAAAGTGGTTTTAGATTTTGTTATAATTAAATTTCCTTCATAAGTTAATACTTCTTTCTCGGTCTCTTTTGTTATTTTTGTCGTTTTAGCATTTTCTATCATTAAAGCAAATTCATCCTCAGATATATCAATTCCTTGTTCTGATAATTTTTCTCGTATTTCAAAAGAGTTTTCTGGTATTTCAATCGTTAAAGGAATTGTTTTTTCAACAACATTTCTATCCAATAAATCTCTTGCTTTTACATTTAAGGAAAAATTATTTTCGTATTCAATTTGATTATCTGATTTTATCGCAAAATCAAGATCTAAACTTTGCGTAGCATATATTGGCCATTCAAATATTAAATAAGATTCATTTCCAGGAGCGTCATCTAAAGCATAAAAGTCTTTGTCAAGCTCAACACCATCCACGCTTAAAGTCAAATCACCATTAAAACCTGTTTTTGGGAAAAACATCGCGCCAGCCACTATATTGCTCTTTTCTAATGTGGAATTTGGTATGCTCAAATATAATAAACCTGAATTAACAGATAATAAATCTCCATTTTCTAGGAAAAAATTGTAATCTAACGTTTGAGCCATAACTGCTGGCGCCAATAGAATAATCATCAATAATACAACTAACCGTCTCATTGTTATCTATTTGACAAAAAACGATTTATATAGTTTTCGTGTTTGTGAAAGTTTTTAAATGATAATATACAATATAAGGATATTATGCTAAAAAAGAGGTTTGGTGATTGGAAAGTTGGCATTGAAGAAATTATTCTCTTTTTAATCATCATTCTTAACGTTTTTGATGCAATAGAACACCTTCCAAGCACATTAGATTACATTAAAAAAATAATTTCTTGGGCTGCTTTAGGATTTATTTTTTACAGAGCCAAACCTACGAAAATAATTTTTGGCACATATCAAAAAGGAATAGAAGATATCATGTTAATTTCAGGATATTTTCTAATTTTAATTAAAGATCTTGTTTCGTATGCAATGAGTTCTGTCAATGATGCTTCAAGCTTTCTTGTGCCTTTTTTTAATGCTTTAATTAAGAACCAAAGCAGTATTGAGATTTTTGGTATTTACGCCGGAATGTTGCTTATTTTGGCCGTTAGTATCAACATGATTCTTAAACACCCTATAAGAGGCCCTAGCGTCATGCACATAATTCATGAAGACGGTCCTATTCCAAATAACTTCAAAGATTTTTTTCATAGATTATTAACTAGTTTTGCAGTCCTTGTTGCTTTTTATTTGATTGTGTTTAATTTAGTTATGGAGTGGCTCGCTATTGCAATTGATGCTCCATTACTTATGATTGCTCTTGGAACATACATTTTTTTTATTATCAAACATCGAGAAAAATTCAATTCTCGTTCTTTTTTATCCAAATTTGGTGATTTTGGAAGTTCGTTCTATGAGGATGTAATAAAGCATTTTACGTATAAAAAAACAATTTTAAGGGCTTTATTTGCGATGTTAGTTTTGCATATTGCTACTGAATCACTTCATTTTATTTGGCCTTACGTTTTTGGCGTTGCAGATTCTCTTTATTTTGGCCTTTTAAGTTCTCCTCATCTTTCAATGTTTCAAGTTTTTGCCTTAGACTCCATTGCAACAGATTTCCTTGGAAATGCACTTTTGTTTGTCACAATAGCTGGCAACATAATAGCCATCTTATTCTTGCTTTTAGCTCCTGGCTATTTGTGGTATTTAATTTACAAAAATAAGAAATTTACTCTTAGTAAAATGCAGATAGGTATTTTAATTTCATCTTTATTAATGTTTATCCTTTCTCCCGCATTTAAGATTCGACCTTTAACTAACGAAGCGCTTATTGGGGTTAATATTTCAGGTCATTCAATTGTTCAAAACTCAATTATCGGCATTCCAGCCACTGTTTTAATTGCTTTATCAGTGGGCCTAATTTGTGCACTATTGTCAACAGATATCTCCAAAGAAAAAAAGATTATGAGGCTAATAACGATTGTTACTCAGATTTTTTTCACAATATACATTGCTTTGTTTACATATTCAATAAGCAATTATTATATTCAATCGATTATTTATTTAAGTACAATCAAAAAATATGTTCTTTTGATAATATTTGCATTATTTTTTATTATCACAGTCTTATTTTATTTGTTTGGAACGATTGGATTTATCAAAGATACATCCGCTCACGCTAAAGAGCATTTGACAGCCAAATAAATAGTTTTTTTAATAAGTAAGTAGTTTTAATAAACAAAATGAACGACCAAGTTAATATAATTGAGCTTAACGATGCTAGTTCTCTTGCTAAGATTATTTCCAGTAAAACCGCTCAAGAAATCATAAAATTCATTGGAGATAATGAAAAATGCACCGCTACAGATATTAAAGAAAAATTGAATCTCCCAGCATCCACCGTCCATTACAACCTTAAAGCATTAATTGATAGCAAAATTATTGATGACTCAGAATTCTCCTACAGTTCTAAAGGAAAACAAGTTATTCATTATTCTTTAACAAATAAAATATTGATTATTGTTCCGCAAAAACAAAATATTTCTGCTCAACTAAAAGCATTCATCCCCGGTCTTCTTACAGTAGGAGGGATTATTGGATTATCATTAATCATAAAACTTTTCAAAAATGGAAGTAGTAAACTAGTTCTTAGCGAATCAAGCAGCGATTTAATGGTTGCAACAATGAATGAAGCAGGATTAGCTAAGGCTGCTCCAATGATGGCTGACATGTCCGTCCAGAGTATTACCACTAATTCTGTTCCGTGGTATTTTAGTAGCGAATTTCTAATTGGACTTATTGTTGCTAGTGCTTGTTTAGTTGGAACATACATGTTGTTTAAGTTCATCCAGAAAAAAAGAAGAACTCATCAATAAGTGGGAACATCAAATTTATAAACCAATTATTCTCCTTTTACATGTATGCAAGAGCCAGTATTCAAAGTCAGAGGAGTCAGTAAAGCGTTTAATGAACACGTGGTTCTTGACAACATTGACTTAGATATTTATTCTGGCGAAATTATTGGCATAATTGGTGCTAGTGGCGCAGGTAAAACCACTTTTCTTAACACCCTAATCGGTTTCTTAAGACCTGATAAAGGCGACATTCAATTCCGTTTAAATCATCTTCTAGCATATAAAAATTCATATATTTACAGATCCGTTTTCAAAAAGCAATCTCTTGTTAAACAAGTTTATGGCTTTGCATCACAAGTTCCATCGTTTTATGATGATTTAACTACAAAGGAAAATCTTGAGTATTTTGGTCTTTTATACAATCTTTCAAGAGACGCGATTAAATCAAATGCAGAAACACTCCTAAACTTAATGGACTTAAAAGATGCATCTAATACTCTTGCAAAAAATCTTTCGGGTGGAATGGAGCGACGTCTTGACATCGCCTGTGCTTTAATGCACGACCCAGATGTTCTGATTCTTGACGAACCAACAGCCGATCTTGATCCTATGCTTAGAAATCACATCTGGCAGCTAGTTAGAAAAATCAATCAAAAAGGAACCACAATAATTTTATCAAGCCACCATTTAAGTGAACTTGAAGCTTTATGTAATAGAGTCGCAATAATAAAAGACAGTAAAATTCTTGCTGTTGGCAAACCAGAAGAGATAAAAAAACAATTCATGGTTGAAAAGGAAATTATCTTACAAACCAACCCCGGAGATTACAAAAAAATTGTTAAAGAACTTTCTAAAAAAGATATTTCTAGAATACGAATTTCAAATCACACCCTTCATATTCATTCAAGCAAACCGGAACACGTAATGCTTGATGTAATGACTACTCTTAAAAAAAGTAAAGAAGATCTCACATTCATTAATGTTACTAGCGCATCTCTAGATGATGTCTTCATATCTATCTGGGAGGATAAAGAAGAATGAAATTTTTTAGGACCATAGCAAAAAATTTCAGAGTTTTATTCAGACTCAAAACCGCTTTAGTTGCAATAGTTTTTGGTCCTTTATTTGTTATATTCTTAATTGGATTTGCATTTAACTCATCTAACGCAATTCAGTTAACAGTTGGTTATCATGCTCCAGATAACAGTCAATTAACAACCGATTTTATCTCCTCTTTAGATAATAAATACACAACCAAGAGTTTTGAAATTGAACGTGATTGTCTTAAAGAACTAGAACATGGTTTAGTTCACACATGTATATTCTTTCCACCTAATTTCGAAATCACACAAGGAAAAGAAAACAATGTAACCTTCGTTGTCGATAAGTCAAGAGTTAATCTTGCATATACAGTTATTGAAGGTGTTTCAGAACAAATCGGCATTAAAACGGATGAATTAAGTAAAAGCCTTACTGAAACCCTTACATCAACTTTGACAAAAACTGGCACTGTTGTTGATAGCACCATTGGTTCTCTTATTAAAATTAAAAAGGATATGAATGATAATGTCAATGATGCTAAAGTTATTAGTGATGATTTAAATGAAATAAAACTTGAAGTTAAAGATTTCTCATTTACAGGAACTTCAGAAATAGCCTCCATAGATAATAGTTTAGACGATATTCAAGATGAAGTCGAAACAGTTCTTAAAGAAATAAACACCACCATAAATTCATTAAACACGACAGATTCAAAATCAGGAATAATTTCTGCAATAAATGATCTAAATGAATTTGTGTTTACAGAATATAATGATTCCACAACACGTCTTTCTAATTTAACAACCAAAATATCTGCTGTTCAAACAGAGTTAAATACTGTTGAAGACCAAATTAAAACAGCTAAAGAAAACACAGACAATAGTCGTGAGAAAATAGATGCTCTTAGAACACGCCTTAATAGTATTAATTCAGAAGTTGATGGAGTAAAGTCAAACCTTGAATCTCTTTCAAGAGATGTTAGTTCTATTGAAATAACTTCAAGTGATCAAATTGTTAATCCTATCAACACAAAAATTGAAACTATAAGTTCAGATAATAACCAACTTATTTCTCTTCTTCCATATCTTTTAATGTTGATAATTATGTTTGTTGGTTTAATGCTTGCTAGCACATTGGTTGTTGTTGAAAAGTCAAGTAGGGCTTCATTTAGAGTATTTACGACTCCTACAAAAGATGAATTTTTTATCCTTACAACTTTTGTTACTGCATTTATCATAGTTATTGCGCAGTTAGCAATTATTCTTCTAGCAGTTTCTTATTTCTTAATTGATGTTTTCACTGCAAACATTGGACTTAACATATTGATTCTTGTTCTTGCAACAAGTATATTCATCATGCTTGGTATGGCTATTGGTTATCTAATAAAATCACAACAAGGAGCAAATATGACAAGCATAAGCATAGGTGCTCTTCTTTTGATGCTTTCCAACTTTGTCCTTCCTGTAGAAAGTATTGTTCCTGGACTTAGGTTTATTGCAGAATATAATCCGTATGTTCTTGCTTCAGAAACATTTAGACGAGCAACAATATTTTCTATGCCTCTTAATGAAATGCTTTTTGAAATAGGCGTTCTGTTTGCTTTCACAGTAGTTATTTTCATACTAATAGTTATATTCCAAAAACTTGCTAAAGCACGTTATTTCAACAAAAATCAACATGCAAAAGCTAAAAAAATAGAAGAGAAAAAAGGTCTTTGGATAAAAAACGTTCTTGTAAATAATGAACTTGAATTTATAGAAGAAGTTAATAAATTAAGTAAAGAGGGGTATCATCAATTTATTAGAAAGAATAGTATTAAAGTAGGAAAATTCATTAAAAAAGAACTTAACAAACCTCAGATTGCAAAGAGAGTTCGAAAGTTAAGTCAGAAAGAATTGTTAAATGTTATTGTAAAAGATAAACAAGATATTCTAGCAGAAATTAAAAAGAAACACGAACAACGTATGAAAGAACAAAAATCAAATTATCATAAAGATTAAACTTGCAACTAACAATACTAAATAAAAAACGTGTTCTGTAATGCTCCCAACTTTTATAGGTCCTTGTATTTTAAATCCAAGAATATGAATTCCTTCTTTAGTTATTGCATCCATAACTATGTGAAGGGTAAATCCAGATGCAAAAACAATCCCTGCTATTGGTTTAAATAATAATCCTAAGAGTAAAGAAAATAAAACTAAAGCAAATATGGAGTGAAAGAAACCTCTGTGTTTAAAGATAAAGGAAATTATTTTTATTTTTCGTCCTAAAATTGATCTGGCACTATCTACATCAGGAAATAAAGAACCTATTACAAAAAGAAATAACAAGAATACATTTGTAATACTATCATAAGAATAAATTGAAAAAAATAAAACAGCCAAAAATACCGCTGCGGCTAAATGTGTTCTTCCAAGCATTATAAATCGCCATCAATATCATCGATTGAAAGTAATTCTTCATCATCTTCAGATATTAATTCTTCAGTCACATTGGTTGCAGATAAATCTTCTTTTTTACTTGATTCTTCCACAGGCCTTTTATTATCTTCTCGCGGAGAAGATTTTATTTCTGGTTGAGGATTTCTATTAACATTATACAATACTAGTTCGTTGTTGTTATATGTCTCGTTGTGTTTTACTCTTGCTCTCGCAGTAATTATTCTTCCTAAAAGGTCGGTTTTTACCTCTTCCAACAATGAAGAATCATCTTTTAGTTTTAGAACTTCTTCTTCAGATTTTTCTAATAGTTGATTTATTTGCTCTTTCCAAAGAGATGCTCGTAAGTTATCAGTCCCATCATCTAGAAAAAGATTCATAACATAATTGTAAGCCACAGTTTGTTGTTCCCCATGTTCTGCGCAAGTAAATACGTCTAATTCTTGTCGCATTCGTTTATTACATGTAGGACACACTTCAAAGAAACGAGGATCATAAACTTGAACTATTGTGGCCGTAATACTAACAAATGCATCATCGGAAGTTATTTCATTTAATTTTTTAGCAGGAGTTTCAGGAACTTGATTTTCTGTTCTTTCCATCACGTCAACGGTTCTTCCCGGAGGATTTATCACGCAATGAGATGAGTTGCCCATATGTAATTCAATATATCCTTGTTGGTTTTCTTTTGAGTATGCTGATTGGACTTCAACAACATCTCCTTCATTTAGTTTTTCAAAGTATGCTGTTTTTTCATTCCAAAATGTTAATCTCATGTTTTTTGTTTCATCACCAATTAGAACGTTTGCAACTTTTCCAGATTTATCTTCACCAAATGTTCTAAGTTCATACTTTTTTACAACTTTACCAAGAACAGTAACATTTTTCATTCCAGCTAAGACATCCTTTAGTTTCATGTCTGTGCTTGGAGCAGAACCAAGCTGCAATCCTAGTTCATTAGCAATTATGTGTAAAGCGCCATCTTCAGATATTAATCCGCCAAGGGAAGAAAGTTTTGCGCTAACCTTTTTATCTAGGTCTTCTTTTGTGATTTTTCCAGTTTGAAGAATTTTATCTACAAGTACTTGTGTATCAGTCATCATAATTACCCCAATACCTCTATAAGGTTTAATATTGTTAAGCTTATGTAATTATGGGTTGTTTTTAAGTCTTGTGCCTTGGTGAACAGTGCTATTTTTTATTTAAAAGCTTATTTATAAAGGCCGAGTCGTACCCTCGCTTGATTAAAAGGTCTTCCAACTGGTTCTCAGTGTATCCTCGTTTTCTTAAATTATTAATATAAGGACTTAAGCTGATTATTTGTTTTTTTTCATCACGCAAAATAGCTAGTTTGTGAGCTATAACCAAAACAACAACAATCAAAATCAAAATAATTCCAAAGATACTAGCAAAGAGAATCCAATTATTGCTAGGAATATTTCTTTCCTCATTTCGGGGCTCATCAGATATAACGACAATTTCTGTTTGAAAATCAAGATTCGTGTTGTTTTTTTCTTCTAAAGAAATGTTGTTTTTATTTGAAGCAGATTCGTTAACAACTAAAACAGCAGTATCAACTGCATTATATTCATCTCCAAAATCGCCCTCACAATAAAGATAATAGTCATCGCCCACCAAATCATAGTAATTTTCTGGATCATCTAAACAAAATGATTGGTTCCATTCCATCAGCTCCCCATTTAATGTTTGAACTTCAAAGGAATTAACAGAGTGAAAAGACAAAATTAACATAATAAAATAGACTAATCCGAAAAAATATTTTGTTTTCATTTTATACTAAAAAGGTTTCATACCCATATTTTGAACTTATTTGATCTACTCCTTGAGCAACTAGCCCTTCTTGGTTTAAATCAATTTGTTGATATACTAAAATCGCTGGTTTGTAGTATTTTCCCATCACATTGTATTTACTAACGACATAAGAAGTATCTCCATCAACAAGCATTATTTTTGAGTTAGCATTTACACTTGTAGAAGATCTAACTGCATCATTAAATGCAGATATTAACTCTTGATCTTGTTCTATCAAAGCTCGCGTATCTTCTAGGTTGGTAATGTCATATCTATAAGTATCACGAAGTTTTGCTAACACATCATAACCTGAATATTTACAAAAACGATCAGTTTCAGTTCTTTTGCTTTCGGCAATATTGAATTGGTTGGTCCCATACTCGAAATGCCAATCTTCATTTCCATACCTTACAAATCCCAAAGAACACATTATATCTTCCATCAAAAGGGGATTTACTCCTTTTTTAGTAACCGCATCTTTCATTTCAATATCAATAGCGCCTGAAACCATGTGAGGACATAATTTTTGACCTTTAGGATTCGGATCACATGCTAAACTAGTATCGTAACCATTGGCAACAAATAACTTTTGTTGAATATCATAAGTCCTATATGCTTGAGTTATAGATATTTCTAAATTTAATGGTTCTAAATAAAGTTGAGAAAGTTCATGTAATTTTAAGACCAATTCCTTATTTCCCGCACATATTTTTCCAACACGCGTATTTTTTTCATCACAAGTTACTCGAGGTATATTTGCTATTCTATACAAATTTTCTCCTGTCGTTGGATGTTTTATTCCGGGATAGACTTCAAGTTCAATATCAGTATCATCAAACTTTGCAATTTCTGGTTTTGCAGCTTTTCCGTATAATTCTTCTAGCGTAATTTTTGGCTGATAAAAATTTTTACATACTAAACCTGAAATATATGATGATTCAGGAATTACTTTTGAAACTAAGCTTCCTGCCGTCATATCAGGCATTGGAAGGCCCTCCCAGTCAAAAGATTTGTTGTTTTCGTAAGCATCGAAGGAAGTTATTTTATAATAATAAGACATTCCTGGTTCGAATGGAAAATCTCCCCCATAAAATCTTAGTCTTGCATAATAAGTTATTTTAGAGTTTGTCGTTGTCTTGTAAAGAACACCAATCGTGTCTGCTTTTGATGGGTCTTCTATTTCTATTGCATCTATTGAATAAAATTCATAATCAAAATAATTATTTGTTGAGTCTTTGTTTGTAGATATTTCTAGAGCAAATTTGTCTACAAAATGATCATCAATCGGAACATCCCAAGAGAGCATTGGAACGATGTCCTCAAGACAAGACGAGTAAGATGTTTTTCCATACGTTAGTTCTGGCGCTTTAGTATCATTTAGATAAACTGAGAAATCAATCGTCTCATCAGAAAAGGTTGTATGTGCTTGTAACCTAAAGTTGTGTTTGTTATCTTTACAAGATAATTGACCATAACCTTTTTTGTAAGGAACCCATTTCATATCATTTTTTCCTTTAACAACAGCTAAAGAATCAAAGTCAACACCAACTTCCATAGATTTATCTTTAACAGGTCTTTCTATATCAAAATAAGTTTTATTTTTTTGATTATCATAAGTAATTTCTAAGTATTCTACATCGGAGAAGTCAAAAACAGCATCCGCAAGGTTCGCTATTGCTTTTAATGGTGCAAAGGCGATTTCTGATAAAACACTTATTGTTCCATCTTCTTTTTCTTCAGTTGTTTCGACAATATAAAATTTTACTGGATTAAAAGGAAGAGACAGTAAATATTTTTGAGTATCTGAGTCAAGACCATAACTATCTCTATCACCTACATAAACCACGCCTGATTTTTCAAGGCGTATTGCAAAATCTTTCGTTGGTTTTTTCAATTGCGTGTTCAACTTTAATTCACAAGTGCAGCTTTCCTGACCATTTTCATAACAATCATATATTTGATCTATAAAATCATATCCAACAGCATTTTCTTCATCATCTATTGTTATTTTAATTTGATGTTTAGAATTAAAATTACTTATTTCATTTTTTATACATACATCTAATTTATCAGTACATTTTTCAGTCACATAATTTACAAAAGAATTTATTTCATCTAATTCTTCAAAGTTAATCTTGTCTTCTGTTATGAATTTTGGATTTATTGTAAAATAACTATTAGATTTTACTCTAGACCCACTAACTCCCGCCATTAAAGATCCTGAGCACTGTTCTTGCAAAGCTTTTGCAACCAAATTAGGATATAAAAATATTTCATCATGTTTTGCTTTTTTCTCAAACGCGCCGCCCAATCTTGAAGCTCCCGTTTGTACATCTTCGTAAGTTATATCACTCCATTGCAAAGTAGAAGGTGGACGACCTAATCTTGCACTAGCGGCTTCTTTAATATATTTAGTGGTTGTTCCTCCTGAATTGTATGCCATTGCAACAAAGTAAAAGTTAGGATTTTGAGGATCAACTATTCTCGTGTCTGTCATCAAAGAATTAAGCAAAGCAGCACCAGTCATTATTCCTTGTCTTGTATCTCCTGCTTTTAATTCCTCATACGAACAATATTCATTTGGTTGTCGATTTATTGACTCACAAGTTATTGGTGCAATTTGCATCACTGTGCACATTCCAACCTCATTACAATTACCTTTACCAGGAGATCCTCCTCCTGACAAATATAAGTCTGCAGCAGACCCTCCATTTACTTCTGTATTCATTATTGCTAAAATTAGTTCTGCAGGAACTTTAGGATATTTTTCGTGTGCTTCTAGAACATATTTTAATGAATCATGAGAATTTAAACTTCCTATTAATTCACTAACTGATTTTCTTGAGCCACTAAGTTGATTATTTATTTGTGTGAAGTCAACAGGAACAACACAATCACCACCTGATGACTCTTCAAAACCAGGTAGATTTTCTAACCCAGAATTAGAATATTCTAATCTTAAAACCAAATTAATTTCTGTTTCTTCATTCTTGAAAAAGGAACTTGATAACGTTTCTCTTACAAGTCCTGACTGTGGACTAGAATGAACAATTTCATCATTCCCAACATAAACCATCATGTGCGTTGGTATTCCATCTTCAGGATAAGTGAATAATATGTCTCCTGGAAGTGCGTTTTGTATTATGTTCTCTTTCGTACAAGAATCCCCTTCACAAACTATGTTTCCTTTTTTTGCGTCTTCAAAATATTCTTGGGTTGTTTTTCTCGTTTCAAAGAAATTTACTGTTGTGTGTTTTCCAAGCCACCACAAAAAACCCGCACCATCAAATCCTGGCTTTGTAAATTCGCCAGTTTCTTCATTGACACTTTGTAATTCTACACCATAAAAAATATCTGCTAATAATGAATCCGCGTAGCTATAAGGTGATGATCCTCCTTTAACATATTGCATTGAAGTTCCTGATGATTTGTAAAATTGCTCAAAGTATGTTGCTCCTTGTGAAAAACAATCTCCTGAAGAGCAAACAAAAGTTCTTTCGTCTTTGTATGTTCCAAACAAACCTACAGGGTACTTAACTGCTTTAGATTCATCAAATGTTGCTTTTGAAGTTATAGGTATGTTTAGATTTTGGACCGAACCTTCAATTCGGATTTTATCTTTTTGAAGATTAGAATCTCTTTTTGATGTAATTATATCAATATAAGTGTTTCCTGCCAGAGAATAGTCTTTGTAACCAGATAAATAATTGACTATTGTTCGTCTATAATAGTTTGTATAGCTCTCTAAAAAATCAGGTTGACAATTATCATTTTCAGAATTGTAATTTGGATAAAGATGAATACCGCATTTTTTGAATTGTGGTTTTCCTGTTGTTTGAAATTCATATATACCGCTATTTTTGAAGAGCAAATCTTTTGCTAAGTTTTTAGAGTATTCTCCGCTTAATTCAACATAATTAGTTACTGCTTCTGATTGTTCATTAGCAAACAAGATATCATATTGTTTTAGACCAATAGGAGTCTCTAAAGGACTTCCACCAAATACATCAAACACTCCTCCAAATATCATCAAGAGTAAAAAGACAACCCCAAATATGGGCCATGGATTAAATGCTTTTTTGTATTTCATTTTTTATCGACGTATGTTTGTTGAAAACGTATTTGAATCTCTTTTTTCATCAGTAGTTTTTATTTTGAACAAAATATATTTGTCAGTAGGATTAAATTGATCTCCTTTTTCGTAAAAAGGAATTTGTAATTCGACATCTACCTGTGCTTCATCAGAATAAACTATTCCCTTGTCTTGTAGGGATTCTGAGCTTGTTGCCCACGTACTTGCAACTATAACCTTGTCTTGTTCTTGACCTAAAAAATAATAGGTAAAAGACGCCTCGGATTCAAACACCCCAGTTCTTAGGTGTGGTTTTATTGAGACTTCAGCCAAATCATACAACGCACGTCTTAATTCATTTTTTTCAGTGTAGTTGTTTAGATTAAAGTAATAATTAGCCCAATTTGCAACCTCTCTTGTTTCACCCTTGAATTCCATTGGTGTTTGCAAATAAGTTCTTGCTAATTGTATTGTCTGGTATCCTTCTTTTAGACTAGCTACTTGTTGATAATTATCTTGTTTTTCTCTATCAGACATATTCATCATCAAAAAAAGACCAATAATAACTAAGGCTCCGCCTACTAAAAAGTAAAACCATTCTGAAGTATAGTCTCCTTTCTTGTTATTTTTTATTCTCATGGTGTAAAGTATATCATTCCAGGTTTCATTGTTCCGTCATCTTTTGCCACGATTACATATCTTGCATAAGCAATTTTAGAAACAAAGGGATTTCCTATCAGAGCCGTTGTTTTAGGAAAATCTCCCTCAATTACGGGTTTTACAGTTATCGTAAATGCTTGTGGATAATTAGACTTAAAACAGGCATCAAGATTTTCATTAGTTACTTTTCTTAAATCAATTACGTTTTGTTTAATCATATTTGTTTGTGGATCTTCATAAGCAAAGCAAATGTTTGTTGCTCTTGCTAACTTAAAATCTGCATCGATAGAATCATGAACTTCCGTTTTTGAATCCATATTTCTAACTACAAGGATGACAAATGCTGTGATTAAAGCCCCAACAAATAACACCCATATGACATAGAAGAAAAACTTGTTTGTAGAAAGAAATCCTTCATGGTCATCTCCTCGTTTATTTTTTAGTAGCTTTTTCATCGACCAACACCGTAATATTTTGAAAGTGAATAAGATATTAAATAACCCATTTTTCTTCTAATCGTATCTTCGCCAAATATTTTTTTGTTTTCAATGCTGTTTGCTAAACTAAACTCAATAACTTCCTTTTGACCATAATTTTTTGATATTGGAACAGTTAAAAGATTAAGTTCATTTTCTAGTAGTTTTTGCATGTTCTCTGCGATTGCTTTTGTATCTTCCTCACCATCAGTCGAATAATAAATAATATTTTTGTCATTAACCAAACCGTCATGAGAACTTATTTTAACAGTTAAGGAGTTCGTATCGCCTGTTTCGAAATTTCGTTTTATTTCCTCTTTAACAATAATTGATAATTTTTCTAATGTTAAATCAAAACTGTTTACTCCCGTTGTATCAAATTCAACAGTTACATTTGGTTTTTCTTTTGATGTAACTTCAAGGACGTCAACCGCTTGAGTTGATTTAAAGTCCCCTAGTTTTATCTCATCTCCGGATTTAATTATATAAAAATCAGAAACATCTACATCTTGTTCTTTTGGAATACTCACTCCCTCTCGCAGAGTAAAATATCTTTTGTTAAACGAAAAATCGGTTTCTGGAGGTATCTCTCCATCTTGAACTAAACTTATAGAATCTCCGTTTAATTTAACAGTATAACCATCTAATGTTTCAGGGTACTCATATCTAAAATCATAAGCTGTTGCTTGTGCAATTTCCATCGTTCTTGCAACGTCTTCTGCAGTTACTGCTTTTTCAACAAGTAAAGGGTTTGAAGATTGACCCATAACGGTTCCAAACATAAGGATTAAAACACCAATTAGTACAAACTCTCCAACTAAATATACTTGTGTTGATTTTGCACTTTTGTTCATAAAAACCCCTCTTTTTAAGAAACAAAATTAATTAAACTATTTCCTTCGTTATCTATCTCAGATTTCAGTTTATAATTTGCAGATTCAATAACTAAATTTCCTGCACTTGTTCCTGTGATTGTAATACTATCTTTTTGCACTCCTTTAACACGAGGCATTGGATAAGGAAAAGATGTTGATGCTAAAACATCTTGTTCTTTTCTTAACTCTATTGTTGTTATTCCTGTTTTGTTATGAAAGTAGATATTGTATTCTTTTGATGTAGGAACTGATAAAAATACATTTACAAAATTTGTCTGTAATTGATATATACAAATATTAATATCAGGATTGTTCTTTCTACAAAGAAGAAAATTTGTTTGAAGTTCCTTATCTAAATAGTTAAAACTTTGAATAACTTTATTTGTTTTCTCTAACTCTATTTTTTGTTTTTTAGCATTCTCAATTCCGTTTGTGTAAAGACATTTTGGTTGTATGCAAACACCTGTTATGTTTGTGTTAGGTATTTTCTCAAAAGTTATATTATAAAGAGGCACGCTAAGAATTTTTTCGTCTCTCTCTTTATTTGTTTGAGGTATTCCCATCCCGCCTATAACAACTCCGCCTTCCCAGAAATAATTATTTTTTATTACAAGTCTTCTTTTAGTCATTCCATCTCTATAGAAATTTCCTAAGTCAACTAGCACAGGAGCAGCACCTCCTGAGGAAACATATTTATGTTCATCAGGTTCAAAAATACTTGCCATCGTATCTCTAGCAGTTGTTTGTAATCCCATTGGTATTTCTAAAGGAAGTAACTGTGAATCAAAATCATTAAATTCTTTATCTAAGCCTCGCGAATTTGCAAATATTGTGTTTGGGTTAGGTGCTTCTAAACATTGCATTTGAGAATCTTCCCAACTACCAAACACAGTTGTTGAAGGATAAATTCCAAGGGATCTAATATATGGAGATTCCATTTTTTGTTCCCAGAATTTTGCATTAGAGCTGTAACAAACACACGCTTTATTTTGACAAACTTCCAAATCAGGTCTTTTGAAAACAAAATCTCCATTAATAAGAATATCATTAATATCTGTCGTCAAAGGATTAGAGATTCCTGAATATTTTATTTTTATTGGACCGACTCCTTCTGAGAAAAAAAGAAAAGCATCACCTGTAGCACCAACTATTACTTGAGTACTAATGTTTGGTTTTGCTGGATCATCTAAATTTTCTAAATATGCATTAAATGAAGTTAGTTTTCCTGAATTATCAAAGTGCTTTTTTGATAGTAGAGGATTGCTATGCGCCACATTAAAACAACCAACAGTTAACAATGCAATCATCACTAAAGAGAGTAATATTCCCATTGGAATGCCAGACCCTTTTTGATAATTAACAAACGTCATTATTTTGATTTATCCTCAGCAGCTTTTTCTTCCCTCATCCTGGAACAAGTGTCAGGATCAGTCTTACAACCTGTTGGTTTTTGGTTATCTGTTTCTAATAAATCAGAAACAAATTGTGTATATGTACACTCTTCGGTCGCAGGAAGCGATTTTGGAATGCACAAGTCTTTAAGTTCAGCATTCGGAGTAAAATCTACAAATTCAAAATTATAATCTGCCAATTTTATGCTTTGAGAATTTTCTTTTTGAAATAAATCATAAAGAGTATCTACTTCGGATTCACTAAGTCTCAAGTATGGTTTTGGGTTTTCTATTAAAACATTTGTTTGGCTTAATTTACCATCAAAATATCCATTTAGATAACCTGCTTCTTTCCCGTGCCAAGGCTTAATATCTGTAGCGTACAAATCTTCTTTTATCAAATAATACCTTTCGCTCGTTTTTCCGCCTGTGATTTCCCTATCACAAGCACAAGTTCCTTGCACACTTTCTAAGTAATCTGTCACTCCGTCATTATCAGTATCTTGAAACTTTGAGAATTCTGCAACTTGACCCCATGAGGAACCAACACCTTTGCCATATATCAATGCATAACCACCAATTGCTAGCACAATAATAAATATAGTTATTACCAATTGTTCCATTGCACCCTTATTGTTCATCATCTTAATATCACCTGTTTAATCAATTTGTACTACCATGTGTTCTCGAATTAAATCATCTATCAATTCAGGACTAGTCAAACCGTTTCCATCAACCTCAATAGGGGCTTTGTTTGTTAGCTCGGTTGCGGTAATTCCTGATTGTGGGAAAAAAACAACATAATTATCTAATCTGTAAATCAAAATATAATCATTACTCCGTTCAGCAATAGTTCTCCCTTCTAAATCATTTTGATAATCATCATAATAAATTTCCGATTTCTTTTCTGTTGAAAAAGCAAACGTCTTTACAACATTTCGTTCTAGAATTTTATCAAGAGAATAATACGGATCATCCTTTAAATCATTGGGTTTATTATTATTAATTGGAAATCCGGTAGTGTGATACAAAAATATTGGTTCGTCGTTTTTGTTCTCTCCTCTAGACATCACAACAAATTTTTTGTCGTTTAGTAAAGAACGGATTGTAATTCTGTCAATATCATTATCAAACAGCGCTGCTTCAAAATAAGCTGCTGAACCTGTTTGCAACGACTTTAAATCGTTTGCTCTAAATAATCTGTCTGCATCACGCGATGAGTAAAGTCTCATCTCACCATCAACTTCAACAAAACCTATCAAATATTTATCCTCTAAAACATCTCTCTTTACTAAGAAAAACTGTCCTTTTTTAACTGGACTTGGTAATTGTTTTGTTAAATAAGAATCATCAAGTAATTTTTTAACTATTTCAAAAGAATATATTTTTGCTTCCGTAGAAACAGGTTCTTTAGCGGCAAATATTTTTTCAGGCAGGTATTTTTCCAAGGATGCTTTTGATTCAATTTGTCTTTTCAAATCACCAACAGCATTAGGATATATTAAAACAAAAACCATGAAACCTATGACTACTGCAATAAGAGAAATCAGTAAGTTTGAGATTGCGCGTTTATTATTAATCATTTGTCGATCCAAATAGGCCTCCTGTATAATCAACTAGGTTGTCAACATTTCTATCAAATAATCCATGTTGACTTGCAATAAACATCGCACCAACCAACAACAGTACAACCATAAATAAAATCCAAAGTAGAAGTTGATTGCCTTTAGTATTATGAAACACCCAGTTTCTTCTTATTAAAAATATTAGGTCTCTAATCAAACTTCAACACCTCGGTATATGCAGTTTTGTTGTTTAGCCCAGTTTATTTCGCTAAATATAATTATAGTGTTAAGTTCTGGGGAGATTGCTTTAATAATTTCTTCTGCTGGTTTGTCATACATCAATGAAACAAGCGATCCTGTTCCAAAGCTAGTTGCTCTTTTTATATCTTTAAATACATTAACTTCTGCTTCATGCGGATTCATTATACTTACAGCATAAACATTTCCGGGTTTAATATCATCATGTATTAACCAAGCACCATTTCCTGCTTTGCCTTGAATATATTCTGCATAAGTAATCTCTCTATCTTTCATATCAGTTTCAATCATATAATTAAAAAAATCAGTTACATTTACTTCTCCTTCATATTTTGGATGAGTATAATCTAGTTCAAAAAATATTATGCAATCATATCCTCCAACCTGAAAGAAAGCGCCTTCATTTGGATCCCATAAATCTTTTTTACCTTCCCAAGTTATATCCCAAGATTGTGCCATTCTATTTGAGGCATATCTTAATATATCCGAAGGCCGTCTTAAATCATTCATAGTATCAAGTTTAACAGTATAACAAGCGTCTTCAATCTTACTGCTCAACCATTTACTACCTTGTGTGAAAGAATCTGCTGCTAGTGTTAATTTACATTCTGTTAAATAAGGTTTCATATTTGTAATTTTAGCTTGAGTGTTAGCATATGCTCCAATTGTGGTCATAAAAACTAGTAAACTCATTATAATTGTGACAATAAGATAGTTTGTCGCTTTTTTATTACGAAAATAGGCCCGCATTGCTTTTCATCTCAAAAAATTTGTAAACTAAAAAAGTGAAAATCATAACCGCCAATATTATGAATAAAATGGTTTCTATCTCCATAGCTTTTTTTGAAAATAGTATTCTTTTCACATCAAAAAATATCGTCCTTAGAGTATTTAAATGTGGTGGTTAAACAAGGTCAGAAAGGTTTTTATTTTAGAATTAAAGGTTTTTAAGCCTCAGCTTCAGGTTTTCCTAAATCTGCTTCAGGTTCTGGTTCTGGTTCTATGGCTTGAACATATGAATAGAAAGGTCCAAATTCAGCTCCTGAATATTTATCATAAACTTCTATTTTAATTATGTATATTCCTTTTTTGTCTCGAGTTTGGTCTTTATCAAATACTTTAAATTCGATTTCTCCAAAGTCTAATACTGTTCCTTTTTTACAAGAATCGAAGTTTTTTGGTGTAAATGTTGGTCCTGTTTCATCAACAACAACACTACCTCCAACATATTTTCCTGCTTGAACTGACATAACACAAAAATCGCCTTGTTCCATATCTTTTACTGCTAAAACAGGTTGTTTCTCATTTGCTGTAAGTTCCAGCGGATCTCCTCCTACAGATAAAGCTTTTCCCCCTATTTCTAAAGAAATGGTTTCTGACCCTTGACGTTCACCAGTTGCGCCACTAGTAGCCGCTAAAGTTCTTTTCCAATCATCAAATTCTTTTTCTTTTCCTGAAATGGGAACACAACAAACTTCTTTCTCGTGATCTTTGCTATTTGCTAAAGAATATGTTGAAGAGACAGTTATTTCACAACCATTTTTAGACCACACCCCATTTTGACTTTCACAAGAGGTTGCTTTACTTAGTGGATTTCCAAAACCTTTTGCAAATAAGAAAATTAATGAAAGTAATATCAGAATCGCTATTGGTAATATAACAAAGGCTTGTCTAGAAACTTCACTAGTTGCTCCTCTTCTGCTCTTTATCATATATACACACCACAATCAAAAAATAAAAATAAAAAAATTAATTAGATTTTACACCAATAGGCATACAACAAATTGATCCTGTACCGCAAGAACCATCAAAGCCAGCGTTATGCAAAGGATAGTCTCCACCACACATTGGTAAACAGCTTCCACTTAAACTTGTACATCCAGTGCCTTTGTCGACTCGGTCACTTGATCTAAATACAAACATTGCTAAAATTACGAGTACTAGGATTGCAATTGCTGCAATAATAATAACATTCATTGACAACTCAGTCCCTTTTTTATCGAAAAACATCGTGATTTACCTCCAAAATCTTCTGATTTTGTACTTAAAAATGCTTTTTTTGCGTATTTAAATGTTTCGTAAAAATAAGTAATAAAAAGAAGTTTTAGTTCATTAAACACAAATCAACAACCAATAAAGCTCTGGTTTATTGAGCGCACATTCCAACTTCCACAGAAATAGTATCTCCCGTAGTACCAACAGGGATAGGACTTAGTCCTGGTGGTCTTTTTATTCCTGTAGTCTCATCAGTACAATTTCTTCTCGTGTAAACCCATTTCTCATCATCAAAATAATAACTGTTTTCTCCACTATTTTGCCACGTGCCGTCTGTGTAACCTTCAATTCTCGGGTCATCAGTCCAACGTATTGTAAACCCATATGATTCATCCCATAAATCTAAAGTACTGTCAAGCAAATAGAGAATTGTTTTATTTACGGTTTCACAGCTATCTAGCCCCCCTTCACAAACGATTCTTCTTGTTGTGATGCAATCCTCCAATAATTTGTTCATTTCAGTTCCACAAATAGACATTTTTGTAAACACTGAAGCGTAACTAGCTCCAAGTTCATTATCTGCATACTGTTTGTATAGTTGTTTGTCTTTTTTTGAAACAGAATATGATAAGTAAAAAAGCATTGCCATTGAAACTAGAATTACTATAAAAACCAGACCGATTATTTCAAGTTGCGCTTTTTTTTCTTTAAAAAAAGAGCCACCAAAAAAATAATCTTTTTTTTGAGCGCGTGTATTTTTGTTTTTCATTCTAAATTATCCTATCAAACAATGTCAAGTATAATACTCCAAATGCTTTTTCTTTTGTTATTGGGTTAAGTAGCGCCACAGGAATTTGTGTTTGTCGTCCGCTGTAAATATTTACAGGATCATCAAATGTTCCAGTATAATTATAGATAGTCCAGTTTTGTGGATTAGGATATAATTCCTCTATTCTTATGTCTGCAGGTCCTAGTTTGTTTACATAATACTCTCCAACTAAATCCCAGTTATTTTGTGTCATGTTAGTGAACGCTTTAATTTTGATTTTATCAAAACAAGATAAGTCTTCTGCTCCATAAGATGAACATTTCAATTCTGTTAATGAAGCAACATATTGTGCTGAAGTTATGGTATCTAATTCTCTAAATTGTTTTTGTTTATCTCTTATTGTTTCACCTTCAGCTTTAGAGAAAAAAACTAATCCAAAAACAATTATCAAAATAATAAATATCACTATAAAAATAGTCTCACCCATCTGTATCTGTGCTTTTTGATTGGAGAATTTTTTATTGTCACTAAATAATCTCATTAGTACAACCCCGGACATCTTGATTCGAATGAAACTCTTGAATTTTTGTCTTCTAGTAGTTCTACTGAATGTATGAATCTATCTTTATCAAGTCCTAAAAAACCATTTTCCAGTTCTTCAGAGATATTTCCTAATATCTGTTTTAAACCGTCTTGAACTACAGAAGAGCCATTATACAAAAAGAAGCAGTTTGTAACTGGCGATATATCGGGAATGGCATTTTCAACTCTATACATATTAATCGTATTCATCATATCAAGTCGTTTAAACGCCTTGTCCATATTACAATCGTAATTTTGTTTCTCGCCTGAAAACATAGCACCATAAAGGCTTGCCTTTCCAAAATATGGAGAACTATCAAAAGAAGCCAAATTATTTTTCAAACGTAAATAATCATCATACTCTTCACCCGTTAAAAAATAAACAGTTCCTGATTTGAAGATATTAGAAATTAAATCTGGTTCTATAATAACTATTTGCGCTTTTTCAGTTATTATGTTTTCAGGTCCAAATACGGAATCTATATCATCTAACTGCGAATCAAAAAAAACGTAAGTATAAACATCATCATTTACTATTGATGAAGGAAATTTGGTTTCATTCATCCTATAGACTGTGAGGTTAGATGGAAAATCTTCCAATAATGTAGAAACTTTTGAAGAGCCAAAATCACCAGGATCATAAACTATAAACATTTGAAATTTATTCGTAACATACAAGAAATTAGTTACGCTAAATGGATAATTCCATTCTTGAGTCCATGTGAACATAGATGTGCCTTGCATCTTCTGCGGAGTAAACATCACATCATAAGTAGTATAACCTGCAGGGTAATCTTTTATAGCATAGTAAGATATTGCTCTATTAGCGTCACAAAAAAAATTTAATTCTATTGGCGAAGTTCTATAAGTTTTGAAAGTTCCAGGTTGTTGTGAAGTTGTTCCAAGAATAGTTTCAAATTGTTTTGCAATTGTTGCGCTCACTTTTTGGTCAGAAGATTTTGTTTGAGAAGAAATTATTGAAAAGAAGAATGTTAAAAAAACAGCTCCAACAATGATTACAAATATCCAATTAAAAGATATTGCTATCTGTCCTTTGGACGGACTCAAAAAAACATTTGAATTTTCATTTTTTTGAGTTTTTTTAGCATAACCTTTGGAGTGCTTTTTCATCTTCTTAAAAATTAAGGACGAGTCAGCTTAGTAAATCTTCCTAATCCCTCAGTTCTTAATCTAAAGTATCCTGCTGTCGCATTAACACACAAAACATTCGATGTAGCGTCTGTTTGATCAGAGTTTATTTTTAGCTGTTCAACATAACCAGCTTCTATTGTTTCCTTTCCGTCTTGGGTAGTTAAAAATATATTTGTTTTGACCTGACCTTGAATACTATTACCAATAATAAAAGCCCCAGGAAATGAACCTGATTGCTGAATTTCTCCTCCTATTATATCTGCTTGCACAGCATCACCAGTTAGAACATCAGTATTGACAACACAAAGCATAGTGTATTGACATGGACTACTTAGTTTAATCTCGTTTCTAGAGCCATAATCATTGTTTGCTGCAATTTCTGAACTTATTGAATCTTTAAAAGTTATTAAGTCAACATTACACTTATCTTTTATCAGACCACCCATCGATTTAGAAGCAACAACTACAATCAAACCTATAACAAGTATTGCTATAAGAAATATAAACACTTGATTAATCTGTCCTTTTTTAGTTATTATATTTTTTGTCACGTATTATCACCTAATTATTAATTTTTGAAAATAACTTTTCAATGTTATTTTTGGGAATGAAATTTTCTTGTTCTAATTTTTCTAATATTTCTTTTGCTGTTTCAAGATTTATTTTTTGTTCTTTTATCAGAACTTTTAGTAAAGAAACAAGCGTTGTTTCATCTAAATGATCCGCTTCTACTTCATGAGTGAATGCATCAATAAAATCATCTGAGGAAACATTTTCTTCGATGTGTTGCATGTGCTCAAAGTTAGATGGTTTCTGTTGTTGATTATGTGTTGCGTTAATAAACTGTTGCAGTGCTTCAAAAGAATTTTTTGGTTTAGGTAGATTAGCAGTTAAATCTGTTTTGTTTTCTGATTTTAATACGGGTTTTTCTTCAACGGATGGTTTTTCTCCTTTGACTAATTTTCCCAATTTATCAAACGCAGAGTTTGACGAACTTCCAGCGTTAACTTCAGTTAAATCAAGATAACCATCATCAGTGTTAGAATCAATTATTTCTTCTTGTTTTTTTAGTACTGGTTTTACATTATCAAAAGGAGACTCTGTTGTTTGACCTACTTTTTCTTCGGTTTCTTCTTCACTTCCAAATGCACCTAATAAGCTTGATCGTTGACTTTTTCGCTCTTGTACTTTTTTGTCTCTTTGCTCAAGTCCTTTTGCTTGTTTTTCTTTTAGAGCTTTTATTCTCTCTTCTTGTATTCTTTTTTGTCTTGCTAATTGTTCTGCAGTTATTTGTGGTGATTGTTGTTTCTGTTGTTGATATGCTTGTTGTTTTTTTAGGTATTCCGCTCTTTGCATTTCAGAATAGTAAATATAATATCCACCACCACCCATCATTAAAAGTCCTAAGATCAGTAATATTAATCCTAAAATGTTGAAATTATTCTCATCAACATAAGTATTCTCGTTTGGATCCTTTTCTTTAATTTGTTTTACTGTACATTTTCCTGCAATACAGAATTCATTCATTCCACCACAATCAGAATCTAAGACGCAAGATTTAGCTTCATTAGAATCTACGCCTTTTGCAGAATCATTTATTTTGCCTTCGTTTTCACAAGAACGCATAGTAGCGCAAACACCGCCGCAATCAACACCTAGTTCAAAAGCGTCTTGTTTATTATTATTACATGTTCCACAATTTGCTGGGCAGCTTCCACCACAATCAACGCCTTTTTCAAATGGATCTTCAATTCCATTAAAACAAAACATTGGCACAGTTATTTTTTTTGTTCCTTTAATATTATTATTTGCCAAGTCAAATACTTGATAGCAAAGGTTGCTTGTTTTTTCTAAAAATAGTGGAAGATTTTTATAATATTCTAGATTGTATTGTCCATCGCAAGTTTC
>JAFGOT010000011.1 GCA_016926395.1 Candidatus Woesearchaeota archaeon
CAGTCATATAATCAGGAAAAGTACCATTACAATTAGAGTTGTTAGCAGTACCACCAGTAAGATTACTATCAAAAGTCATAAAACCAGTAACAGTACAAGTACCAAAATCAATACCACTATCATTCATCTTAATAGACATGGTAGAGTTGATAGTAAGATTAACAGAACCTGCTTCATTAGCCGCAAAACCTGTACTTGAAAAGCCATTTAGTTTATCTAAACTAAAAAATGTTCCACCAACAGAAACCACGATTGCGGCAACAAGAAGTAAGCCAAGAGTTTTATTTGAGATATCCATTTTTTTCACCTATTCACCATCACCAGAAACTGGAATAAAAATCACATTCCCCGTAGCCGGAGAAGAAACAATCGGCTCTGCTTCAGGCATATTATTAAGTTTTAAAGTAACTTTACCTGATTGAGGACCATTATCATACACTGGAACTTGTGCATCTTGATAATTTCTTACACTTGAAGTAACCGTAAAAGTTCCTAGTGTTGAAATTAGAATAGTAAGAATAACAAGAACCAAAACTGTTTTGTTTGAAACATCATCCGCCATTAAATCACACCTATAGTACTATATGATACTATAACCCAGTAAAGGAGTATTTAAAGGTTTTGGTTGTTTAAGCGGTTAAAACACCATATTAAAGAGATTTAGAACAAAAATAAACGGAGTTTAAAAAGTCAAAATTAAAATTTTTTATCCCAAAATCAAACAATCATTTAAAAACAAAAAAAGTGAATTCAAAAGCAATATTCTAAAAAATTCATACAAGAAAAAGTTCTATAACAAATAAGAAAAATGTGAGCCCGCGGGGATTTGAACCCCGGACCACACGATTATCAGTCGTGCACTCCACCGGACTAAGCTACGGGCTCAGAATAAGAGTAAGAAAAGTAAAAGAGCGCCCCCGGTCGGGATTGTCCTCAATAATCAAAGATGATTGGGACCCATTCTGGGAACAACGTTCAACCCGCACGTGGCGAAATTGATACGAAAAAAACAAAAGAGCGCCCCCGGTCGGGATTGAACCGACGACCAATCGGTTAACAGCCGATCACTCTACCACTAAGCTACGGAGGCAAAAAAATTCCACGAACAGATAAACTGAACGCCGAATACAGGTTGTGAACTCCGAAATCATTTATAAAGTTAACGAAAGGTCTACAAAGCTTAATAAGGTTAAAAAAAAGAGTTATAAAGGCTGAGACGTTTTTGTTAATGATGAAAAAACCCTTGCTTAGCGTTGTTATACCGTGTTATAATGAAGAAAAAACAATTGGACGGTGTATTAAAGATGCTAAAAGAACATGCGAATTAAACAAAATCCCTTATGAAATAATTGTTGTTAACAACAATAGCAAAGATAATTCTGCAAAAATAGCAAAAAAAGAAGGGGCAAAAGTAGTTCTTGAAAAAAAACAAGGGTATGGTCATGCATATAATAAAGGATTCACGGTTGCCAAAGGAGAATTTATTTTTATGGCAGATGGAGATTATACGTATGACTTTAAAGAAATACCAAAATTTTATTCTCAAATAGAAAAAGGATATGAATTCATTATAGGAAACAGATTCACAAAAAAAATGGAATCAGGCGCGATGCCAAGACTCCATAAATACATAGGCAACCCATTCTTATCAGGCTTAATAAACATATTATTTCACAACAACATAAAAGACACTCAGTGCGGAGCAAGACTAATAAAAAAAACAACGTACGAAAAATTAAAGCTTCAAAGTAAAGGAATGGAATTTGCAAGTGAAATGATCATCAAAGCAACAAAACAGAAAATAAAAATAAAACAAATCAAAATTTCCTATAAAACAAGAGAAGGAAAATCAAAACTTAGCAGCTTTAGTGATGGGTGGAGACATCTTAGATTTATACTCATGATGAATCCAACAGCAACATACATTATTCCTGGAACGATATTAAGCTTTTTAGGAATCATTCTTTTTGGAGTCTTGTTTGGCGGACCAAAAACAATAGCAGGACTTACATTCTATGAACACCCATTATTTCTTGCAAGTATTCTTTTAATTTCAGGAACTCAACTTTTATTTACAGGATATTTTGTTAAAACACTATCAATTAGTTATTTTAAAGAAAAAAGTAATTTGATTAACAAAATTCAGAACAAAGTCACACTAGAAAGAGGAATGTTTATTGGAACAATACTTCTACTTACAAGTATTATATGGGGACTTACAATACTATCAAATTGGATAGATAAAGGTTTTAGCGAATTACATGAAATTAGAACAGGAATTCTTCTACTCACATTAGCAACAATAAGCGTCCAAATAATAATAAACTCATTCTACTTTTATACAATTAAAGCAATAAATGAGGAACAGCTATGAGAATAGCAATTACACACAATTTCTTAGATAACATAGGTGGAGCGGAAAAAGTAGCTTTAACACTTGCAAGAGAATTAAAAGGAGATTTGTATAGCACAAACGTCAATCAGGAAATGATCAGAAAAATGGGCTATGAAGAGAAAGTACATAGCATCGGAAAAGTTCCAAGAAACGCCCCCTTTAGACAACAACTCACACTATTAAGATTCAGATATGTAAAATTTAAACAGAAATATAATTGTTTTATTTTTGGTGGAGATTGGTCGATGAGTTGTGGCGTTAAAAACAAACCAAACATATGGTATGCCCATTCACCAATAAGAGGAATTTGGGATTTATACGAACACACAAGAAATAAAATTCTTCCATGGTATCAAAGGCCTTTTTTTGATGTGTGGGTTAAATACAACCGCTATCTAAATAAAAAATATGTCAAAGAAGTAAATATTTTAGTTTGCAATTCAGAGAATGTGAAAAAAAGAATCAAAAAATATTTAGGACGAGATGCAAGAGTTATTCACCCACCAATTGATACAAACAAATATGAATATAAAAAAAATGGAGATTATTGGTTAGCAGTTAATAGACTTATCAGCCATAAAAGAGTAGAACTACAACTAGAAGCATTTTCTAGATTACCAAATGAGAAATTGATAATCGTTGGAAGTTATGAAAAGGCAAAACAATTCACCAAGTATAAAAATAAAATTGAGAAGATGCTTCCTAAAAACGTTACAATAATTAATCATGCAGATGACTTAAAAGTTAAAGAGTTATACGCTAACTGCAAAGGATTCATAACGACATCAGAAGAAGAAGATTTCGGGATGACCCCAATTGAGGCCATGGCATCTGGCAAACCAGTCATTGCACCTGCCGAGGGGGGATATTTAGAAACAATCATCGATAAAAAAACAGGAAGACTAATAAAAAACATCAATGTAGAAAAAATAGTTAAAGCAATTATTGAAATAAATAAAAATCCTCAAAAATATAAATTAGAATGTCAAAAACAAGCAAAGAAATTTGATACAAAAGTGTTTGTAAAAAAAATAAAAGAAGAAATTGAAAAATTAACAAATGATAATTGAAGAAATTAAACAAGATGGAGAACCAAACATTGCGATTTGTCTAGATACAATTGAAAAAGATAAACAAGCTCTTGTTTTTTGTGCAAGCAAAAGAATAGCTGAAAGCCAAGCAGAAAAAGTAACAAAAGAATACGCAAAAAAAAATCAACCAAATCAAGAAGAATTATCGAACCTTATTCTTAACGCACTGAGTACACCAACAAAACAATGTAAAAGATTAGCAATGTGCGTAAAATATGGAATTGCATTCCATCATTCAGGATTAAATTCAAAACAAAGAGAATTAATTGAAGACGGATTTAGAGAAGGAACAATAAAAGTTATTTGCTCAACACCAACTTTAGCAGCAGGACTTGATCTTCCAGCATTTAGAGCAATAATAAAAGACAACAAAAGATTTGGAGCAAGAGGGATGAGCTCAATTCCAGTTCTTGAATACGAACAAATGTCAGGACGCGCTGGAAGACCAGGAAAAGAAGATTATGGAGAATCAATACTAATCGCAACAAAAGAAGAAGATGTTGAAAATCTAACAGAACAGTACATTAACGGAGAAGTAGAAGATATATACTCAAAGTTAGCAGTCGAACCGGTTTTAAGAACGTACATTCTTAGCTTAGTCGCTTCAAATTTTGCAGAATCCGATAAGCAAATAAAAAAATTCTTTGATAAAACATTTTATGCTAAACAATTTGGAGATACACAAAAACTTCACGCAATAATTGACAGAGTAACAGATAAACTAATAGAGTGGAATATGTTAACTGATGAGCAATCTAAAGTTGAAAGAAAAGAGAATCAAAAAAAATCTCCATTTTCAGATAGTATGTTTATTAGTGGTGATGAGTATGTTTCAAAACAAGAAATTGGTAGAAGACTTCAAGCAACAAATTTAGGCATTAGAGTTAGTCAAATATACCTTGATCCAATGAGTGCGAATTTAATAATTGAAGGATTAATAGATTTAACAAATAAAAAAGTTGAACCAGATGAAGAAACTAAGGCATTCATCCTAAATCACTTATTTATGTCAACTCTTGAGATGCGACCGCTTCTAAGAACCAAAGCAAAAGAATATGATGAATATTTAATCAAAGAAGAAATAAATTCTCTTGTTGTAAATGAACAAAAATTTTATGACATATCTACAGATGATTTTGTGGACACAATAAAAAGCACTAGTTGCATAATGGATTGGTGCAACGAAATAAATGAAGATAAACTTCTGGAAAAATATGATATAAGACCAGGAGAGCTTAGTGCCAAACTACAAAAAATGGAATGGCTATACTATGGTGCGGAAGAGCTAGCCAGAATTAAAGGATTGCAACCATTGATTAAAACAATAAAACATAACAAAGAAAGAGTAGTAAATGGAGTTAAATCGGAACTAATAACACTTCTTCGATTCAAAGGAATAGGACGAGTTAGAGCAAGAAAATTATACAACAATAATGTTCGAAATGTAACAGACATAAAAAATAATTCTTTTCAATCACTTGCTCAAATGGTAGGAACAAGCGTGGCCAAAAATCTCAAAGAACAAGTTGGAGAAACTGTCGATATAAAAAATATTAATCCTATTAGACCAACTAAAAAACACCCTCAAACAACACTTGGTAAATTCACATGAAAAAAATAAATATCGGAAAAGTGAAACTTAACTCACCAACAGTTGTTGCTCCAATGGAAGCAGTTAATAGTGAGGCATTTTTAAGAACCTGCGGATATTATGGGGCTGGACTTCTTAGCACACAAGCAATGGAGAACTTAAACAATCAATTTTACAATTTTAAAAAGACAAGGAAAGACAATAAGTTAAGCTTTCAAATGATGGTAAAGAATTCTGAAGAAGCATTAAATATTGCAAAAGAAATTGAAAGCGATGTCGACATAATAGATTTTAATTTTGGATGCCCGTTAAAACCAATTTTAGGACAAAAGAAAGGAGGGTATCTTCTTGATTTCCCTCATCTTATTAGAAAAATAGTCGAACCAGTAATTAACGAAGTTAATACTCCAATAACAATTAAAATAAGAAGTGGATTTGACGACAAAAGATTAACCTATTTGCAAAACGGAAAACTTGCAGAAGAAATAGGCGTTGGCGCAGTAACACTTCATGCGAGAACAGTAAGACAATCATATACAGGAGATGCTAATTGGGAGCACATAAAAAAATTAAAAGAAGAATTAGAAATTCCTGTTATTGGAAATGGAGATATATTCAAAGCAGGACATGCAAAATATCATCTTGAAAGAGAAGAATGTGATGGTGTAATGATTGGCCGAGGAATAAAAGGAAATCCAGGATTATTTTCAGAAATAAACCAAGCATTGAATGGAGAAAAAGTCTCGCCGGTAAATAGAAAATATCAGTTTAACACCCTGTACAAATTTTTCAAAGAACAAGAAACTCAAAAATTAAGTTTACTAAAAGACCATGCAAAGTGGATGACAAATAGCGAATCAAATGCAGGAAAACTACGATTAGAAATTGAAAAAGCAAAAGATGAAGAAGAAATAATATCTATTTTTGAACAGAATTTATAAATAAAAAGACATTTTCTATAGAATATGGTAAAATGTGTTAAAGCACCTCTTAAAGATGCACAAACAATGAAAAAAGACTTAATTGAAAGAGATTTGCTTAATCATAACTATTTTACAAAAAAAGACTCTGAATATATTTATTTTCCAGTAAAAGAAGATTACGAAGGCGAATACAAAACAGCCAATATTGAAGCTAATTCAAGAAAAACAACAATAGCAATTCCATTTAAAGAAGCATTAAAAGAAATACTAAGTGAAAAAGAATTAGAAATAGCAAAAACAGCATTTGATCATCTAGGAGAAATTGCAATAATAGAAATCCCTGAAGAATTAAGAGTTAAAGAAAAAGAAATAGCAAACAAACTTTTAGAATCAAACCCTCTTGTCAAAACAGTTCTTAGAAAAGATGACATTCACGATGGCGTATTTCGAACACAAAAAATGAAATACCTAGCTGGAAAAGAAACTAAGATAGCAACGTATAGAGAAAACAATTGCACGCTAAAAGTAAATGTAGAAGAAGTTTATTTTTCAGCAAGACTATCAACTGAAAGAAAAAGAATATATAAAATGATTAAAGAAGGCGAGGAAGTTCTAGTCATGTTTAGTGGCGCTGCACCATATCCTTGTGTGTTCGCAAAAAATACGAACGCAAAACATATTGACGGCGTGGAAATAAATCCTGCTGGACACCAATTTGGTCTTGAAAATATAAAACGAAACAAAGTTGAAAACAAAATAAGTCTTTATTGTGGCGATGTTAGGGAAATTGTTCCGAAACTAAATAAAAAGTATGATCGAATAGTAATGCCCTTACCAAAAACTGCAGAAGAATTTTTGGATGTTGCAATCCCTGTTGCAAATAAAAATGCAATAATACACATGTATGCATTCTATCATGAAGACGAATTTCACAAAGCAACAGATGAAATAGATAAATATTGTAAACAATTAAACAGAGAATATAAATTATTAGAAATTGCTAAAAGTGGTCAGCATGCCCCAAGAACATATAGAATATGTGTTGATTTTCAATTACTTAACTAATTCTAGAGTAAGTTTATAAACAATCAGTCATTCATAGTACTTGCTTGCAATGACCGCGTGAACACCCAATGAAGCCAAGTGCTAATGATTAACGGATGTAACTAGAGAGCAAGCACCTTTTCTATAAGAAATTAAAGTTAATAAGAAGTAGAAAAAAATAAAATGAAAAAAATATTTTAGCTAAACATATTCATGTATTCATCGCCTTCAAGTTCTTCACTTCTAAGAACCATTTCTTTTCCAACAACAATATCTTTAGCAGTAATAACATGACGATTTTGTCTGATTGCAGCATAACCAGCTTCAGTACAAGCAGCTTTTATTTCAGCACCACTTAAACCAACTAACTCTTTAGCTACAGCTTTGTATTTGAAACCTTTTTCTAGTTTCATTTTTTTAGTGTGAATTTTTAGAATCTGCTCAACACCATCAATGTCAGGAGCTCCAACTTCAATGTGTCTATCAAGTCGACCAGGTCTAAGAATAGCAGGATCCAAAATGTCTTTTCTGTTAGTACAACCAATTATTTTAACATTAGAAAGAGGTTTAAAACCATCAATTTCTGCTAAAAACTGCATAAAGGTTCTTTGAACTTCTCGTTCACCACTAGTTCCCAACTCTATTCTGTTAGCAGCTAATGAATCAAGTTCGTCGATGAAAATAATTGCCGGAGCATTTTCTCTAGCCAAGTCAAAAATTTCTTTAACTAACTTTGCACCTTCACCGATAAATTTCTGAACAAGCTCACTACCAACGATTTCAATAAAAGTTGCATTAGTACTTGCAGCGACTGCTTTAGCAAGAAGAGTTTTACCAGTTCCTGGAGGACCATACAACAAAATACCTTTAGGAGGTTCAATACCTACTTTTTCAAAAAGTTCAGGTTTTTTTAGAGGAAGCTCAACAACTTCTCTAATTTCTTCAACTTCTCTTTTTAAACCACCAATATCAGACCATTTTGTTGTTGGTTTATTCATAATAATAAACTGATCAACATTAAATCTTTTAGTGGAACTTATTTTGTCTACAATAGTAAGATTTTTTTGTTCAACAAGAACAGAATCACCATTTTTTACGTCATCAACACCACTAGCAATATCAACAAAGAATTTGTTACCATTAGGCATCACAATGATTGCATTTTCATCATCAACTAGCTCAACAACATCTGCAACTAAAAGCGCTGGAGAACGATAACGATCAAGCTCGTGCTTAAGTTGAGTAATTGTTTCTCTTAGTAAACGGTTTTCTTGTTCTACGTCACTTGTGGAATTGTTTAGAGCAAATGCGCCCCCTTCAACATAATCTCTAGCCATTATAACCTAAAAACACAACATAGTATTTAAATATATAGTATATATTTTCTATTAAAAACCTGAATAAAAATGAAATTAATACATAATATAACCATCACAGTGCTTGTAAAGCCAGACGAGAACTCAAAACTAACCGGAGAAACAATCTTAGAATTTCTACCTGAAGATTTAGATGCTGAAAAAATAAGAATAGAAGAAACTCTTCTAAAAGCAGAATACGGAGATGATATAACAAAATTCACAGTAAAACTTGAGAAAGAAAGACATACAAAAATAGTCATAAACAAAATAAAAGAACTTCTTGAAAAAGAGCAAATAAAACGTCTAAGAGATGAAGAAAACAGAATTGATGAACAAGGAATGTTTTACCTGCGTTTAGACCGTCAAAAACTAGAAAAAGAGGGAAAAGCGGAATTAACAGACAAAGGATATTGTTTTCATTTCAAAATAATGCTTGCATGTTTTCCTAAAAATAGAGAAAAGGCAATAGAAGTTGCAAAAGACATTTGGACAACTTAAGCCAGTTATTTTATAAATCAATTATTCTTAACTTTTTTCATGTATAGGGATGTATGGAAACAAGTATTTAAATTAACGAAAAAAAGTCATTTTCAGATAATCTTAAGTGTTGTTCTTCTAACGGCCACTTTAATTTTAATTCAATTAAAACCAATTGTGATTCAAAAATTAATTGACGGCGCCGTTGCTGGAGAAAATATTTCTTCATATGTTATTCAAATGGGTATTTTATTGTTTGTAGTAACTGTTTTTTTCAGGTTATTTGACATCGTTGCTGTGAAAGTTATGACAAGAACATACGAGTCATCTCAAAATCACGCAATGGAACATATAATGAAACATTCACATGCGTTTTTTACAGACAACTTTTCAGGTAGTCTGGTAGCAAAATCCAAACGTTTTGCCAACTCAGTCAATGCAGTCTATGAGTTATTCGTTTTTAATATTTATAACGCCATCTTGATGATTATAATTACTACGATAATTTTATTTTTTAAAAATAAATTTATTGCATTGATATTTTTAGGTTGGGCTATTATTTATTC
>JAFGOT010000012.1 GCA_016926395.1 Candidatus Woesearchaeota archaeon
AATAATACGTGGTGCTAGACAATGAAAAACAAAAAAAGTTTTTCAAGCCTTGCACAACACAGGTAAAACATAATGAATGACAAACTAATAATACGTGGTGCTAGACAATGAAAAACAAAAAAAGTTTTTCAAGCCTTGCACAACACAGGTAAAACATAATGAATGACAAATTAATAGTGCGTGGTGCAAGAGAACACAATTTGCAAAACATAGACATCACTTTACCTAGAGATAAATTTATTGTAATTACAGGCCTTAGTGGGAGTGGAAAGTCAACACTCGCATTTGACACCATATATGCAGAAGGTCAAAGAAGATATGTTGAATCATTATCAGCATACGCTCGTCAATTTCTAAACTTAATGAACAAACCAGATGTTGATAACATAGAAGGTTTAAGTCCGGCAATTTCTATTGAACAAAAAACAACTAGTAAAAATCCTCGATCAACAGTTGGAACAGTAACAGAAATTTATGATTATTTAAGATTATTATTTGCGCGTGTTGGAGTTCCACACTGCCCTGAACACAAAACCCCAATAAAAAGACAATCAGCATCTAGCATAAAAAATCAGATTATAAAAAAGTATAATGGAAAAGAAGTTGGAATATTTGCTCCTGTAATAAGACATAAAAAAGGAACATATGAAACACTCCTAAAAGAATTTTACGACCAAGGATATCTACAAGCAGAAGTTGATGGAAAACCACACCCTACAGATGAAGAAATAAAACTTGATAGATACAAACAACACGATATTAGCATTCTAATCGACATAATAACAGTCAGCGAAGATGAAAGCGATAGAATACTTGAAGCAGTAGAAGGAGCACTAAAACTTGCAAATGGCCTTGTAAAAGTTGAGAAAGATACATATAGTGAACACATGGCATGTAGTAAGTGCGGTTATTCTCTTGAAGAACTTCAACCAAGAATGTTCTCATTTAACACACCATACGGTGCATGCGCTAGTTGCACTGGGCTTGGCTTTAAACAAGAAGTAGATCCAGATTTAGTAATCCCAAATAAGGGACTTAGCATTGCAGAAGGCGCGATTGCAGTCTATAGTAAAATGGACAGTTCTTGGAGAGGACAACAACTAGAAGCAGTTGGTAAAAAGTTTGGATTTAATCTTTGGACACCAATAAAAAAAATGTCAAAGAAACAACTTGACGTTCTGCTTTATGGAACGGATGAAGAAATCAAAGCAACATGGAGCACGGGCGCTACAATGAATTTCGAAAATGGATGGGAAGGAGTAATCCCTCAAACCATGAGACTTTACATGCAAACAGAATCCGATTATAGACGAAAAGAACTTGAAAAATTTATGCAACAACTTCCTTGTCCAACATGTCATGGTAAAAGATTAAATGAAAAAATACTAGCAGTATCAATCGATAAGAAAAACATAATTGATGTTACAGATTTAAGTGTTGAAAAAGCACTAACATGGTTTAAAGGACTTGAATTCGCGGTTGATGAAAAACAAATAGCAACACCAATACTAAAAGAAATAATTTCGCGATTAACATTTCTATCAAATGTCGGCCTTAGCTACCTAACATTATCAAGAAATGCAGGAACACTATCAGGCGGCGAAGCACAAAGAATTAGACTTGCAACACAAATAGGTGCAAACCTAACAGGAGTATTATACGTTCTTGATGAACCAAGTATAGGACTTCACCAAAGAGATAATAACAAATTAATCAAGACACTTCACAAATTAAGAGATTTAGGAAACACATTAATAGTTGTTGAACATGATGAAGATACAATTGAATCAGCAGACCATGTTGTAGATATAGGACCTGGAGCAGGAATTCATGGCGGAAAAATAATCGCGCAAGGAACACCTCAAGATATTAAAGATTGTACTCAATCACTCACAGGACAATACTTAAGCGGTAAGAAAAAAATAAGTTATAGACCAAAACGTCGAGAACCAAAAGGATGGTTTATGATTAAAGGCGCACAAGAAAATAACTTAAAAAATATTGATGTGATGTTTCCAACAGGAGTTATGACGCTCGTAACAGGAGTTAGTGGAAGTGGAAAATCAACACTGGTTCACCAAATTCTCTACAAAGGACTTGTAAAAGAAATCCACGGCACGAGAGTAAATCCGGGAAAACACAAAAGCATAGAAGGAGCTCATAGCTTTGAAAAAGTAATAATCATCGATCAATCGCCAATTGGAAAAACCCCAAGAAGCAATCCTGCAACATACACAAAAGTATTTGATGATATAAGAACACTATTTGCGATGACAACAGAAGCAAAAGTTAGAGGATATCAAGTTGGAAGATTCTCATTTAACGTAAAAGGCGGAAGATGCGAGAAATGTGCAGGCGAGGGAGAAATCAAGATAGAAATGAATTTCTTACCAGATGTTTTTGTAGAATGTGATGAATGTAAAGGGCACAGATATAATAAAGAAACATTAGAAGTAAAATATAAAGGAAAAAGCATCGCAGAAGTTTTAGAAACAAGCGTTGATGAAGCACTTCCATTCTTTGAAAATATTCCTTCAATAAAAAGAAAACTCCAGACATTAGTTGATGTTGGTCTTGGATATTTAAAATTAGGACAAAGCTCAAACACCCTATCAGGCGGAGAAAGTCAAAGAATTAAGCTGACAAGAGAATTGTCTAAACGAGGAAACGATAAGACACTTTACATCCTTGATGAACCAACAACAGGACTACATTTTCATGATATAAACAACTTACTTAAAGTGCTTAACAGATTAGTTGATCAAGGAAGCACGATGATTATAATCGAACACAACCTTGACATAATAAAAAACGCAGATTGGGTGGTGGATTTAGGACCAGAAGGAGGAGAACATGGCGGAGAAGTCATTGCATCTGGAACTCCTGAAGAAATAGCTAAGTCTAAAAAAAGCCACACAGCCAAATTCTTAAAAAAAGTTCTTTAGAAAGATTTATCAAGTTTTGATTTCTGTAAAACAACATGGAAGAAGTAGAAGTAAAAATATTAGAAGTTGATAGACCTAAATGTGAAAAAATACTCCTTGATTTAGGAGCGGAGAAAATATTTGAAGGCACTATAAAGACAGTGGCTTTTGATAATGGAAATAAAACACTAACAACAGATAAACAATTCATAAGACTTCGAAAAGAAAATGAAAAAAACGTTTTAGGCTTTAAAGGAAGAATAAAAAACAAAGAAGCCAAAGTGATGGAAGAGATAGAAACCGAAGTTGGCGATTTTGATAAAACAGTACAAATTCTTGAAAGGGTTGGGTTCACAATATGGACTCAAAATACAAAAGACAGAATTAGCTACAAACTAGAAGGAGTGAGATTCGATTTTGATAAATATAATGAAGAATACTCATACATCCCTGAATTTTTAGAGATTGAAGGAGAAAATATTGAAGTTATCAGAAAGTATGCAAAAATTCTTGGATTTGAAGATGAAGAACTTAAACCATGGGGATTTGGAAAACTCAATAATAAATATAAATCTTAGAAAATATTAAATAATAATAATTTTAGAAAGGGATATTATGGATAGATTAATTACTGAATTTGAACTTGAAGCTAGCAGATGTATTCACCAAGTCCTTAATGAAAATCTTCTCGGGCAAGAAAATGGAAATTATCCTCGATTTAAAGAACAACATATGAGGGTTATGATTAGAGAGGATTTTGAACATCATTTGCTTCGGGCAATACACAACCCAAGACTAAAAGAAACCATAGAAGAACACCAACTTAACCAAAAAGATTTTGAAATGATTCTAAAACAACTAAAAGCACACCTAGGACCTCTTTTAAAAACTAAACTAAAACGTGAAAAAGATGAATTTAATGTTGAAAACTACATCAAAGACCAAAACGCAATAATAAAGGTTCAGTTAAACAGGTATTTAAACACAGTGAATAAAGCTTAGAAAGGTATAAAAGTCAATAAAGCATTCTATTTTTTGTGCAAAACTACAACTATAACAAAGAAGAAACTTATTTTTCTATAATTAAAGATAAATTTGAAAGCCTAGAGAGGGTTAAAAAACTTCGAGCATATCAAAAACACCATCCTTGGGCAAAAGTTAGATATTTAGCAATAGGGTATGCACTTTGGTGGGGATTAAAAATTGGCGCTGTAGCATATGGACCTACAATAATTGACAACATAAAAGACAATTTAAATAAAGACGCTAGAAAAGAAAAATTAGAACAAACAATAGATAGCATGCAAATAAACAACAACGAATTCTCAGAACAATTTATGATAAAACCAGATACAACAATAGAAGAAAAAATAAAAAGATACGAGTCATTAGAAAGTCTAATTGAATAGACTCATTATGCTAAGAGCAGTGTGCAAGAAACCAACCTTTATCATCCTACCAAAAGAAGTTCCAACAAATTTAATATCGCCACTTCGTTTTAATTCTCTATAAGTTTCCATTGGATAATCAGAACTTGTTAATTGCTCAATAGCAGCAATCCCACTGACATGAAGTTCATATTCAGGATAATCAACAGCACCACATTCAATAGTAGTAATTTTCTTATCTTCAAGTTTTAGATATGCAACAGGAGTTCCATTAAGATAAAAATTAAAACTATCATAAGTAAAAGGAATATAGCTAGGAAGCTCTAAACCAATTAAATCATTCTCTTCAGTTAAAAATGAACAAAGACTAGCACCAACTAAAGTGTTAAATATCGAGCTAACATTGGAGTTTTCTTCTAAAGCTGACAAATTTACATCACTAACATCAACTTCCGCCATAATATCTTCCCAAGCAGAAGGAGGAATAGCATCCAAATCACAATCAGTAGCTAAAGGAGCAATAGCAGCTAAGTTTTCATCAGTTAATTTGCCACTTTCAAGAAGCTGAGTTACCTGCATAGACTCCTCGGGAGTTAAGTTACAATGAGCAAGAACGTCTTCTCCAACGGCTAAAACGCCTGGAATGATAGCAACTAATAATAAAAACCAAATAAACAATTTTTGTGACATAAACAAATTACTAAGAATGAACATTTATAAATTTAACTTAGGAAAGTTTAAATGCAAACTAAAAGTTAAGAATCTATATGAAAGCACCTTTCGACTTGACAAAGATAAGCGATAAGCCAGGATGTTATATTTACAAAGACATAACTGACACAATAATCTATGTTGGAAAGGCAAAAAATCTTAAAAAAAGAGTATCAAGTTATTTCTCTAAAAATTACTTAGATCTTAAAACAGCACAATTAGTTGAGAATATAAAAAGTGTAGAGACAATAATAACAAAGAACGAAGTTGAAGCACTTCTTTTAGAATCTAATCTTATACGACAACATAAACCAAGATACAATATTGATTTAAAATATGGGATGAGATATGCATGGATTGTTCTAACAAACGAAGAATATCCTCGATTAATAACAGCAAGAAGTAGAAATCTAGACGGAGAATATTTTGGACCATTTGTTAGCGGAAACCTCAGACGAGTACTTCTTGATGTCCTGCGTAAAAAATTCTACATACGAACATGTCGTGTTCTTCCAAAAAAACCATGTCTTAGATATCACATCGGAGTATGTAAAGCACCGTGTGTTAAAAAACAAACACAAAAAGAATACGAAGAAAACGTAGAACAGGTAAGAACATATCTTCGAGGGAAGAATAAAGAACTCATAAAAGACTTGCAAAAACAGATGAAAGAAGCCGCTGCAAAAACAAACTTTGAATTGGCAAAAATACATAAAGAACAAATTGATTCACTAGAATACTTACAAAATCAAATGCTCGTTGAAAACTCCAGACTTGAAGAACAAGATGTTATTAACTACAAAAAATACACATCACAAAAAGATAACAAAGATTACGTAGAAGTAATAGTGTTTGGATTTAGACGAGGAGTCTTGTCGCAAAAACAAACATTCACAATAGCAGATGAAGAAAATGCACTTGAAGAGTTCATAAAAAGATTCTATGAAGTTGAAAAACCACCAAGTGAAATAATAATCCCTCATGAAATAGAAGATAATAGTTTAGAAAAATACTTAGAAGAAATATCAGGACACAAAGTCAGCTTAACCATCCCTCAAAGAGGGATGAAAAAAGAACTATTAGAGTTAGTTGATAAAAACATTGATGAAGAAATAAGCTACGCAGAAAGTTTAGCCTTTGAAATAAAAGACAATCTAAATCTTGAGAAACCTGTTAGAACGATAGAATGTTTTGACATCTCACACTTAGGCGGAACAAACACCGTAGCATCAATGGTTCATTTCAAAGACGGCAAACCAGTAAAAAGCAAATACAGAAAGTTTAAGATACAAACAGTAGAGGGAATAGATGACTTTAGATCAATGAACGAAGTTATTACAAGACGATACTCCCGTTTGAAAAAAGAAAAAAGAGAATACCCAGATTTAATACTCATTGATGGAGGATCTCAACAAGTAGCATTTGCAAAAAAAGCACTCGATGCAATCGGTGTAAATATTCCAATGGTTGGACTTGCTAAAAAGTTTGAAGAAATATATTTTCCAGACAAAAAAGACCCAATAAGATTTGATAAAAATTCAAACATGATGAAGGTGTTCATAAATGCAAGAGATGAAACACACAGGTTTGGAGTAACATTTCAAAGAAGTTTACGCTCAAAAGAGCTTAAAAAGTAAAATAAGGCTTTTTAAGTCGTTCTAAAAGTTTAATAATTAGTTTATCTATAAGTAATAATATGAGCGGGGAAGATTTAAGACCCGCTAGTGAATGGGAACCCCCCGCAGGAATGATGATAGCGGGCACCGTACTTTTGGCTGCAGGCATATCCAACAGCACCACGGGGGTGTGCTGTATCGGATTGTTAATGATACTGATAGCTATTTTCTGGCTTCTAAAAATAAGAATGAAAAAACTAGACCCAAATGTGAAAGAATTATCTCCAAGAAACGATTTAGAACAAAGAGATAAACACAGCCATAGCAGCAGGATTAGTGAGTAAACAAAAAACTAATTGATAAATGAGTTAACAATCAACTTAAAAGAATCTTGAAAATTCGGCTTATCAAAAAAAGACCAAAATAAAAGGAAAAACTATAAATAATCTACTGTAAAAAATAATAGTATGGAATTAGAAATAGCTAAAAAAACAGACATAGAAGAACTAAAGCAAATTTGTAACGAGTTTAGCAAACAAGAAGAAGATGATTTGAATATAAAAGATAAAATAAAAAATCCATATAATACCAAAAAAGGAATAGAATTTATACAAACATATATCACTAAAAGAAATAGAACAGTTTTTATCATAAGAAATAAAAAGAAAAACATAGTCGCGTTTTTATTTGCAAAAATTAATCCTCCAAAATTTAATTCTAAAAAACCAATAAAAGCAGATTTGACTATGATGTATGTTAAAGCACATTATCGAAGTAAAGGTCTTGGAAAACAATTAACTGACGAATTTAAAGTTTGGGCAAATAAAAAGGGAGCGGACAAGCTCAATGTTACTCTATGGACCCATAACAAAAAAGCAGATAAATTCTACAGACGCGAAGGGTTCAAAACCTCAACCACCACCCTTGAAATGAACAGTTAAGTTAAGCAATCATAACAGACTGATCGCCCTTCTCATCAAGACGATCTAAACCAGAACGAAAAATAAGTCTGCTTGAATAATCATCAGGAACACAACGATACTGCGGATTATCAATAGGTTCGCTGCCCGTTGTTTCATAAGCCTTAACACAATTACAAGAATCACTAGACTTAGTGCAAACATCCCAAGAAGAAATAATTTCTTTATCGTAGCGAGGAATACAAAGTTTAACACCTATTTGAGTCATGTACTCATCAAAATTATTTGGACAAATATCAACGCAAATACCGCCAGTATCATTTGCAAATTTGACAGGATCAAAACCCTTAGCAGGTTCACCACTACAAACAACAAAAGAAATTTCCTCGCAAGAGCCAGAATAATAATTCATAGCACCACTAGAGCAGGCAGAACAACCATTACCATAAGTTTTAGCATCAACACTAGGACAAGGAGCTTTAATACAACGAATACCATTATCAACTAAACCACAAACTGGAAAGTATTCCATCGTGCAAGCTTGAGCATCTTTTTCTTGCTCAGAGCAAACATGAAACTCAGGTTTTAAAACAATTTGGTCATCAGATCCAGGAAGAATGTCACCATCAGAAATATTATTTATGTCTTCAACAAAAGTTTGTCCATCAGCAGAGCATTGACGAGGATAACTTTCCATAACAGGATTACCAGCCAAAACACAATCATCAAAGGTAGATATAACAGGTTTCTCAACAGGAGCGCTTTGAGAACAAGCAGTGAAAACAACAGCAAAGATAGTTAAAATGATTAAAGCGAGTTTCATGGAGTAAATAATATATTAAGTTATATTAAAAGGTTTTGAAGACTTCAAAGGGGAATGAAGTGAAACAAATAATGGAAAGTTATCCCATAAAACAAGAACATTTATTTATTTTAATATATATTCTCAAAAGTCAATGAAAGTAAAAACACGCAGTCAAATAATAATTGAAATTTTAAAAGATGCTTGCAACAGACCATCTAACCAACTTAAAACGGTTGAAGAATACATAACACATAAAGAGATAGACTCAGAATATTATGGATTTGGATTTGAAGAATTTAAACAATTAATAAATCAAGGATATTTAGCATATTGGGAACCAAATGAAGAAGAAAAATCATTACCAGAACATAAAAAATCCGTTATTGCAACGCCTAAAGCAACAGAACTTATGGAATCTAGACAGAATAGACTCATCGCAGAAAAGGCAATCACAGTTACAATGTATATAGGTTTAACATCAATATTTGTAGCTGCAGTAGGGAATATGGGCGGAGGCTCAGCCGCTGCATTTGGAGCAGGATTATTCACATTCATAGGGGGATTAGGATTAATAAAAACAATAAATAACGAGAAAGAAAAATGAAATTTAATTTCAAAAAAATCAAGGAAATCGCCAAAAAAAGTATTCAGAGAAAAAGAACAACAATCAAAGATCAATCAGAACAATTTGTTTATGATATGTTCTTGATTATGGCATTCACAATACCTGCATTCATAGCAATAGCGATAGAAGAAGGAACCTATTTATCAATAATACCAATATTCATAATCGCCAGTTTTAACTGGTATTTAATATTTGCAATTCAGCATATAGAAAAAATAGTGAAAAACGTTTTGGAATACAAATATATATCAAACTAGTAGAACGCCAAAAGAAAACACTAGAGCAACAAAAAAACAAATCCAAAATACCTGTAAGAAAATTAATCTATCAGGCATTCATTCTAATAATCATAATTACGCCTTTAATGATTTTACCAATAATGGTTAACGGATCAATGAATTATCAAAATAGGGGGGGAATAGCACAAATAAATCAGGGATACAATAACGACAAAATAACAACAAACGAAGAATTCATTGTAAAAATTAACGATCCATTTGATCAAGGATCCATTCAAAGATTATTCACAATAACAGGAGTAAAATTAAATCTACCAAACTACGAAGTTTGTTTTGAACAAAAACAAGAATTAAAAAGTAAAGCCAATGCAACCACATTTTCAAGCACAATAACAATAAACAACATCAATCACGAGTTAAATTTAACAGATACATATTGTCAAACAATAAACTCTGAAAAAGGATCATTTGAAATAAAATCAACTTACGATCTCAACAATGAAAACAACATAATTATTACTGAAAATGAACTATATTATAAACCAGATATTTTTATAGACATTAATTGGAGTAATTTTTTTACAAATGCAATAGTTTTAATATTAGCGTGGTGGGGTTCTTGGTTAATTGTTATTAACATATTCAAAGAATTAAAAATTAATTAATTGCAAAAACCAAAATAACTAACATGTAATGAATCCAAATATTCAATATTTTCATCTTTAAATACTAATCTTAAGAACTTAAAGGTCTTATCTTCTTCAGAATAAACTTTAAAATATTGCAAATAAGATTTATCTAAGGCATCATCAAGTAAATCGATAGAAACATATTCACCATCTTGTTTCAAAATTCCATTAAATGTGAAATTCACAGAGGAAATATTCTCAGTAAAAACAAGTGTTTTGTAAATGTTAAACAAAGAATCATCTTGAGTAAGTTCATATGAATAAGAGGTAGAACAATTAGTAGACTCATTAAAACCAGTTCCATCAGATGCAAGAAATCCAATAATTAGAATTGCAAAAACAAATATTAAACCAATAAAAGTAATAATAAAATCTTTGATTATTGAAGATTTTTTTTTGAATTTAAAACTTCCAAAAACAACTGAATTATATTTTAATTTGAAAGCTGAACTAAATAACAGTATAATCAACATAGTCCACAAGAAATTTTCAAAAACAGATATAAAACTCAAAGTATGAAAAATAAAATTATTCGATTGGGTGAAAAAATCTAATTTCAAAAAAAGAAATGAAAATCCATATAATATTAAGAATAATTCAATATCAACAACATATCTATCAGAAGGGGTATAATTCATCCTTATTGAAATAAAAAATAAATAAATTAAAACCACAGATAAACCAATTATTCTCGAGATACTGTGACCTGGAAATGAAAGCATAACCTCAAAAAGATAGAAAATTAAAAAACCTGCAAAAAATAATCGAGTTAACTCAACTAAGAAAGGCAAAATTAATCTTATGAATGATTTGTTAGTTCTTTTAGAGTCTTTCCAATACGATATAAATAAAGATTTATTATGAAGATAAATCATATACCAACCAACCATAAAAAGAACAATAAAAATAACATAAATAATTGTCAAATTATTATTATCAGAAAGATAGAATGAAAAAACAGCAACTAATAAAGATAACAAAGCAGTAATTTTCCAAAAGTCTATTTTAGTATCTAGTTGCATGAATAAAAAATAAAGAGCGCTCTAAATAAATATTTCTAAAAAAAAGCATAAAACACAACATTTATCCAATTTATATAAAAAAATATCATTATACGAGTTAAAACACCACTTTAAAAGAGTAAAAATATAAATAACTATTAATTTACGCTAATTGGCAATGAACTTAAATATAGATAGACCCATTGAAAGAGAAGAAGAAGACAAATTATATTATAATGAACTATATGCAGGAAAGCTAGAACAAATCATTTCTAAAAACAAAGATAAATGCATCAAAGTTGGACTATTTGCCAAGTTTGGATCTGGAAAAACAAGTACAATAAATATCCTGTGGCAAAGATTGAAGAACAAAAGAAAAGTAACTTTAAAAAAGAAAAATAAACGATTCATCCATGTAAAATCATTATGGGATTATTCTCCCGAAGATATTCTAAAAAAAATTATTGTTTCAGTAGATAAACAAGCAAATTTAAAACTCAATTTAAACAAAGAAATAAATTCTGAAACAACATATATAGATGAGAAAGAAAAACGAATCAACTTCTTAACATACATAACGATTTCTCTTTTCGCATTAATTGGAATCTCATTAATCGGAAAAAACACTGCAACAATAAATATGAATAAACCTATTAATGATATTGCAACAGTGGCTCTGAGCCATTCAATGACAATACCAAGTGCAACACTCCAATTATTAATAGGTTTGATTACAACGGGCTTAGCAGTTATGTTTGCAGTTAACTCATTTAAGAAACAAACTAGAAGACCTCCTTCTACAAGTTATGATTTTGAAGATTATTGGATACAAATTCTTAAAGCAGCAAATCAAAAAGGAATAAAAGAAATAACATTAGTAGTAGATGACTTAGATAGATGCAAACCAGAAATAGTAAATGGGATATTTGGAAAGCTAAATGCAATCGTTGAGCAAACGGAAGAAAGATCCAAAATAAGTATGAACTTAATAATTCCATTTTCACTAGCAGATTATTTATTAATCGATGGAGATAAAGAAATCGAACGACTAAAATTCAATTATAAAAAATTCTTTGATATAATAATAGACATGCCAGAACTAGGACCATTAGAACTTCAGAGGTTAGATGAACATGAAAATAAGTGAAGAAAAACTAACCCAAAGTATTTCTAAGTACGGCACAATAATAAAAAATCCTCGAAACTGGAGAATGTATCGAAATTTTGTATCCACTCAAGCAGACATAAAAATAAAACAACATGAATTAATGAAAAAACGAATACCTCAAATATACAACATAACAAATCCTGAAGATAAAATTTGTTTTTGTACATATATACTATTTCAATTTCCAGAATTAGCAGAAAAAATCAGAAAATTTCCTCAATATCAAAAGCAAATAAGGGAAATAGCAGAGCATCTTAAAGATTCAAACGACAACAAATTTGACCCTAATAACAAGATAGTTACACGAAACATGAACTCACTCTTCAAATCTATTGAAACACCATATTTTGAAAATTCAAATGAAGCAAATATTCCAGAATATTACAAGAAAAAGCCTTCTGAAGAAGAATTTCTAAGTTTTATTGAACAAACCTACATGGACGTGCCAACAGGTCTTGAATGGGATTTTTTTATGCTGAATAATATATTAACAACAACTAACATGCTTTTAATACAACAAACATATAGCAACAACAGAGATTCAAACATTGACAAAACACTAAAAATATTAAATAACAATTGGAATCATTACTTTCAATCAGTTGATGAATATATGAAGTACATTCTTATTTCAGGTTTTGATTTGTATAATTTTATCAAAATATTTGTAGAGTGTAATCAAGACATCGAGAATCCAGAAATAATTTCTAAATACCAAAAAGAAGCATTAACACTACTAGTTAAATGGATTCAAAATGAGCGGTTTCTTAATATCTTTGTTGAACAAATAATGTTTAAAATGTACATGGCAACAGATTTAGGCGAATTTGCAAGATCTGATGCTAAAATCCTAGAAAAAAATCGCTGGAATATAGCAAAGGAAGAAAAATTCTACGAACTATTTAACCAAATAATTCAAAAGAATTGGAGAATAATGCAATCCAATCAAGACGATAATAAATTATATTCATTATTAATAAGTACATGTAGATACAACAATACTTTGCTAAAATTATTTCACATCCCCACAGCAGTTAAAGAATATATGGATGATAGAAAAATCAATAAAGCACTATGGAGTGTGGGACCCCTAGGACAATTTTCTAATGAAGACCAAAAGAACATATCTCAATTTCCAGCACTAACAGTTGAATTAAAGTATCGACTAAGTTTAATGAAAGAAAAAGAATCCGAATATCAATTTCCAGATCAATTAAGTAAAGTTCGAATAGAAAAAAAACTAATTCAAGTTTATGACATTATTAACACCAACAACCCACCTGTATACATAAGAAGACAAATAATTGGAGAGTTAATACGAAAAGCAGAACAAGTATTAAGAGATCAAAAAAACAAAAATTACATCAATCCAGTTCTTGAAGGTTTAGAATCGATTGCATTAATGATTATGTACCTAGAAAACCAAGAAACACAAAGAAACTCAAAAAACGAAAATACAGACGAATTTATTTTACAAGAAATACAATTTCCAAGAATAGTAATCGAACTTATCAGAAGCCAAACAGAACCAATAAATAAAATCGAACTAAAAAATAAAATATCGCAAACAATATTTTTAGATAAAACACAAGATCAAATGATAAAAGACTTAATTCAATACAAAGAAAAATTACGTCCAAAAGAAAAAGAAAGCAAACGCAATACGCCTAACAAAAAAGAAACCATAAAACGAGCGGTGAAATATTTATTTGAAAATGTAGACTACGATGAACAATCGAATGGACAAATAGGGACAGGTCATTTCAAAACAAACGCAACTCAACTATTCTATGAAGAAATAACAACAGAAAAACAACTAAAAACAGCAGAAAGAAAATATAAGAAAATATTCAAACAAAACAAAGATAAAATATTAACAATGATCATTATAATTGGAAATGAGTTCGGAGAACAATTTGTTGAAAAAACTATTTCAATGAGAGAAGCCGCGACTGAAAGAGTTGCATTTATTGATGAATCGGAATTCAGTTAAGAGTAATGTTGAACTTAAATTTAATAAATTATCAATGGACAATTTTCCAACCTTACAAGTAACAATTACTGAAAAAAACAGTCTTTTCATTCATCGTCAAACATCTATTTAATTAATAAGTATAAGTCTAAATGAACTTTTATTTATATTTAACCGGCAAATCTGCCTAATTAGGAAAATTTGCCTATGTTTCTCCAAGTTGGAGAATTTTATTAAAATATAGTCTATAGACAATAATTTAGAGGGGAAATAGAGTTATAACTAAATCACAATAGAATATAAAGGTAGGTTGGATAAAAAAACAACTCGGAGATGAATAAATGACTATCGAAATAATTAACAAAATATGTTATTTCTGTGACCGAACGGGACAAGAATATAACAAAGAAGAATGCGATAATACTATTAAAATAGATAACAATGAATTAACTTTGTGCAATAAATGTTATTTAAGATATAAAGAAGGAAAATTACCTTTAACATATACAAAAATTTAATTTATTCAAGTAGGAGATTCGAACCTTTAAAGAAATGGTGACCCCAGGAGGGCCGGATTATTGACATCACGTCGAGGATGAACCTCTGAAATCCCAAAAAGAGCCACTTTCAACAGCTGATTGATTGTCTTGGATATGTTCACACCTTGTTTTTTGAGGTTTTCGTGGGCCTCATAATCAAGATTAATATGTATCCTCACAGCTTTGTTTTTACTGTTCTTTTTTGGTCTCATTTTAATTATTAAGATGCTTTTCTAGTTCATCTACAAACTTATCAATGCATTTTCTAGCACCACCACCCCAAATATCATCTGAGGAAGCAGTAATATTTATGTCTGTTCCAGAATCATTAGGTCGTAAATCAATCCTAACTGGAACTCTTTGTAAACCGTATTTTGTTTTAAACTTCAAAGATTTTAAAGTTTTATTTGACTCAACATCTTTACCGATTGATTCAGCAACAGCAACAACTATATCAAAAACATTTGATAATTTTAAGTCAACAAATATACTTCGTTTAGATTCTCCAACCATAAAAAACACCTAATTAGAAAAATAAAAAATAAAAATCTATCTTAAAGTGATAGACGTTGAAGCAGTTGCTATAACTTTTGTTGAAACTCCTCGTTTAAGATTAACTTTCAAAGTATAACTTCCAGGAGGCAATGAATCCATACTATCATAACCAACATACGTTTCTTTGTAAACACCATCATAACCCACAGGAATTTCATCAAAGTCATAAGCATAAGTATCAATGTCTCTGCTTTTCACGGAATCCAATTTCATGATATAAAAATCAAAAGTAGGATTACTAAGAGGAATTTCTCCAACATTCTTTATGCCAACTTTAACATAATCTAGGAAACATTCATCACTATAGCTATAACAAGTAGGATTATAATCAACAACACTCAATTCTATTTCATGCTCCTTGTTTGCTAACTCTAATAATTCTTCCTCTTCTTTGATTTGTGATTTTAATACATCTCTTCGTTCAAAAATATCATAATCAAACAAATCATTTATTTCGTCAAGCTGAGCATCATCAAAAGCATTTAGTCTTTCAAGTTCTGCTTTATCAAGTTCGATGATTTGGGAAAAAAGTTGTTTGTATTTGGTTTCATCAGATTCTTTATTCATCTGTTCCATCAAGTCTCCTCGATTAACATTCCATTCTCTTCGTTCATATCTATAATTTACAAATGCTTCTAGAAGAGCAGTATCATAAGCTTCAGATAATTTAGCAACACTTCGGTTCATTTGATTAATTTTTGTTAAAATAGTATCAAAATTAATTAGGTCTCCCTCTTTGCTGTATTCCCAACTTTCTTCTTCCCAGTAACCCATAAACTTTTCAAACTCATCAGTTTCTTCAAGTTTAGCTTTAGCACAAGCATTAACTACTTTATCGCCTTGGTTTAGTTCCTTACATGAGGAGAATGCAGGACATTCAATATCCAAACAACAATTATCAGATGTTTCTCCAGTTTCAATAATTCCATTACCACATATTGCTTTTGCACTAGATTTAGAAGACAAACCAGAATCTGTAGAATCACTCGTATCACTAATTGAACAAGCAGTGAACAAGAACATCACAGTCACTAAAATAGCCAAAATCATCAATCTAAATTTCATAATAAATCACCTATTTGGTTAATAGATTGTTAATATTTGGTTATATATTTAAAAGTTACTATTTCAAGTATGAACACATATGCAGGAAGAAACATACCTCAACTAAATACTCAAATAGAGCTTATTTCATGGCTAAAACGTGGAAAGTATAGGCGGGATGTTTTTGAACAAGTTAAAGACAAAACAACACCTGCAGAAATTGTTGCAAGATTATCCAAACAAAGAAAATCAAGTAGTGACTACGTGCAAGTTTCTAGAGCTTTGAGAGAATTAGAATTACAAGGACTAATTAAATGTTTAAACCCGAAAGAAAAAACTGGAGGACTATATGAGAAAACATCCAAAGGAACTAAAATAATTATTTGAGTTTCATAACACATCACTTCTTTGTGAATTATGATTTCTATATAATCAAATTTTCAAAAACCGTGGAAAATAAGTTAACAAATAAAAAGAACTTTCTTCAAAAAACCGAAGGGAGGTAGTGCTTTTTCCTCACACTATTATTTGCATAAAACCGAGTAGGCTCACATTTTTGAGATTCAATTTTTTGAACGGAACAACAAAAGATTTATAATATATATAAAATAAATTAAATCATGGTTAAACAAACTATGAAATCTGAAAATTTAATCTATATTTTTAGATTACTAGGTATGTTAATCATCACAGTAATTATGAGATGTTTGTTCAGCAAAACCAACCAAGAATTTTATGATTACATATCCTATGTGTTTTCAATAGGGATATTATTATTAATATTATTACCAAATCTTCATGAGTTTAAATTTTGGGGAATTAGTGCAAAAGGAAATAATCAACAAATAGACGACACAACTAAAATAATATTGGTGAACGAAAATGGCAAATAAAATAAATTTTAAAGAAGGAAGTATTAATTTTTGGATTCCGGAAAACGTATTTGACTTTGACGATAACCAAACACACATACTAGTAAATCAAGGAAATTTAGAAGGCTCAATATTTATTGTTAAGGATGGGGATAATAAACTTAAATTCTTTCATGTATTGCTTGGCAAAGGAAGAACAGATGTTGTTATAGATGTACAAGAGTTATTAAAAAGTGAAAAACACATGATTACTGCAACGTGGAGCATAAGTAAAAAAGAAATCAATCTTTACATTGATGGTGGGAAAAAACACAACACTACCAAAATAACGTATTAATCACAACTGACAACCGGTTTAAAACCTAATTTTTCTTCGTATTTTTCTATCATTAAATTCATAACTTCTTCTTGATGCGAAATCCCAACCATGACTGAATCATGAATAGGAATTGCAGGAATATTTTTTGTTACTAACTCATCTAAAATTTCCAACATTATTGATGAATCTTCAAATTGTAAATCTAAACCAACTCCGGTAAAGAAAAATTCTTCAATATTTGGATGTGCTGTTCTAAATGCAGAGATTATTTCCCTTATTCTTACGTGTGTACTAATCTCATCGCCAAATTCTTCCTTTAGTTCATGATTAGAACCAAACTCTCTTGCTATTGCTTTTATTGCAGACTCTTCATCGCCACTATTGAGCATAATATTTGTTACTGCTTTGTTTAGTTTTCTTGTTCCTTCATCTCCAAAAGAATAAAGGTCTGTTTCAGAAGGATAAATATTTTTTCTATGATAAAGCATACGCAAATGCAATGTGCTATAATCAGGTTCAACGACAGATTCATCATTAATTTTTATTTCATGACGAATAACTTTTGGCAAACCTTGAACCTCACTTCCATACAATCGACCACCTTTTGTAAAGCTTGATTGATTAAATACACGTTTGATTGATAAGTGTCTTAATGAAATCGTATGAGTAAAGGGGTAATAGTTATTTACTAGTGAATCTAATATCTCATTTCGTGTGGTAGTCTGTGAATCATATCGTATATAACGTGAATCTGTATTGAAATGAGTGTATAGATGAATCCGTGTATTAAACAATAACTGCGAGTAATCTTCGTCATTCATCTGAACCGTGACTTGTTGATTTAAAATGAATTCATTGTATCTTTGAATTTTTCTCCTCATCTCATCAAGTTCAGGAGTATTTTCATAGTCAACTAATTTTTTATGTTCATCTTTTAACTGAATAGGTTCAACAAAACCAGAATCATCAATATCCAAAGCATCGTTAGAAGAAAACCGTGGAAGTAAATTTCTAAGTTTAGTCATAGAATCAACACGAGAGTACCTTGATTTATTTGCAAAGCTAAAACCTTTCGCAGAAAGAATAAGATAATCAGTTTCAATTAATTTTTTTATTATTGATTCAATAACAATGTTGTAAGTAAAAAATTTAGGGACATAACGAGAACGCTTATCAGAGTAATAATTTTTATTGAACGAAACTGCAACTGGACGTTCACAACGCCAAGCAAGAAAAAAATTAGTCAGTATACAATTAAGGGCACTACGTTTAAGTTCTTGTTGATAACCTGAAGACAAGCCAAGTTCATCAAACAAAGTATCAACAACAGAAACAAAGTTTTCATCATCAGAATAAGAACGATAATTTAAACGACGAGCACTATCAAAATATAAAGCCTCAAAATGTTTTTGTTGCAAATCTAAAAGAGATTGCTCTTCCTCAAAATCAAATTGCCAATCCATTTTGTAATTCTTCCAACTCTTTTTTTGTTTGTTCTAATTCAGCTCTCTTGTGTGGATGTTGCTTAACATCATATTCAAGAGTTTTTAGTTTTTTTGTTAACTTTTCAATATTTTCTTTTTTAGTTATTTCTGCTTGACAATCAGCACATAATTCGTTTCCTAATGAACAATAACTACATTTTGAACATGAATGATGGTACTTAACAAAAATCTTTAACAACATTTGTTTATCTAAGTAAATGAATTGTTTTTTTGCTCGATGACATAAACGATTACACTCAGCGCGAGTTTGTTCTAAAACTGGCTTTGGTGATGCAACAACAACAATTTCTGATTCACTATCACTAACACACCTTGCAACTTGTCTGATAATTGTTCTTGAAAAGTCCGTATTACTTGATGAGTCCCTCATAGATTTAAGTACAAAACTTGTTAATACGCGTTTATCATCAATGTGCAAGTATCCTTCTGCATCGGTTATTTCTGCAGGACCGTGAGGATTTGGTGTCACACCCAAAATAGAACAGATTATTTCAGTTAAATCTTGAATATCATCTTTGTTTGGAGCAAGATTTTTATCTTCATAATAATTATCAAGTGCACTAGAAATGTTATTAAGATGACGAATACCATATTTTGTTTCTGTTGCATCAATATTAAATTCTTTAATTGCTTCATAATTATATGTAGGTCTAGTAATTGTCAACTCATCATTTAAAAAACTTAAAACAGGTAAATTTGTTTGACCAAATTCTCTTGCCACAACTCGTTTATCATCACTATTAAAGAAAAATAATTGCACTTTATCAACGTCAGCAATATCGCCTTTCCAATTACAAGAATCACACACTAAAGAGTCATCTTCTCTTGAAAGAAACGACTTACATTGAGGACACAAAAAATCTGTTTGCTTCATCAATATCCCTTTATCATACAAAATATCCAACATATATAATATTGATTGTATCTTTTCGTTATTACTTGAAAATTGACCATCAAGTTTATCAAAGAAAATTAACTTAAGGAGAGATAATGCATTTTTATAATAATTAGGTCTTTCATTATTGAAATCTGATAAGGACAACTCTTCAGGAAGAGGAAATTCTTTTAATTCTACATAATCTTCAAAAATGTCTTCAATAAGTTTTGTTAATACTTCAACCTCATCAAGAGCAACTTTTCTTCTGAAAAAAATTCTTCCCTCATCTCGGTTAATACCACAATTTAATTTGAAATCATCAAGAATATGTTCTGCATAAAGACTGACTTCCGCTCCAACTTCTAATGCTGAACGATAAATTGTACTCATCATAAGATTTCCTTCAAACCTTGATGTTAATCGTTCAGAACCAACGTCATCACCATTCAAAATGTGAATGGAACAGCTAGATAATCGATTTGATTTTTCCTTCCAGAGTTTTATTTGAGTATCATGAAATCGTAAGATAAGAAAATCAATATCAAAAACAGAAGAGAATAAATCTTTAACTTCATCTGCTAAATCCATATTTTTTGTAATAGCAAAAAATAATGAAGTTCCTTCAACATGAATAAATAAACAGGAATCTAAAAACTCAACTTCTTTATTATTTCCTTTCTTATCTTTATAGGTAAATACACCCAAGGAATCATATTCAAAAATTCTAAAAATTCCTTTTTGATAAATTCTTCTTAAAACAGGTTCATCATCACTCAGTTCATCAGTATCGCGTAAATTAGCTAAAGCATCATCATCAAGGTCAACCATAGAAGATAAATTATTCTCAACTATTTTTTCATTAATATGCTCCACATACGAATCAACAACAGAAGTAGACCGATAAAGATAAAGCGTTATAGGCCCTTCAAAAATACAAATTTCTTTCAACCAATCGACATCTGCATCTGAAAGAGAATTGACTAATTCAATACGTAAATCTTGTGCTTTTTTTGTTGGAGTCCGTTTAATTTCATACTTATCCAAAAATAAATCAAGTAAACGTGTGGGAACATATTCATCTAAGAACCGCTCCACTTCATCAGTGTCATAAGTCTCTACCATAGTGTTACAATATATAGGTTGTATTTATTCATTTCGAATACTTGGCCAAAACAAGGATAAAAAACAGCAAAATTGGACAAAAAAATCAACCCTTATTAAACGAGACATATAACATGTAATGTTAACACAGAACCATTCTAAGCAATGTGTAAACACAATACGCAACATACCAATAATAGGACTAATTCCCTTAACTAATACTATTTGATGCTGTTTTCTCCTTAAGCAGTAATACCTCACTAAGTTTCTTTGCAACTTGCTTATACCAAAACTCTGCTTGTTGATTTTTAGCTAAATAATGATTTGCTCCAATACTGTTTGAAGCACGGCCTTGTATAAAATCTGCTACTCCTTCCGGTACTCCATTATACAGTAAAAAGTTATATTGCCACTTACGAAGATACTTAGCATTAAACGTAGCTTTTTTGTTATATACATCTTGTAATCTGTTATTACTTCCAGTTATTCTTTTCAGTTTCTCATAAACAAATAATGGTAAAAAGACTGTGTTAATATTCTTAGTTTTACGATTATTAGCAACCGAGTATGACACAAAACCGTCGTTTATCTTAAACTTATTAACATCAAACGTTTTTAAGAAATCTAAACATTCAACAAAACGGATTCCTGATGTAGCAAGTATCAAAAATATCAGTTCTAAATCTTCGTTTTCTTTAAGAGCCGTATAACAACTTAACACATCTTCATTACTCGGAACATAATAATCATTACCATCCCTACCTAACTTCAAAACCTTACGATAACGCACCAATACATCGTCTTCAAGCAACTCCAACTCTTCACAGAAGTTTAGATATACCCTACAAGCTTTAACCTTATTTCGTCTTCCTGACGGTTCTGATACAATATATTGACTAAGTTCGAACGGACTATCAAAGGACTTATCTCTAAAGAATCTGTTAAAATAAGAACGAATTCCTTTAACGTAACCAGTACCGAATTTAGTACTAAGCCAAGAGATAAAATCATCTCCTCTAACAAAATTTAGGCAGTTAACGTGGGCCTCTTTGTGATGCTCATTTTGAGAATTAAGAGTTTCAACAGCTCTCCGTGATGAATGAGAAATATATGGTGACCCCAGGAGGATTCGAACCCCCGACCTGCCGGTCCGAAGCCGGCCGCTCTATCCAAGCTAAGCCATGGGGCCAAAGAGAAAAACTCGTTTGTTTTGAGTTTAGTAATATTTGGTCTGGCTTATAGAAATCAAGAACAATAATTCCATTTATAAAGATTGTCGTTAGAAATAAGTTTTAAAAAATAAAAAATAGAGGGAATTTCACCCCCTGGTTTGCGTGCTTAAACCAACCACTGCCTAGCACGCATCACTGTATGATAATAAAACGGCGAATAATTATTCGCCGCAGTAAAAGATCTTCTCAACTTGAACATCAATTGGAGCTGTGTTATTCCTATCGATTGCTTGTTGGGAAGGGGTTTTTTCTGTCACACCTTGTTGAGAGGAAGAAGCAACTCTATTTTGAGCTTGTTGGTTGCTTTTTATGGTTGCTACAGCGGAGTGCAGTTCTTTTAATGCTTCCATTGTAGAAGATAGATTTCGCTCAAGAGTTGCTATTCGATTTTCAGAGAATTGTTTGTAACGCGAGAACATTTGTTGTTGTTCTGCTAGACGGAGTGCAAAATTAGAATTTTCAGTTGCAGATTCTATTTGGGTAGTGATGTTTCTTCTTGACTCATCTAAATGAGATTGAGAACCAGGTACTACGTGTTGAGAACCGTTTCGAGTTATTACTGCTGTATCTCGAATACTGCTAATCGATTCTTGAGACAAGCCGCAATTAAGCAAGTCTTGCTCGATTTGAAAACTGGTGTTTGAGTTAATCTCCATCTTACTTCTTTTTATGAGTGAGGTTATTTATAAACATTTCGCTATATTTATATCTCAGTATAGTAATTCCCACCCTAATTGAAGAAATCTTTTTAAACAAATAAAAGAAAAAAGAAAAACAGGTGCTAATATTATGAAAAAAATAATCCTATTAATTGCAGTTCTTAGCTTATTAACATTAAGTGCTTGTTCACTTGAAGGAGATAGCCCAACATGGGATCACTTGCAAAATCAAGACCCATCAAAAATCCATCGAGATGTTGGAGTTGAAAATCCAGACGTTCCTACAACTGATGACCCAAGATGTCTTGGACAATACACAAGCGACGATGTAACGTATAGAGATTTAGAAATCAGAGCAAAAACAGAGAATAACATCGATTTATGTTATGAAATGCCTGATGAACCATTAGTTGTTTCATGTCCTGGACAAGTTACACTAATATATTATAGTAAGGCGCGATGTCTTGAGATGTTAAGTTAAATGGATCTTAAAACATTAAAGAAGGTTTTCTTAAACCTTCAAACTTTCACTTCTGATTTGCCCGTTCCTCTTGTGGAATTGACAATGATTCAAACCAATGACCCGTTTAAGGTATTGGTTGCAACAATTCTTAGTGCTAGAACAAAGGATTCTCTTACAATAACAATCCTTCCAAAATTGTTTGAAAAAGTAAAAACAATAGATGACCTAAAAAAAATCAAACAAGAACAACTTGAAAAATTAATTTACCCAATTGGATTTTACAAAAACAAAGCTAAGTTTCTAAAACAACTACCAAAAGCATTAGATGAAAAATTTAATGGAGTTATTCCTCAAATAGTTGAAGAAGTAGTGTTACTTCCAGGTGTTGGAAGAAAGACAGCGAATTTAGTTGTTAGTGTTGGTTTTGACAAACCTGCAATTTGTGTTGATACTCACGTTCATAAAATAATGAATAGGTTTGGATTTCTAGAAACAAAAAACCCTCTTGAAACAGAGATGGAACTTAGAAAAAAATTACCACAAAATATGTGGCAGGAAACAAACAGAATAATTGTTGCATTTGGACAATATCAATGCGTTCCTGTAAGTCCAAAATGTTCAAGTTGTCCTGTGAAAAAATATTGTGAAAGAAAAGGAGTTATGAAAAGTCGTTAAAATTTAACATTTCTCCAACGCATATTTTTGTAGGATTGATTAACCTTATCAGTTAAAGAATCAAACTGCAAGGAGTCATAACCTGAACTATTTGCGATGATTGCTTTTGAATCCTCAATAAAGTCCAAAGAAAAATGATTTATCTTAGCAGTCTTGCCTGAACTAACAGGAAATTGAATATCATTAAACAAAAAATAATGAAGACCATCATAGTGAGGTCTATTCAAAACAATTATGGAATCACGAAGAGATTTTGATTCAATAAAAGAAGAAACACGTCTTAAATCATTTACTAAAGCTCTACGATTAGTGTTAAGAAGATTTTGAACATTAAATTCCAAAGAATAATTATTAAGTGGAACAGAATGAACGTTTAATTCAGAAACAGAATGAACATCTTGACTTCCTTGAAGTCTTGCAACTTGAAAAGCAACTGCTAAAGGAATAACATGTTGGGAAGAATAAACATCTCCTTTCATATCTTCTGAGAAATCTACAGTCTCGTCTAATTTTTTATTACCATTTACTAAATATATTTTACTCATCGGAAAGCTAAGAAAGAAGTATTTGTTTAAATTACTTTCCAAAACGCCTATCTCGACTTTTAAAATCATCAATACAATTTAAAAAAGTCTCTTTATCAAGTTCAGGCCAAAGCTTGTCAACAAAAAACCACTCGCTATAAGCTGACTGCCACACTAAAAAATTACTGGTTCGAATATCACCACCAGTTCGAATGATTAAATCAGGTTGATCTTTAAGATACACATAATTATTAATTAAATCAATATCAATTTCCAAAGGATTTACTCTTCCTTCTTTAACATCATTTGCGATTTTATGAACGGCTTCAACAATCTCTTCTTGACCACCATACGCAATACAAAGATTCACAATAAAGTTATCATGTTTTGAAGTTTTTTCTTCTAAATCAGCAATGCCTTGAGCAATATCAGAAGGTAATAAATCTTTTCGACCAATATGATTTACTTTTAACCGCTTAGTCATAATAGTAGATTCTTCACCCCAATTTTTCAGTTCTTTTCTAAATAAATTAAGTAAGAAATCAAGTTCATGCTTTGGGCGATTCAAATTCTGAATAGACAGAGCATAAATAGTGGCTTCTTTGATACCTGCTTCTTCGCACCAAGAAAGCATCTCTTCAAACTTTTGAGCACCATATTCATGACCTTTCCAAGGTTCTTTCATAAGGCGTTTTGCGAACCGCCGGTTACCATCCATGATGATACCAACGTGTAATCCTTCACTCATAAAGCAAGAAAAGAAATAAATCCTTTTTAAATGTTTTTAAGATTTAGCCAAAGCCAAGTCAACATAATACTCAAGCTTTGAATCAGATAAATCAAGTAAAGAAATAAACTCATCTTTAATGGTTGTAAATTCTTTTAAAATAGAAAGTAAATCTCGTCCAGGGTGAGAATTCATTAAATTCTCAAGTTTTCTTACTAAACGATTGTTATCAGTTTCTTCGTATTTTTTAATTTCTGTAGACAACAAGTATCACCTCAACTAAAACAAACAGAAACAAATTTGCTTTAAAAATAAATCTATACTAGAGAATATAAAGCCCAAAATAAGAATTAGAGATAAAAACAAGACAAATTAGCCTTCTTTAAGTGTTAAAAAAGATAAAATACGAACCCCCATGCAAAATCAAGTGGTCAAATTCAAATAAAAAAAGCCAAATAGAAGGGAAAACTAACCGAAATTTTCCATTATATTTATAAATAAAAAGACGATTCTAGAGTATAAGTGATTACTATGGGACGAATCAAAACTAAATTAATCAAAGCGTTGACAAACACTGCATATGACCAACATAAAGAGGACTTCACTGTGGACTTCAAAGACAATAAAGAAGTTATCAACAAAACTACAGGCGGAGACATTTCTAAAAAACTTAGAAACACAATTGCTGGCTATGCTACTCGAATGAAAAAACGAGATATAAAGAATCAACTTTAATTTTGGTGAAACAAAATGGAAGGAGCGGATAATTCTATTTTTGTAGGAACAAAACCATTCATGAACTACGTGACAGGCGTTGTTATTCAATTCACCACTAAAGATGCAAAAGAAGTTCTTGTTAAAGCAAGAGGAAAATTCATTTCCCGTGCTGTTGATGTTGCAGAAATCGCAGTTAAAAGATTTCTAAAAGATCAAATAAGAGTTCAAAGCATCAATATTGATTCTGAAGAATTCGAGAATAAAGAAGGAAAAGACGTTCATGTCTCTACCATCGAAATTATTTTAGAGCGAATCTAAAATTATTTTCTTTTTTCTTTTATTATAATTCTAAAGTTAATTAAAAATTATTACCTTAACAGAATCTTTTTTTGAAAGACCAATTCTTAATTCGTCGGTTTCATCAAGAGTATAAACATGATCCTTGGAGTCAAAAGAAAGAATATATCCGGATCTTAAAGGTTTTAGAATAACCTCTTCATCACCATCAATAATCCCTGAAGTAAACTCTTGGTGACGTTGTATGTGAGTATCTCTAACTATAAAACCATAAATAGGAAGATCATTAGCAAAAGAAGTTCCACCAGCATTCTTATACCACGAAGTACTTCCCATACCGGTTGAAAAAACAATACCTGAACAACCCTTAAAAACTTCAATCTTCTTATCCCAATAAATTTCAAAACTAGAAGTCTTATAAGCTTCTAAAGCTCCAAAATAAATATCATTAGTTGCTAGATTTGGAAGTTCTTTACCATTAATTTTAGCATACAAACGTTTCCAAGTTTCAATAATATAATCATTATTTTTCAGTCTGAGAAGAGATTCTTTAAGATTGTTTTCTGTCGCACTTGTTAAAGCACCAATACTTCCGGCAGCAGGATCCAAATCAGCATCGGAATTAATTCCAAAAAGAAGACTCTTCTTAAAATATTGAGCAGCATTTAGAAAAGTTCCATCTCCACCAAGAGTTATTATTAAATCAAAATCATCATCAGAATAATTTTCCATATTAGAATCTGAAGTATAAGTGATAGGAAAATCTAATTCTTTACTTAAATCTTTAAACTTTTTCTCAAGACGTTTTTGTTTTTGATGAGAAACCTCAAGAGCAGTCCTTCTTTTTTCGTCAAATCGTTTGAAAACATCTTTTTTAGATTCATAGTGTTCATAGCTAGTTGTTTTGATTACACATAATATTTTTTCAAACATAATTCCACATCAAGTTCATTTTCAATACGTTAATGGTGATAAATAAATCACTAGCCATTTATAATAGTAAGGGAAAAGTGAGTATTTAGATTAATATTAATCACGCGAGAATTCGCTTCTTTTTAGAAGATGATTTGTTTAATTCTTTTCGTATTGCTTTTACCTCAGAAATTAATTCAGCCATTTGATCATTAACTTTTGATTGTTTCCAATTAAGATATAAAACATAAATTTGAAATGCAAATGCAACAACATAAATTATAACCATCAAAACAAAACTTCCTTGAATTAATTCTGGAGTTAGAGCCATTAGTAATCACCATATTCCTCTGCATATATTTGAATAATAAGAAGAGTGTAAGAGATAAGCAAAGGACCAATAAATAAACCTAAAAGTCCAAAAAGAGGAAGACCAATAAAAACACCAACTATAGTTACAAGAGGATGAATCTCACCAACTTTTTTCTGAATTATAGGACGCAGGAAACTATCAGAAATGTAAGAGAATACTCCCCAGATAATAAGACCAAGACCAGCACCATAACGATGATAAGAAAATATTTGAATTAAAGCAGCAGGAATCCAAATTATTGGAACACCAAGAACAGGAAGAAAAGAAACAACCAAAGCAATAAATCCCCAGAATATAGGACTATTTAGACCAAAAATCCAAAAACCAATACCAATGAAAACTCCTTGGAATAAAGCAATCAAGCCACTTGCAACAACAGTTGCATAAGTTATATCTTTAAATTTTTTTACAAGTTTATCAGAATTCTTTTTACTAAAAGGAATGTATGGACGAATAGATTCTTGAAAAGTTTCTTTTTGAACAAGCAAGAAAAATAATGTAAAATAAAATATTACTAAGTTTAGGAATACCTGAATAACGTTACCTGCTAAATTAAATAACATATTACTAATCATCGAACTAGTTTTAGTAACTAATTCGTTTATTGAATTAGATAAGTCAACAGGAATAGAATACATTTGAGTAATTGAAGTTACCTTACCAACCCCATCAATAAGGGGTTGAGGATTAGAAATAATCTCTGTTACCTCCCCAACTAACAAAGATGAACCAATGAATAAAGGAATAAGAACAACAAGAGTCGCGACGACCATAATAACACTCGCACTCATGCTTTTTGACCAACTGAATCTTTCTTGCAATTTAACATTTAAATTTTTGAATAGGAAAAATATTAGAAAAGCACCAAAAAAAGCGTTAAAGAAAGGTTTTAGAGTCCAAAGCAAAAACACGACTAAAAATACAAGAAGAGCTGTTGCAAAATAGAATTTAAACCTATCATTTTGGGCCATAAAACAATTTTAAGAAAAGAACTTTATAAAGATTACGAAGAAGAAACATTCATTTTAGGGTAAGTTCCAGGAGGCATAAATACTTGAGTAGATTTAACAGCAACACCTTTCTTTAATGTAATCATGTCTTTTGAAATCATCAAAGCTTCACCAACACAAATTAGTTCTCCTTTTAGAGTAAGAATTGTAACTGGTTCTCCAACTTGAATATCAGACTCAACGTGAATAATACCCGGAACTTTAAGAGTAGCCCCATGAGAAATAGTGTCAACTGCCGCATCAGAAACCCATACCTTCGGAAGATGATTTGTTGCAACTTCAACAGGTTTTACATATTCTCTAAGTTTGGTTTCATCACCAACAGTTTTGTAGTAATGAAATGCATCAGTTAAGTCTTGCAGAGTAACAAGAGAAGTTGATTCATTAAAAGGTCCTGCTTTCGTACGTCTTAGCTCAGCCATATGAGCACCACTGTTTAGAGCAACACCGATGTCATGACAGAGTTTTCTAATATAAGTTCCTGCTTGACAACCAACAGTAAATAATACGTCTTGACCTTTAATTTCTAAAATATCAATATAGTAAACTTTTCTATAACGAAATTGCCGTTTAACAGCGGATTTTACAGGAGGAAGTTGTTTAATTTTACCAACAAATTGATTTAGCATAACATCTCTAATTTTTTCTTCAGGAAATTCATCATGAACGTGCATTAAGCAAACATACTCTTTTCCAGCAGTAAGAAGAGATTGAACAACACGAGTTCCTCTACCAATTGCGACAGGAAGAACACCAGTTACTTTAGGATCTAAAGTTCCTGAATGACCAGACTTATCTATACCAAGAATTTTCTGAACATAAGCTGAAACTTGATGACTTGTAGGGCCAGAAGGTTTGTCAATGTTTACAACGCCAAAATCTAATAACTCACTAATTGGACGTTTGAAGGGATCACAACCATACTTATCAGAAGTAGAAGCTTCTTGTTTAGTCAATTTTGTTCGCACAATTCGCTCAAAAGGTAAGTCTCCCATAGAAAGTAAAAATGAACAACCCTTTTTAAATGTTTTATTTAATTAAGGTTTAATTGCAATTGTGCTTGGAGCCCTCCGCCCCACGCTTGGGCCGTCTTTAACACTAAATCCAGCAGACCTTAAATTATCACGAACAATCCTAGCACAAGAATAAGTTGAAAGAAAACCTCCAGGCATTAACACATTAAAAACAGATGAAAAAAATTCAACACTCCAAAGATGAGGATTCTTTTGAGGAGAGAAAGGATCAAAGAAAACAACATCTAGCGTATCATCAGCCAATCTGGGCAGACAAGTTAGAACATCACCAACATAAAGAGTTATCGTTAATGTATCATTTGAAAAAACATGGATATTAAAATCCCCATTTTCTTCAACTAAAGAATCTTTAGAAACTAATTTTGAAATTGCATCATGAGCAAAAGAGTAGGAATTATCTAGAGCTAGTTTTGGAATCTCATCTAAAATAGCATAATCATTTTCAAAAGCAAATATTTGAATGTGACAATCAGGATTTACTTTTTTTATTTCAGTTATAGCAACAAGAGAATTGTAACCAAGACCAAAACAAACATCTCCAATAACAACATCAGAAGTTTCTTTTGAGATTTCAACTATACCTGTAGGAATAACATGTTTTCTTAGAGCTTCATCAAGAGCACCTGATTTAGAGTGGTATGTTTCATCAACAGAATCATTATGAAAAGTAACCGAACCATCATCAGTAATAACTTTTGAAATTTTAGCCATAAGGATTAAAAGAAATAAGAAGAATATAAAATTAATCATTTAGTTTATCAAATGCATAAAAATTTCTGAAACAATATAAGAAACGCAAGCAAGTAATAAGAAGAAGGCATACGAAGCAAAAAGACGTGAAAGTATTTCATCATGAGTGTGGTGTCGACCTCTATGTTTATGATGAGCAACATGTAAAGAAGAATCTTTCTTAGTACTTTTCTTGGATCCTTTTTTGGTAGAAGGAATCGTATGAAGAACATAGAAAAGTGCTCCAGAAAATACTCCAAAGGCAAATAATATCAAAGTAACATAATAATGGGCCACAGCAACTAAAGAAGTTAAAGGAAACAAAACAGCAAACACAGAATAATCAAGTATGTTTACATTTTGCCTGTGCCAAAACAATCTAAAAAAAGCAAATGTAAGAATAAGCAATGCAGAAACTATAAAGAATGGAAAATAAGAATAAAGAACAAAAAACAATAAGACCAGAGAAATCATTTGAACTAAAGGAAAATACTTCTTAATAGTATGAACTTCTTCAGGTGCCGAATTAGCTAAATAGGATCCAACTACAACTCCTGAAAGTGCAATCAAAGCAGATAAAGTATAAGTAATAAAGTCCATCTATTAACCTCAAGTAAATTGATGATTACATGCAATGTTTTCACTCAATTCGAATTCAGGACTTCCAACACCAGCGTATTGATTACCAGTACCATCATCGAAAGGTACAATTCTTTCTACACCATTTTCATCAACTACAACCATGTAGACACAAAAATCCCCTTGTATTCCCATATCAGAACGAATAGATTCATAACTAAAGTCAGGCAATTCTTGTAATTTTTCTTCAATAATATTACCTTGTTCAATAAAACAGTAAGGACTAGATTCTGCTGCATCACAAACTAATTTTGTACTAACAGCTTTTGCGTAGTCTTGTTGTTCTTGCGCCCCCGTATTAGTATTTCTGTTTGCAAGGAATGCATAGAAAACTGCAACTACAACGATGAAAAGAATAACTGCAATGACCAAGTCAAAAGACCAGGTCTGACCTCTTTTTTTTAACACGAATATAACACCTAACATGTTTTTAAGCAAAGTTGTTTTTAAACATTGCGAAAATAACACGCAATAAAATCACAATAAAAAAATAAAAATAACAAACAAAAAAAGAATTTTAGAAAACTACGAAAGAATGATTAAATCAAAAAGTCACGAATTTATTTATAATAATTTAGCAACCTTTATAAATAAAAACCCTTAAAAAAGCAAAAGTTTATAAATAAGTTCTCACCTGGTTGTTTATATATTATAGAACGCACGTTGGCGCGCTTCTACAAGAGGGGGGAAGAAGATATGCCATCTTTTATCAAACGTTGTCCAGAATGTGGTAGTTTGGATCTTTCTTATAACAAAGAAAAAGGAGAAATCACTTGCCGGAATTGTGGACTTGTAATCGAAGAAAAAATGGTCGATTTCGACCAAGAATGGAGAGAATTTGATAGCGAAGCTGCTGCTCGAAAAAGACGAACAGGAGCTCCAATGACTTACACTCAATTTGATCAAGGTTTAGGTACTGACGTTGGTCGTAAGGCAGACCTATACAAATTCGGTGGAAAAACTAAAAATAAATTCTTTAGGCTACGAAAATGGCAACAAAGAATTTCAACAGCTATTGAAAGAAACCTAAAATTAGCACTTTCTGAATTAAAAAGAGTATCAAGTTACTTAAGACTACCAGGTTCTGTTGAAGAAGAAGCTAGTAGAATTTATACACTGGCAGTTCAAAAAGGATTGGTTCGTGGACGAAGTATGGAAAGCGTTGTTGCAGGAGCACTATATGCTGCTTGTCGACGACACGATGTTCCAAGAACACTTGACGAATTGTCTGAAGCTAGTGGAATTGAGAAAAAAGAAATTGGTCGAACATACCGTTTCATAACTCGAGAACTAGGAATCAAAATCCTACCAAGTAATCCAGCCGATTATATTGCAAGATTTGCAAGCGCATTAAAGCTAAGTGCAGAAACACAAAGTAAAAGCGTAGAAATAATTGAGCAAGCACAATCAGTAGAGTTAACAAGTGGCCGTGGTCCAACAGGAATCGCAGCAGCAGCACTTTACGTAGCAGCTTTGATTAATGGTGAAAAACGAACACAAAGAGAAGTAGCAGATGTTGCAGGCGTAACAGAAGTTACAATCAGAAATCGTTACAAAGAACTTCTTGAAAAACTTGAACTTGAAAAAGAAATTAAGAAGATCAAAAAAAAGAAACGTGATTAGTTTCTTTTAATTTTTCATTTTGTTTTTCTAATTCTAAATAACTAACACTTCAAAATATATATTTGAACTCTCAAAAAGATTTATAATCTAAATTAAGATTCTATCAAATTACAGAAATTTAAGCGATAGTGAAATAATGTTTAATGGATATAAATCAAGAGTTAGCTATCAAGGACCGCATTACCTTGATGAACTGGTGGAAGCTGCAAACAAAGGAGATTTCCAAGGAGATGTTGATGACCTAAGAATTAGCGCCGACAGTCCATACGTAGTTAACAGCAGTGGCCTTAACACGTGTTATAGTGCAATAATTGGTGCAGTAAATCAGATCAGTGGTCAAGTAACTCTTGTCGATGAATCATACTTAACAATAACAGATATTGATGGACAACTAAAAGAAGAATATCCAGAATTATTTCCTGATTCTCAAAAAATACAAGACAATAAATTTATAAAAAAAGAATTCTAAGTTTAAACCAATGTCAGCGATTTTAGCTCTTGGAATAATAATCTTTTGCAGCATCATAATATGGAAAGTTGGAGATAGATTTGCAAGTGCATCATCAAACATAGGAGATTATCTAAAACTACCAAGAAGCGTAAAAGGAGCAACATTTGATGCAATAGCAAGTTCTTTTCCAGAATTAATGGTGGCTGTTTTCTCAGTAATTTCATTTCATCAATTTGAAGTTGGAATTGGAACAATAGCAGGAAGCGCTTTGTTTAATTTATTAGTAATTCCAGGAATAGCAGTACTAGTTGCACCTAAAGCGTTCAAAGTAAGTCAAGAAATATTTAATCGAGATGCATTATTTTATCTTATTGCAGTGTTTGCATTAGTAACAGCATTAGTATCAACAAAAATGTGGGGCCTTTCAATTCCATTAATATTTATTTTAATATACATCTGGTATCTAAAGGACATAATTAAAGATACTAAAGCACACAGAAATAAAAAACAAATCAAAACAATTGAAGAAAAAATAAGCAAAGAAATCCACCTAGGTAAAAACATAATAGTAGCAATAGTAACGATGATAATTATGGGCTTTGCAACTTATTTCTTAACCGAACAAGCAATTGTTTTTTCACAAGCAGTGGGAATCCATCCAATAATAATATCCTTTACAATAATTGCAGCAGCAACATCCATACCCGATACAGTGGTAAGTGTTGTTAATGCAAGAAAAGGCGACATTGATGATGCAACGAGCAACGTGTTTGGATCAAATATATTTGATATTTTAGTTGGACTTTCAATCCCGCTACTAATTGCTTATTTTTACAGCGGACCAATCAGAATTGATTTTGCACACATGGAAATAATTTTTGGATTATTTGGAGCAACAATAATATCACTTTATTTCTTAAGAAATTATTTACTTGAGAAAAGAGACGGAATAGTTCTTCTTTTAATGTATTTGTTATTTATTGTTTATGTGGTCGGATTAACACTCATACCTTAAATATACGAAATAATATCTATAACTTCTTTATTCTTAGAATAAGATTGAATAATATTCTTGAACTTATCAACATCTAGTAAAATGTTTTTTTCTTGAAGAATTGGAAGAATATTTCCACCTGTTAAATATTGTGCAAACTGAGTGATGTTTTGAGGCTTAGGATTAAATCTAGCACGTTCAAAATCAATCATAACAGGAATTAAATCTTTTTTTACAATGATATGTTTGTAAGGATTTGTCATCTCAGACTTATTTATTCCTGCTTTGTCAAGAGAAAATAATTGATGAAACAAAACCGATAACATTCCAAGAGTTTCTTCTTTAGTTGAATTTAGCAGCCACTCATCAATACGCAACCCTTCGATGTATTCCATAACAACAAAATGTTCGCTAAACTCAATAATTTTTGGACCAACACCTAATTTATTAACCTCTCCAAGATATTTGGCTTCCATAAGAATTGCATTTCTAGCTTTAGATTCAGGTCGACATAATTTTATTGCAACATCCAAGTCATTTTTTTTAGCTTTAAGAACAATCCCTCGTTTCCCAAAAGAAAGAACAGAAACTTCTTGATAAGAGTCAGGCAATAACTTAGTGTAAGAATTAATATCAATACTTTCTTTGTATTCAGTCATCGTCGCACCACTCTATAAACTAGAAGTTCTTCGAAGAAAAGTTTTTTTCTACCAACAATTTTGTAATCGAGATTAAGTTTGTAAAGCTGCGCTTCAACGATATCAGGATGAGTGAGAGAACTAATAAGAAAAATAAGAGTTCCATTATCTGCTAAATAATCCAAAACATCATCAAGAAATCTTAAAGTAACTTCATAACCACTTGGGCCACCATGCAAAGCTAAATCATGAAAATCTTCATCATCTGGAAGATAAGGCGTATTAAAGGTAATTAAATCAAATTTTTTTACAGGAACTTTTTCAAACAAATTGGACTGGATAACTAAAGCGTTTTTTTTCTTAGAAAATTTATTATTCATAAAATCAATAGCAACAGGATTAACATCGACAAAAGTGACGTTTAAACCTTTTTTAAGAGCACTTTCTCCAATAACCCCACTACCAGCACCCATATCTAAAATGTTTAATGTGGAGAGTTTAACCCTTGTTTTCTTCAAAGCTTGTATTTCAGTTTCTAAAGCCTCAACTAGCAAAAAACTATCATCATCAGGCTCATAAAGAGGGTATTCGTTAATCATAAAGAAATAAAATCCTCGAAAATTAATAAATTTATGGGACATTTAGGGAGTTTTAAGCAAAGTATTTGCAAAATTCCGACTAAATAAAAAGAAATGAAAATAAAAACTTATCGACCGGTTGCGTTAACAGTCACTAAATTCAAACTATCCTCGCCAGCATCCACATTCACATTAAAAGTAGAGCCATCAAGAGAGAATGAAAGGTTATCACAATGAACATTCGAATCATTAATAACACAAGCACCTTCGAAAGTGTCTGCAACATTAACAGCACTTAATGCAACTGAAAGAGCCAGAATCAAAAATAATTGAACCATTAGAACAATACTAGAGATGACAATAGCTCCAATGCTTAAACCTTTACCAGTTTCATAATTAGCAGAGTCTTTAATACCTAAAATCCCAAATGTTAATCCTAAAACAGCCAGAATTAAACCAAAGAACGGAAGCCAAATAAATAAGAATGAAAGTCCGCCTAAAATTATACCTGCAAGAGCAGTCGAAGGTATTTTTTTAGTAGTCGTTTTAGTTTTTGGAATAGGATTCTCATTTAGACTAATAGAATCTTTTGGTATGGATTTCTTAGCAGTCTTTTTAGTTGTTTTTTTTGTAGTTTTTTTAACCATGATTTTCACCTAGTAATCAATATACAAAATAATATACTTTGAAGTATATAAATCTTATTTCATTCCAGTAGAGCCAAGCCCCCCAGATCTAGTCCCAATTGTTTTATCATCATCAGCAAAAAGAACTTTCTGAAACCAACATTGAGCAATACGATCGCCTTTTTCAACAGCAAAATCCAAATTCCCATCATTAACTAAAACTAAAATAATTTCGCCTTCATTACCCGAGTTATTGTAATAATCAGCATCAACCAAACCAACATTATTTGCCAAAGTTACTCGACGTTTAGCACCATTGCCACTTCGAGTAATTATATATAAACCTTCATCTGCTTGAAAATAAGATTTAATACCAGTTTGAATAGATATTTTTTCACCAGGTTTAATTATAAAACTTATAGGAGAAAAAAAATCGTACGCAGCAGCATTTTTCGTACCTCTAACAGGCAACTTATAATCAGAATTACCTTCAACCCTACTAACTAATTCAAATCCTCGTATCTTATCCATTTCTTATCACCGTTCCAATAAATTCAGTTTGTTTTAACATTTTTTCAAACTCTTCTTTTTGGCCAACATAAAGAGTGAAATTATTTATTTTTTGAGAAATCTCAAGACCTAATTTAGCCGCAGGAGGGTCCATAGGATAATTTCCTCCAGGAATAAAAGTATCACCAACTAAATCAACAATTCCTTGCCAAGAAATACCAGATATGTTTTCATAGGTATCAACCAAAACAGAATTAAACTCAGTCGGTTTAACATTTAACACAACAGGAAAATTAGATATTTTATAAGCAGTTTCTGCACCAAAGTTCTGAGCTAAACGCATCATGCAAAAATCAGTCGTAACACCTGGTTTAAAACCACTAGCAATAAACACCCTATGTTTTGTGTTAGGAATTATCTCAGGATTATCAATATACTCCCCATAAACAATATCATCACCAAGATATTCAATAAGTGAAGAAATTACTTTTCTTGCATTAACTTTAGTAATTGCAATGCCCACTTCATCATTAGCAACATCAATTTCACAAGAAGAGAGATTAGCATCAACTAAAAGTGGACGAATAGAACTAGTCACTCTACGGCAAAGTTTTCCACCGCCAATTATAAGAACAAACCTCAGGTCTTGATATTCTCGCAATATATCTGAAAGTTCAGTCATCGCTCTTTGATCATAAGCATCACCAGGAATAACAATACTCCCCCCATAAGCTACCACACACGTTTTCATAGTGAAAAGACAATCAGAATAATTTTATAAGGCTTTGGAATAAATATATAAATTAACAAACATAAAAATAAATATATGAAAAGAATATTAACAGGAATATCTGCAATTTTATCATTATTAGTTGCAGCATTATTATGGCCTTGGCAATGGTTAGCCTTAATCGCAATGATTGGTGTTAGCATAATTCTTCTTTACAAATCAACCAGATCTGAAAGAAAATTATTTGCTATTTGTTCAATAGCAGGTGCAGGATCTGAAGTTTTTGCAATAATACTTGGTTCATGGACATATACAAACCCGACATTCATAATTCCTTTATGGCTAATCCCTCTTTGGGGAATAGCATCAGTTTTTATGTCGAGAACAAGAATAGAAATTGAAGAGTTTGAAAAAAATAAAAATAAGAAATCCAAATCTAAAAAATAATCATTCTTTGTTCAAATAAAATAGAAGACTTGAAAAAAAACGAGGATGTGCTAAAAACACAGCGCACATCCCCATCGGTATTAACCGTTGTTATTGACCCCCAACGAACAGCAAAAGTTTAAACAAACTTTTGAGCATTGCAAAAGCAATACAACAAAAATCTATAAAAACTTTTGAGTTGCGAACAAATTCGCGATAACACCAAATCTGACCGAAGTCAGAAACAAGGTGTGTAACCAGGATGTTAATGAAGGAATTCTCTATCGATGCTTTCCATGTATTCACGAGTTCTTTCAATGATTGAATGCAAATAATATCTTTCCAAAACGTTGGTGAAGATTTCTGAAAATGTTCCATTCTCAGTTATTCGGTATTGTGCTTTGACCTTTTCAATTAAGAAAAGTTCACGACATCTTAGCAATTGACGCCGTATGTTAGATGGCGCTATACCAAGCAAAGGAACGCCGTGTTCTTTACGGTTTTCTACAACCATCTCCTCGACGTCTTTACTTGACAAAGGACCTTTGTTTTTAAGCATGACATGCAACACATCAACGACCACATCACGTGAATCTCCAGGTTGCAATAAACCAAGAGTAAGACATAACTTACGAACAAGCTCTCGCCCAGAAAAAGAACTGGGTTTCTCATATTTACGCAAAGTTATCTCAGCCAATGGTGTATCTTTTGCAATAGTCCCCATCTATGTAATCCCCCAACTTAAAAATAAACTTCTTTATCCGCGAAGTTTCTTCTTTGTAAACAAACTTTAACAATTATCATTTAAAAATGTTTGTTTTTTTGCCTACATATTTTTATCAAAAGAAAATGTAAACATAGCAAATATTAAAAGGAATAAAGAAAATTACTTAACTCATGTTTGACTTTTTTATAATACCATACATAAACATATTCGGATTTAAACTATATTATTATGGAATGGTTTATGCAGTAGGATTTTTAGCAGCATATTTCTATTTTAGATATCAAGCAAAAAGTAAAAGATTGGATTTGACGCTTGACCAAGTAGATACACTGATGATTTATGTAATCATTGGAGGAATAATTGGTGGGAGATTAGGAGAATTTATTTTTTTCCAGCCAAGTGTTTTGATACACCACCCATTACAAGTGTTTTTAATAAGGCAAGGGGGGATGAGTATTCATGGAGGAATACTAGGATTCTTAGGAGCAATATGGTTATTTAGAAGAAAACATAAAAATATTTCAACATATGAAGTGACAGATAACGCAGTTATGATTGCGGCATTCACATTATTTTTTGGTAGAATTGCAAATTTTGTAAATGCAGAATTATGCGGAAGACCGACAAGCGTTTCATGGGCAGTAAATTTACACAATCCACCTCTTTGCGATGGTTATCGTCACCCATCACAATTATATGAAGCAATAAAAAATTTATTCATAGGTTCTGTTTTAATGTTTATTGAAAGCACTGAGAGAAAAACCAACAGGTACAAAGCAGGATTTAAAACATGGGTCTTCATACTTCTGTATGGTATTCTTAGAATAATTACTAATTTTTGGCGAGATGATGTTCTTTGGTTTTTTGGAATATTAAGTACAGGGCAAGTACTAAGTTTAGCAATGGTAATAGTTGCAAGTTTTGTTTTGATAAAATATTACTGGTTACCTAATAAAAAAAATAAAAAATCATAAAGAATCAATACTCTTTAAAGGATAACCATTCAAATCCAAAATCTTATTAAACTTCCGAGCCATCTTTTCACACAAAAGCTGGACCAAAATCGACTAAGTAAGTGCGCCGTTGGCAGCACAAAAAATCATAAAGAATCAATACTCTTTAAAGGATAACCATTCAAATCCAAAATCTTATTAAAATTCTGGGGACCACACTTCATACAGATAAAAAAAGGTCCGTATTTACCAATCTTAATATCAACCCAATCACCACAAATACATTTTAAATCTAGAAGTTCTTGAGTCTTATGAACATTACAAACAGGTACGCCTTGAGAATTGTTAGTGGTTGAAGTATCTCCACAAAAAGCACAAACATTTTGACGTGACTCGCCATAAACTTTCTTTCCTCTAAAAGCCATAAATTTGACGAAGAAATTAATCATTTATAAAATAAAAGGTTTTATAAAAAATAAAACAAATATTTTAAACAATAAAGCGTGTTTGAGGCAAGTATAAATGGATTGGTTTAACTGGGTTATAATGCCCTTAATTATTTTCTGCGCAAGAATAATAGATATGACTCTTGGAACAATGAGAATTATCGCAGTTAATAGAGGTTTAAAAAAAATAGCTCCATTAATTGGTTTCTTTGAAGTTATGACATGGATCGTTGTTGTGCGACAAGTAATAGTTGAAATGAATAATCCACTATGGTTTATTGCATATGGACTAGGATTTGCTGCAGGAAATTACGTAGGAATAACATTGTCTGAAAAAATGTCAATGACAAATGTTATTATTAGGATAATGACGCAACAAGATAGCACCAAATTAGTAAAGAATCTTGAAAAAGAAGGATACAATATCACCATAACAAAAACACAATACAAAAATCACGAAGGAAGTATGTTATACACCAACATTCATTCAAGTGAACTTGAAGAAACAATCAAGATAATAAAAAAACACAACCCGAATGCAGTATATAGTGTTGAAGACGTCAGGCAAGTTAGTAACGAATTATTTCCAACACACACTGTAAAGAAAAAAACATTTTTCGGAAATGGAAAACAACTCAACAAACACAAATAAATGAGAATAAAATGATATGTTGAATAAATTCAACATCAATTTTTTTCGGAGGAAAAAAAATGATAGAAGTCCCAACTATAATAATTAATTTCAAAACATACAATCAAGCATCAGGAATTGATGCAGTCAAACTAACAAAAGACTGTGCTGACATATCCAAAAAAACAAAAAAAAGCATAATAGTTTGTGCTCAAGCTCCAGACATAAATGCTTGTTCAAAAAATAAATTACCAGTATTTGCGCAACACGTAGATGTTTTTGAAGCAGGCGGACATACAGGAAAAATAAATATAAAATCGTTAAAAGAAAACGGAGCAATGGGCTGTCTTGTAAACCACAGTGAAAATAGAATTTCATTTAAACAAATAATGCAAACAGTCGCACTTCTTGCAGAAGCAGAAATGGTTAGTGTTGTTTGTGTAAAAAATGCACGAGAAGCTAAACGAGTTGCAAAACTAAATCCAGATATTATCGCAATCGAACCTCCAAAATTAATTGGAGGAGATGTTTCTGTAACGAGGGCAAACCCAAATATTGTGAAAAAAAGTGTCGAAGCAGTAAAATCTGTAAGTGACAAAATTCCAGTTCTTTGCGGAGCAGGAGTTAAGAATTCTGATGATGTAAAAAAAGCAATAGAACTTGGCGCGATGGGAGTGTTAGTTGCAAGCGGAGTTACAAAAGCCGACAATCAAAAAAGTGCAATTCTAGAACTTACAAAAGGAATTTAGTTATAGTTGAATTTTTCCTTGTTGCCAATCTTTTAGAATAATCTTAGCAGTAGTTAGGGTATCAGCATGACCGCCACTAATTTTTCTATTAAGTTTAAGAGCAATAAGTTCTAATAAATCCTCTTCACTTTGATTCTCATCAGTAATTCCATAATAGAAAAGAACAGGTTCTCTATGAATTACAAGAAGTTCATAAACGGCACCTTCAGGATCTTTAGTTTGTGTTGAAGAAGCAGTAATGGTTAATTTCTCAGAAAGTTTGTTATCATCACTAGCTAGAACACCAGGAGTATCAATAACCTTAATCTTGTTGTCAATTTTAATATTCTGTTTTCCCTTAGTATAACCACTTACAGGAGCAGTAGGAGCACTTCCACGACCCTTAAGAGCATTAATAACACTTGATTTCCCAGTATTAGGATAACCAACCACTCCAACAGTAACAGGCTCAACCTCTGCAAAACGAAGAATCATCCTACGAAGTAAAGTCATCCCATAAAATTTATGAGCAGAAACAAAAACACATGGAGCAAACTTTTTCTTGTAAGGCTCTAGTAAATCCTTATCTACAAGATCTGCTTTGTTAATAACAGTAATGAGAGTCTTACCGCTAGCTTTAACTTTACGTTCAATTTCAGAATTACGAGTTTGTTCGGGTAAACGTGCATCAATTACCATCAGAACAATATCTGATTGAGAAATGACAGAATCCACTATTTTCCAGAAATTAACTCCCATAGCAAATACAAAATGAAGAATTCTTTATAAACCTTATTTAGACTTATTGCTTGCAGGGTCAATATGAACAAAAACTCGATTGATTTCAGGGTGTTCTTGAATCTTATCCCTTAATTTTGAAGCAACATCATGAGATTTCTTAACAGTCATTAAAGGATTCATCATAACAACAATTTCAAGATTAATAGAATTACCAGCATAATGAGCCCTAATATCACCAACGCCCAGAACATTTGGAAACTTTTTTGCTTCACGCTTAACATGATCTAAAAATCTTTTAGAAGGAGCTTTTCCCATAAGCATATCAACATTTTTAATTCCAAGAAAATAAGCCGAATGAAATAACATTGCACCAAGACTGATTGCAACAACACTCTCAAACCAGAAAACACCAAACTCCGTTGAAATTACAGCAGCCAAAATAATAATAGACCTAACAACATCATTTCTTGCATCAATACCTAAAGCAGTAAGAGCGGGGCTGTTTAGTTTCTTTCCTTTATTTAAGAAAACAAAATACATAACAAGTTTAACAAGCATCGCAACAATAACAATGAATAAAACAATAAAGGTTATGTGAGTTTGAGCAGGTTTAAAGAAACGTCTAAAACCAAGGACTACAACTTGAAAACCAATAATTGCAGTAAACATCGCAACAATAAAACCCGCCAAGGGTTCAGCCCTATGATGTCCAAAAGGATGACACTTATCAGCAGGTTTATTTCCAGTTCTAACAGCAATCAAAATACCAACAGAGGTTAAAATATCACCTAAGGATTCTAATGCATCACTGATTAAAGCAACACTATTACTTATAAGACCAGCAAAAAGTTTTCCAGCAAATAAAATAATATTAAGAAATAAGGCTCCAAGTGAAAATTGCTCATTAGCCTTCATCAGCTTTAACCTCAAATATTAATAACAACCTTTTGACGCGCATCATAACGAGTTTCTTCACTTATTCGACAAGATTCCGCACCATTAGTTGTGCAACCACTAGGAGTAGCTTCACATTGATTACCCAAACAAATATCAACATTAAAAATGTATTGACCGCCAAGAACTTTTTTATCTTTAGGAATATTAACTCCAATAGGCATAAATTTTCTATCATTAGGATCTAATTCGAATTGAACTCCAGGCGCAGCAGAATCAACATCAGTAATAGGAATAATAACCCAATCGGAAGCACATTTTTCTAAATCACCAGCATTCTCACAAATTGAAAATTTGTTAAAGTCTCCTTTTTTCATAAAGTCAAAAGGATCAAAAGGATCACAGCCACTAGTAATCATCGGATAACAACTCTCACCAGTAGGATACGCGCTGCTTCCACCGTAAGTTACATGAACAGTAAAATTTTTTGGCTCAGGATGAATATTTGTAATACCTAAAGAAAACTCAGCCATTTCACCACGCTTTCCTTCAATAGTTTTTTGAGGAATAACAACAATCGAACCATCATCAAGAAGGGCATTAAGTCTTGCTTGTGTTTGAGAATCAACATTAGATCTCAAGTCTTGAGTTTTATCAAAAGCATTATAGAATAAATTCATACCAACCCCAAGCATCGCAATGCCAAGAATTATTACAACCAACATATTAATAGAAAGCTCAAAACCTTTATTATTCATTGTTCACACCTAAGAATGCTCAAAAATGAAATACATTTTTGGCACAAATAAAGAATTATAGTCAAACAAAACATTCAAAGCACATTTAGTTTGAATAATTCTATTAATTTGAATAAAAAAAAGATGCTAAAAAAGCATCAAACTATTGTTGTAAGAAATTGAACTCTCTTACCAAGACCATAGCAAATACAATCATAATAATCGCTCCAACACCAAGAACTGCAAATCCAAATGCAAAATCTTGAACAGAAGAAACAATCATATAAAGACCCATAGCCAT
>JAFGOT010000013.1 GCA_016926395.1 Candidatus Woesearchaeota archaeon
TATAATTCTTAAGTGAAGTATCATTTTTAGAACAATCAAAAAAGAACAGCTAGAGAAAGACTCTAATTGTTCTAAATATGATTCTTCGCTATTGTACCAATTCGCGGAAGTTTAGTCAGTATATGGGAATTGAATGGTTTTCTCTTTCTTCTTTTTTCAAATACTTCTATTGCGATTGAATCGTGAACGTTCATTTGTAAGAGAAAATCTACACAAAACCGATTTTAAGGGTACCTTAAATAAGTCTTATGAAAAGACTAAAAAAACAAGACTATGAAATTAACTACATTTAATTCAGTTGATGAAAAAGCTTACCTGCATGACGCATGGAGTTGTTACCGCATTTGTTACATTGTTTGGTGTTAATGCCCCAAAGAGAAAGAAGTATCTCTTCATTGGACATTGAGGTAAATAAAGATTTAAATAATTCTTTGTTAGTAAGTTTAGCAAGTAGTATTAGATTCTTCTTCTTACTACGATTATTTAAGAAACCGTAATAACGGATTTTTTGAAAGCCGGATGGTAGTACATGCATAAGAAAACGTCGAATGAATTCTTTGTGTAGAATCGTAACATTTTTCTTTTTACCAGTTTTATAATCATTAGCTGTAAAGGTTACCTCCGAATCAGTTATTGAAGTCACACGTGAGTTGCTGATGGCAATACGATGAGTATAACGACCAAGGTAATCAATAGCATTACCAAAACCATTGAATGTTTCTTTAATGTAAGGAATCCAAGTTTTCTTATAAAGAGAATCTCTAAATTCTGACCAAGCATATGAATTTTGGAGGATGGAACAACTAGATGAAAAATGAAGTTTATTTTTAACAAAAAGTTTTTGAAGCCCTTCAAGAAATTTACCACGAAAGACATTACCAAGAACTTTAACAGGAATAAAAAACTTGCTACTACTTTTCTTTAACTGTTTAGCATGAGTTAAGCCAGCCCCAGAAATAATACAATGAATATGAGGGTGATAGTTCATCTCCTGTCCCCAAGTGTGAAGGACCTGAATTATACCTGGTGTTGCACCTAAATACTTTTGATCAGAAGATAACTCTAACAAGGTTTTTGAAGCACATTGGTGCATCAAGGCATATAGAGATGCTTGATTAGCATAAATAAGTGGATTTAATTCCGCTGGTAGAGTAAAAACGGCATGAAAATAGGAGGCGTCAATAACTTCGGCTTTTCTTGCATCAATCCACAGTTCTTTTAGAATACCTTGACAACAAGGACAGTTTCTATTACGACAAGAATTATTGTGAGTTTCAGAGTGTCCACAGTCAAGACAACGAGAAATATTACAACCAAGAGTGCTTGATTTACAGTTTATAATGGAAAGTGCAGCTTTTTGCTGAACCATGGTAGGATTGAAATCTCTGGAAAAATCTGAATAAGAGGTAGTAAAGATTTCTTGGATTTTATACATGATCCAAATCCTCTAAAGAATCCAAAGGACTCTTAACATTAGAAGTAATAGTAGTCGCTAGTTGAATATAGATAGTTGTTGAGAGTAAAGATTTGTGACCAAGCAAGGTTTTAATGGTTAATAAATCCGTTCCGCTTTCATAAAGATGAGTTCCAAAAGCATGACGAAATGAGTGGCAAGATAAACGGCGCTCCCAACCAAGACGTTCCTCATGGGCTTGAATATGACGAGGAAGATAAAAGGAATCAATAGGTCTTTCTACATCAGATTTACGCTGTTTAGGAAAAAGATATACTTTAGGTTTGCCACATGTACGCCAGTATTCTTCGAGTAAAGGTAAAAGTTTAGGCGAAAGATTAACAAAACGTGCTGATCTGTTTTTACACTTAGAGATGTAAATACGCATGTTTTGACGATCGATGTCACAACATTTAAGACGACAAACTTCACCAATACGAAGACCTCCAGAATACATAAGTGAAACCATTGCTTTTTGTTTTAAATCTGTTAATGAAGAGATAAAAGTGGCTACTTCAAGTTTTGAAGGGACAAAAGGAAGATAAACGTCAAACTTACGAGTAGGTAGTTGATAAGGATCCCATGATTGATGAAGAACGTATAAAGTAAAAAAACGAAGTTGTGAGATAGTAGCATTAATTGTGCGATCAGATAAAGAACGTTCATTCTGAATATAGATAATAAAGTCACGAAGTTCTTGCCAAGAAACATCTTCAGGGTTTTTAAGAAGAACAGTATCTAAGTAATCAAGATAAGCGCGTATATAAGTGGAATAAGATTTAATTGTATGGTCAGTAAGACCACGAAGAGAAATCATTTGAACAAAATTTTCTAAATATTTTTGCATAGTAAAATCCTCCTAGGATGTAGTGTTTTAAAGGGTTTGAATAAGATAAAACAGTACATGGAGGACCACGAACTAAAGAAAAAGAAAATATGAAGTTGTTAGTTTTCGGTTTAAATATTATAATAGTCATAATAGTGAGTGGTTTTAATCCTATGTGTGCTGTTATTGAGTGAGAACTTAACAATATAACATAGAAGTAAAAACCGCCACTATTTTTTATTATGTAATTTCAGTGGTGAGAAAGATTTAAGAAACAAGAATGTTCGCTAGCCATCGCGCCAGCGATTTGGTACAATTAA
>JAFGOT010000014.1 GCA_016926395.1 Candidatus Woesearchaeota archaeon
AATGTTAATAATACTGTAACTACAAACTTTACGGTTAGAGATAGTATTGCTCCAGTAATTAACGACTATAATGCAACACCTCAAACTAATTATTACAATGAAAACATTACTATTTTTGCTAACGTAACTGATAACGTTATGGTTAGTTCTGTTCTAGTTGAAATTTTAGGAATTAACTATAGTATGCAAAATATTAGTGATCAGATTTACAGATTTACATTCAATACAAACATTACTGTTCCTGGAACTTACAATTACACAATTTATGCTAATGATACTAGTGTCCCTGATAACTGGGCTATTTCACAAACTGGTAATTTTACAATTATAAAAGCAATTTCAGACATCCATCTTTTCTTGGATGGCTTCGAAGGCGACTACAGCATTAACGAAGATGTTCTTTTGAACATTACATCTGTGCTAAACATCCCACCACTGCCTTCGGAGTTTATCCAACTTTACATCAATGGAACACTTAGCGGTAATGGAAGTAGTCCTGTAACGAATACCACCACTTTCCAACCAGGATATTATAATGTGACTGCTGTTTATGTTGGAAACGAAAACTACACTGGAAGTAATGTAACTTACTTCATGCAAATTAATGACACCACAAATCCAAATGTGACAGTATTACTTCCAATAAATGGAACCATAATAAACGAATTAGATAATATCACCTTAGAACTTAACGTTACTGATAATGTTGCTGTTGATACTGTTCTTGCTAATGTAAGCTGGCACAACGGTTTAGAATTTGAAATTGTAATTTTATCAAATATTGGCGATATTTACAATTTCACTTTCAGTAATACTAGTTTTATTGGTCTTTACAATATTACTTTTATCGCAAACGATACAACTGGAAATATAAATAATACTCAAATGGCTTATTTTATAGTAAGAGACTCAACACCTCCAGTAATAAACAATTATAATGCAAGTCCAAATAGTACTGAATATGAGAACAACATCACTATCTTTGCTAATGTAACTGATAATGTTAATGTTAGTGGTGTTTGGGTAGAGATTGAAGGATTAAATCATACGATGACTAATGTTGGAGATATTTATAGTTATGAATTTAACACAACAGATTACAATGCAGGAAATTATACTTATTTCATATATGCTAATGATACTAGTGTTCCTGATAATTGGGCAATTAATGTAACAGGCAACTTTGAAATACAAAGAGCAACAAGCATAATGCACTTATACTTAAATGGAACTGAAGATAATTATACAGTTAATGAAGATACTGACTTTAACATAACTGCAATATTACAAAAACCAAGTTTCCCACAAAACGTTCAAATTTATAAGAATGGATCTTTAATTGCAAATAGCAGTAGTCCTGTAACAAATATTTCACAACACCAACCAGGATTATATAACATCACTGCAATTTACTTAGGAAACATAAATTATAGAAGCGTTATGATATCTTACTTCTTAGATGTATTAGATATTACTAATCCGGATGTTATTGCAGTCTTACCAATATTAAATGACACTATTAATGAAACACTAAATGTGACAATACAAGCAAATGTTACTGATAATGTTGCTGTTGATAAAGTATTTGCGAATATCTCTTGGAATGGAACTTGGGAATGGTTAGAATTAGAACACCAAGGAGGAGAAATATATAATGGAACATTTAATAGAACTACTTGGATTGGACCATATCATGTACAATTCTTTGCAAATGATACTAGTGGTAATATTAATGATACTGCTTGGACTAATTTCACAATTAAAAAAAGAAATGCTTACAACTTAACAGTTCAAGATATAATATTTGATCCTGCAAATATAATTGAAGGACAAAATGTTACTATAAATTTACGAGTGAATAACTCAGGAGAATTAGATGCTAAAAACTTCACCGTTCAATTAAACATAAGTTTCTTTAATGGAACAGTAACTCAAGTTCAAACATTAAATTATACTCATCTGAATTTAAGTGCATTTAGTGAAATGGATGTTAACTTTACGTGGATTGCAAAACTGGGAACATATATTTTTGATGCTTACGCAGATGCGGAAGATAATGTAACAGAAGAGAATGAATTGGACAACAATAGAACTGAAAATTATACTGTAAGTATTTGGCACACTCTTTATGGTGATTATGATTATGACTTTGTTTTAACTGCATCTCCAAAAGGAGATGTGATGGTTTGGAACGGAACTATTCCTATGGGTGTTGCTTATTACTCTGATGCTGATGCAAATTATAGTCTTGATGATCTAGAACCTCTAGAAGCTAACACTTTCATATATGCCGATATGGCATTAGGTGTTCAAGGATTCCTAGATTCAATAAGTAAAACTTATGATGTTAATAATAATGGTATTGCTGATCAAATGAAAACAATTGTTGTCGATGGTCGAACAGTAAATAATGTACCTTACGTTCTTTCAACCAACTCAACTAATTTCATAACTGCGGTAATGTATGATAGTGCGGATGGAGTTGGTTTTAATGGAACTCAAGATTTAGTGTTTGTAACTGAGATAAATGCTGAAGCAGCGGGTGCTTATGGAACATATGACTTTGAAATAAAAATACCAACCGTACTACAAAATGTAACAGGAGGAACAAATGCAGTTAGACGAATTGATGACGTTTATTAAACGACTGGATTGTAGAACTCCCTTAGATAGTGGTAACAACATATTTATAAACGAAAAAAGGCAGATAGAATGTTAACTTTACTAAAAAAGAGGCGCAGGATGACAAATTTACTTAGAAGCGACTTTATTCGGCGATTTTTAATAACTTCACTAATTATTATGCTTCTTTTAACTTCATTCCCTTTAGTAATGGGAGAGGATCCCACAACTATTTCTACAAACAGTTTAGATGTTCAAATAGGCACTATACATCAACTACAAGTAACGATTGGAGAACCTGTTATAATGTATCAAGAGATACATGTTAGTAATATAAAAAACAAAACAATAAACTCAACAATTGTGCTATCTGATTATCCTGACTTAATACCTGAAGTTTATTTGAATGAATATATTTCTTTATCAATAAGTTCTGTTGGTACGATTCAATCTGCGCAACCAGTGTTACCAATCGTCTTAGGTCCATATCAAAGTAAAGATTTCATACTAGAATATGAGTTTGTCCCTGTTTACAAGGATGTAATTTGTAAAGAAACAACTATACAAGATTATCTTCCAGAAGATGCAATAATTCTGCCTTCATCACTACCTCCCGAAACAGTAATTGAAAAAAAATGTAATGTAAAAATACACCACGATGGAGATATTCATTATTACAATATAGAAATTACTCTGGAAGAATTTGAAGGAGAACAAATAAAATCAATATACTATGTCGAGGGAGATGAATACTTAAAATTAGAAAATGGAGTTATATCTTTAACAAAATGAAACTAAATAACTACTTCAAAATAACTTTTATGTTTTTAGTAGTTCTAACTCTAGTTCCTTTTGTTTTAGCGGCTGCTCCTGTTGATATTGAAGCAGGGCATTCTTATTATGTCGAACTTGATGCAACGATGGGAACTCTAAATTGGGCAGGAGCAGAAGTTTCTCTTAGTAGCGTTCAAATTCCAGAAAGTCGTTTCCCTATAACTGCTCCAATGACTCTGGCAACACCTATGATATGGAAACCAACATTTCCAGGTGGAAATTTTGCTGATGATCACCATTATTTTGCAGCGATGTTTCCAAACCAATTTGATTTAAACAATGTACACGATATGACGCCGGCAGACTTAGCAATAAACGGAATATTCTCTGCAGCTGATTATCCTCAATTTTATCCAGATTATTTGACTAAGAAAGATGCTCCAGATAAAACATTAGTTGAACAGTCAACAATAATGATTGGAGGTCAAAATTATACATCTTATAGGGTTCTTCTTGTAAACAATATTTATATGCACGTCTTAAAATATGAAGAAAGTCCAGGAGTTTTTAGTCCTCTGTTTTTAGTGAAGTTAGAACCGGCTACTTGTTTTACAGGAGCTTCATGTTTTAGCGAGTTCCTGCTGCCGGTTTCTTCTCGATCATACAATTTTTATGCATTAAGCGATTTACCCCAATATAGTTATAGGGTTTGGATTGATGGTGTTGAAACAAATTATTTCCCTCAAACAGGATTGCCTCACGAATTAACTTTTGAGGTTACAAATATTTTTACTGACTCTGCTCAGCCAAATGCGAAAATTTTTGTAGGTGAAGAAGATGGCCAAAACTTATTCTTACCAAAAAGATTAAGCGGATATGTTACTGAAGCATTTTCTGTTGGCTCGACAGATGCTTCTGGAATGGAAACATTTATTGTAACGCCAACAAAATACGGAACAATTGATGATTACAAAATACATTATGGGGTGTTCTTTGGAACTGCAATAACTAGTCCTAGAGAATTGAATATTACTTCATCAACTACTTTAGTGCAGCAGAAAAAAACATTCACACAACCAGGCCTTACAAATAATCTAAAAGTTGCAGTTAATGCAATGAACTCTATATCTGATTATCTTTACAGGTGGGCTGATTCAAACAAAGCTTTGATGTGGGGAATAAATTATGATGTTGGATCAGGAGTATTTACAACTTATGATGATGGATCTCCAGGTCCTATCACTCTAAAAACAGGAGCAGTAAATGTTATTGACTTTGATGTTAAACTAGGTGCTGCTTCACTTCCAAATTATCAAGTAAGAGTAAAAGAAGGAGATGGTTATTTAGTTATGAATCCTTACACTGGTTCATCGCCATTAACACAAAAAACAAGATCTCATTATCAAGTAGTTGACAGTCCAACACAACTAATAGTCACGCCTACTACTTACAATGATGTATCATCAACAATATCTGTGGATATAATTGATCCCTCATTTCAAGTAATTAATACGTATGTATTTGCAGTAGATGCAAATTTAGAAGATCCTGTAGGGAGTTTCTTTAGCAACAACTTACTAAAAACAATATCTGTTGCAATGAAACAAATACTAAGTTCGATGTTTTACTCATTGAACTAAAAAGATATAAATGAATCACGCTCACAAAATCACGCGAAAAAGGTTGAGGAAAAAATGAAATTTAAAAAAATGTTTGGAGTCTTTTTGATAGCAATATTAACTTTGTTATCGTTGTCGTTAGTTATAGCAGATACGTCAGCATTTAAGAACAATGCTGGAGCAACACAATCGTTGTATTATACAGGAACTAGTCTAAACCCAGGTAACCTTTTCGCAGATGCTATCACTCCAAACCAAGATATAAAAATAGAAGTATGTGATTTTGATCCTCAATTTGTTGGTGGTTTTTATGCATTAAATGCAAGCGGAACATGGTATAATGCTTTAGTATCTTATTCTACAAGTACGAATGCTTTAGCAGCAACAACAAACAGCGGCGGTGCTTGTTATCAAACACTGCCTAGTGCTTTAACAGTTTCTCCTTCTAACTTAGTTCCATTTGGGGGACAACCAGATCCTGAAGTATTCAAAGCAGCACTTCCAGGAAATTTATTTATTGGTTATGCTGGAAGCGTTAATCCGGGGGCTGCAATAAATGGATTTGTTACGCCATCAGGTAACACAAGACTTTTAGGAAGTTATAATATTGATAGACAGTTTGACCAAGTAACTCGAGTTATAAGTTTTCAAGGAACCCCGCAAGTAACATTTCAAACAAATCCTGGATCTTTTTCAAAACCAATAAATGATCCTGTTTATGGGATAAGTGCTGAAAGACCTGCAGTATTTGGTGTTTGTGATGATAGTTATGGGGTAGAATGTTCAGATGGGGCTCTTCTTAATTCTGCAACATTTAACGATATGGATACTGGGCTTAATCCATCACAAGTAAATGATCAAAGTGTTCACACAAAATATGTTGTATTAAATGGACTTGGTTATGATGTTTGTATTGGAGCTAATCTAGGTCCTCAAATAAATACAATCGATCCTGATCCTGTATATTATAGTCAAGATTTAGAAGTGAATATTACTTTAACAAACAATAGAATTGGAACAAAAGATCAATATGGTGGAAATGTTGATGTGACAAATAACTTTGATGTTTTATTTGAAATTTATCCGCAAGGGCAACCATCCAATTTAACATTTAATGCAACTTTTAGAGTTAGTGATAATTTAGTTCCAATGGGAAGTTATTTTGCAAGTTTAATTTGGCCAGCATATGCTCACAGTGGTATGTATACTGCAAGAATTACTGTTGATGTTGCAGATGAAATTGCTGAATGTGTTGAAACTGATAATATTGTAACGATGAATTTTGAGCTAAGACCAATAACGATACCAACATTTGTAATTGATGGAATTTCAAGAACTAATTTTCCTGTAGCAAATGTTCCTTATAATGTGTCTTTTCATGTAGAAAACTCTGATGGAGATGTATTAAACAATGCTGAAGTGATAATGAAGGAAGTAAATGGTTTAACACTAAGTGCACCAACACAAATATTTAATCGAACAACAGATGAATTTGGTTCAATAGAAAAATCTGGTGTAATTGCAACAAATGAAGCAAAATTCTACACTGATTATTACGGTAATGCTAACTTTGTTTATATTCCAACATATAACAAATTATATTTGCCACAATATGGTTACACAAATATTGGTGATTATATAGGGCCTTATAGTTTATCAATGTATGGAACACAAGGCGATGGAACGCCTTTTAAATTCGTTGTGAGTGGGGATTTGCTTGATGAGTTTCCATTAGGAATACAAGATTACACTGCAACACAACCTTATAGTTTCAAAGGAATAATGAACTCAAGAATTGTTTCTCAAGTAATGGACTTTATGTACCAAACATACTCTCATTTCTTGAAAGTAATAAAGATAAACTAGAGGATTTGCTAAATGAACAAAAAAATTAAAATCTTTTTATTTTTGTCAGTTTTACTATTGTTAAATATATCTTTAGCAAGTGCTCTTATTAGTTCAAGATTTGTTGATGTAAATGGAAACCCAGTTGATAACCTGATTTATGATCGATCTAACACTTCATATAATACAACTGAAAATAATGTTTCTTTTGTAGCTGGTTATTATGGGAGTGATTCATACATGGATGATTCTGGTTCAAATCCAAATTTATTTTTAGAAGTTTGTCATCCAAATTTAACTTTAAATGACAAGATTGATTTGGTTTATGCAACTGAGGATCGAAAGAAATTAACTTCTGTATTAACCATGTTACCTGAAATTAGCTCTTATAATTCTTATGGCATAGGTAATGACACATATCAATGTGCAACTGTAGATGTTGATTTATCAGGAATGTTTGCTTTATACCCGGGTCATGTACTAACTCATATTATTCCTAATGGGACTGTTTATGACTATAATAATTTTGATAGTAGTTTTGGAACTTATCTTTTACCATTAAATGATTTGTTTTTTAATGGAAGTTACAAAGTAGGTGTGAGTATTCAAGGACCTCCAAAAGTTTATTATTTTTCTGTAGTTGAAACATTTGATCAATATGGTATTCCATTTACAAGGTCAGCTAATCAATTAATGACTAGTTTTTTAAGAGGAAATGGGTCTGTAATATCAACTAATAAATTAACTCCTTCAGAAACATTTACGTATCCTGGAGAGATTGTAGGTGGAGAAACGGTTTATGTAAATGGCTTATTGGCTTTGGAATTGAAAGTATATGATCCTTGTTCGCCAATAAATGATACGGGTTACTACATATTAAATAGTTCTGAGTTTTCTTTAACTGAAGATTGTATTCTTGTTAATAGAACAGATAATGTTGTAATTAACTTTGCAGGAGAAGTTATTGATGGAGATGGCGATGAAACCAACGGAAGTAAAGTTGATGAAAAGTGTTCTGTAAGAATAGAAGATTCTCAAAATGTTACTTTAGAAAATTTCTTCGTACAAGATTTTTATTATGGTCTTTGTGTAAAAAACAGTACAGTGCTTGTATATGGAACGGGTGCTTACAATAACTATCAAGGTGCTAAAATTTATCTTGGAAGTAATGTAAAATTAGTTGATTTAGATTTGATGAATAATGATTCTGAAATAAAATCATTTTATAATTCAACAGTTGAACTAGTGGATGTTAACTTTACAACAGCTCATCTAAAAGCAGATATACGAGATGCTATGGTTAAAGCTGTTCCTGTGCCTCCGCCAAGTTTACAACAACTAAATATATCTACTAATAGTCGAGACATAAACCAATATATTCAAGTAAGTAACATGAGTGTTAACAACTCTTATGCACAAATAAGTTTTTATTATACTGATCCTATGCCTAATAAAGTAACAGTTAACAATATTAGTATTTACAAATATAATGGTTCATTTTACAAACAAAACGACACTGTTTACATCGTTAATGGAACTCCTTACCTCGCAAATGGAGATATGTGGGCAAATGGTAATTGGACAAAACTATTCACAACAATTTCTCCATCTGAGAGCTTAATATTAGGTCCAATGTTAACCAGTTTTTCTGTATTTGCACCATTTGGGTATTCTACTCTATCAGAAGGAGAAGACCAGCCTGGTGATGGAACAACAGCTGGAACAGTGCCAAAACCAGAACCTGATCCTCAACCAAAACCAGAAGCAGGTTCAACACAAGGTGGTGGAGGAACTCCTGCTAAGACTCAATATAGAGATATATTTGAAGTTGGTCCATTAAAACCTATTGTTATACAACTTGACATCCCAAAAAACGTTACTTTAATGCAAGGAGAAGCAGGCGAGGTTATATTTAATATATCTAACTTGGGAGATGGTGTTCCTGATATTTTAACTGTAGGTCCAAAAGTCTTGAATGGTTGGGAACATACAAACAGCACCATATATGAGCTGTTACCTGATGAAACTCGAATGGGTTCATTTATGATTGCACCTTATGAAAAACAAAAACCAGGAACGTATCAAGTTCCAATACATGTTTGGCTTCCATCTGATGGTGAAGATGTAACTTTAGTAAAACAATTTATGGATGTAACTGTCATACCAAGAGGGGACTTGAAACGAATTAGGGTTGAGGAGTATCCTCCAGAAATTCAAGCTACACCTTTCTCTGAGCAAGAAATATCCTTTAACATAAAAAACATTGGAGACGCTCCACTAGATCACATTATTGTAAAATTAGATAGTTCAAATTGTTTACTTGATATACAAGGAAATGAACAAAAAATAAAAGTAGGTTCATCTGGGCAAGTAACTTACAAGTTCTCATTTGCTGATAAAGGAGATTGTGATTATAACTTAAAATTCTATGATGGATCGGATTTGATTGGTTTTGTACCTTTAAAAATCAGTGTTAGTGATAAATTCACAAAAGAAGAATTGATTAAAATATCTATAATGACTATAATTGTTATTGGATGGACTGCATTAAGTGTCCTAATAATCTCAAGAAGAAGAAAACAGGTGGCTTAAAATTAGTAGAGATGATTTATTTGATCCTTTCCTTGATGATGTGAAGGGTGTCAAAACAAAAAAAGACAAGAAAAAAGAGAAAACAGAAGAGTCTCTTTATGGTCCTGCTAGTTTTGACTTTGGTGATGATAAGGATGATGATGATTCTTATAGTTCTAAATCTTTTAATAAAAAAGGAAATGATGAACAAGAAAAAGTCACCATCCAAACTCTTTTTGAATTTAAACCATGGGAAATTGGTGTTTTAGTGGTTGAGTTATTATTGGTTTTATATTTAGTTTTAGTAGTACTAAGAATTATTCCTATATTCTAGATAAAATTTTATTTAATAAAAAAATTAAGCTCGTTGAAGAGAAAGAATAATTGTTCTGATTCTTTTTTGAAGTTCACTAATTTCTTCTTTGTTTAAATCTTGACCACGATAAGATATTTTAATCATATCTTCAAAGAAATCCATTAATATTTTTCTAAAGTTTTTATCCATATTAACATGGTTAAGTTCATTAGCTATTTCTGCAAAAGAATCTGCTTCAATATTAAACTTCATCTTTGTTTTTTCAAAAATTTGCTTAGCTAATTTGTCAAGGTTGTGAAGAGAACCATCTGCAAAAGCATTGTTTAATTTGTTGTCTATAACTACATCTGAAATTTCATGACTTAATTTATCAAACGATTCCTCTAATTGATTCATACGTTTCCAAAAATAATACCCGATACCACCTGCAGCACCAAGCGCTACGATGGAAATTACAGTTGCAATAGACACAATCTCACCTTAAAACAGACTTCAGCTTGCTGATAAACTGCAATACTGATTTCTGTGTTTGTATTTTAATTGACTTTTATCCTTTAAAAACGTTTCTACAATGCTCCAACTCGAGCAAAGATAACTAATTCAAGGATTGACATGAACGCAATAAATAATGTAACGTAGTATGCGCTGTTAATTCTGACGCTAATCTGTTCTAAAGTTGCGTCCTGGAAGCTTTCTTCAAGTTGCATCTCGTTGGAGATTAAATATGCTTGTCCTCCAGTTTGTTCAGCAATACTCTTAAGGATACTGATGTTAAGGTTTAAGTCACTATATGTGTTTCTAAGTTCTTCAGGAATATCTGTGTAATCAATAGTTCTAGCTTCTTGGAGCTCAGAACCAATACCGAAAATAGTAATTTTAACTTCTTGGTCGATTGCATTTTGAATTGTGCTTTCACTTACATTTTGCGTACCGTCAGTAAACAAAAGAATATTCTTTTTTTTGTTAGAGCTATCTTTAAACATGTTAATTCCATAACCGATTGCAAAATCAAGATTAGTTCCACTTTTTTTATAATCTATTTCCATGGAATTTAAAGCAGCATAAATTGGTTTTTTATCTACACTCAAAGGAGCTTCAACATCAATATTATTCGAAAATCCAATGACTCCAATTTGTGTGCTGTTAGGAACAATAGCAAGCCAACGCGAAGCTATATTTTTAGCAGAAGCAAGTCTGTTAGGTTGGAAATCTGTTGCACTCATACTTGAAGAATCATCAACTAATAATATAAAATCTGTATCTCCGATTGGTTTATATTCAGCAATTTCAACGGAGTTTGTTGCAACCATGTAAAGTAAAATAATTAAAATCATTTTTACAACAAGAATCCAAGTACTTACATGAAATATTCTAAAACCATGGGTTCTTTCAAGAGTTTTTAAGTTACCAAAATAAGTAGCACGCTTAGCACGAAGATATTTCATAAAAAAATACGCGCCTACAGTAATAACTAACAAAAGCAATAGCAAAACAGAATCCTGCAAAGGATTTTGTAAGCTGACAGTTAATTTACCAATATGTAGCGCTAATATATTTCCACCGTCTCTCCACCAAGGGCTTTAATAAATGCAGTTCCGAACTCTTCACCTGTAGTGATTTTAAAGCAAACTTGTCCGTACTGTTGGAATGTGTCTTTAATGTATTTTTCTTGAGCTTTAGCCATAACCTCATATTCTTTTCTAACTTTATCAACATCAGAAAGAATAACTCTGCCTGTATGAGGATCTTTAAGATACATTTTACCAACTCCTTTAGGAAGTTGACTGTCGGTTGGATCTCGAACCATTATACCAAAAACTTTTGTGAATTGACTTGCTAGTTCTGGAAGGAATCTTTCAGGATGTGTATCAACAAAGTCAGACACAATAAATATGATTGAATCGTTTTTGTAATTTGCTAACAGCTCATCACTTAAATTATCCCAATCTTTAATTCCACCATATTGTTTGGAATCAGTAAGTCTGTTAATTAGTTGAACGTAATCTCCATCCGCTTCAGTAAGATTTGCTTTGTTTTTAGCAAATGTTCCTCCACCTACTTGATCGCCAGCATCAACTGCGGCATATGCAAGAGTTCCTGCAACCAAAGCACCAAATTCATTCTTTGTCATTTTATGCGTTCCAAGAAGCATTGAATTAGAAACATCGAGAATAATAATAATATCAAATACCCTTTCTTCTTTGAAAATTCTAGTGTATAATTTTCCAGTTCTTGCGAAAACTTTCCAATCAAGACGTCTTACATCATCTCCGGGAACGTATCTTTTCATATCGTAGAATTCTAAACCTCGACCAGAAATAAGTTGATAATAAAGAAGATTTAGACGAAAAAACTCTGCTAGAAGACCTGCTTGTTTAGCAACTTCTTTCATAAGACCGTCAAAACTAAACGTATTAACAATAGGTTGATTACTTTTAGTGCCGGACGCCATTCTTCATCTTAAAACATCAATGACAAAAATACTTTGTCTTGATTTTATACTTTTTTATAGAGCTTTAACTTTGCTAAGGATTTCCTCAACAATTTTTTCAGGAGTTATGTTGTGTGCTTTACCCCTATAGTTAACAACAACACGATGCCTTAAAACGCTGTGAGCAATTGCATCAACATCGTCTGGGAGAACATAATTTCGTCCTTCAAATACAGCGTTTGCCTGAGCTGCCAGACATAAATAAATACTCGCCCTTACGCCTGCACCGTACTTAACGAACTTCATACCTTCGATGTTTTTGTTAACACCTCTTGTTGCTTCAACTAAATCCATAATGTATTCTCTTATCTTATCTGAAATGTAAACTTTTTTTACTTTTGATTGGATGTTAAGAACATCTTGCTTTGTAAGTACTGGTTTAACATTTTTCTTAAGATCTTTTGTTGTTGCGTTTTCTGTGATAATTGCTAATTCATATTTACGTTCAGGATAATCTAAAATTAACTTAAACATAAACCGATCTAAAACTGCTTCTGGAAGTTCGTATGTACCTTTGTTTTCAAGTGGGTTTTGAGTTGCAAGAACGAAAAATGGTTTATCAAGGATGAATGTTTCATTCTCGATGTTAATCTTTTTCTCCTGCATCGCTTCCATAATTGCTGCGTGAGTTTTAGGAGGTGCCCTGTTAATCTCGTCTGCTAAAACAAAGTTTGCGAAAATAGGCCCTTTGTAAATAGTATACTCTGCAGTCTTTGGATTAAAAACTTGACCACCAATAATGTCTGATGGAAGAAGATCTGGAAGGAACTGAATACGTTTGAATGTTGTTCCATCAATAACTAAACCTAATGTTTCAATAAGAAGTGTTTTTGCAAGACCTGGAACTCCTTCAAGAAGAGAATGGGCACTACAAAGAACAGAAATTAAAACACCTTTAACTGCTTGTTCTTGACCGATAAAAACTTTATTAATTTCAAATTCCATATCTTTAAGCTTTTGAGAATACTCTTGAGCTTCTTCAATAGTAATAACTCCTCGTTTAGTTGTAGCTTGATATTTTTCTTTATCTACTTCTTTCTTTTCTTCGATTTCTGCCATTTTCTGTTCAATTACTTCTTTAGCGTCAACTTCAGGTAGTTGTGTTACTTCTTGAGAATCATCATCTTCATCTGCTGTTGAGGTAATGGTTTTATTATTTTTGTTAGTTGTTTGTTTTACCTCTTGAGTAATTGTAGGTGTTGATTCTTCAACTTCAACTTCAATTGGTTTTGCTTCATCCCAATTAGAATCAACACTTCCTGGATATGTATGTTTTAAATTTTCTAAAGGTGGTGTTGTTTCAATTTCTGGTTCGGATGGAACATCGTAATAACTACTGCCTTGTTTTCCAGAAATTAATGATTTTAATTTAGAAATTAATTTGTCTTTGTTGTTTGCTCTTTCCTGAGCTTGTTGTAATTGTTTACTTGTTTCCTCAATTGTTCGTTGAGTTGGGGTATAAAGATTATTGTTGCTAGAATTGTTTCCTCTTAAATCAGCAAGGTATGATTTTAATTCAGTAATTATTTCTCTTTTAGTTTGTGCATTTTGAAGTTGTTGAGCTAATTGATAGTTATTTTGTTCTAAAGATCTGATTTCTCTTATTAGTTTATCAATTGTTTCTTGTTCAATCATTTCAGTAGTTCGAAATGTTGCAGGAGCTTTAGTTTGGGAGGATGTGATCTTCTTTTTAGTGTTTGATTTTTTAACCGGTTTGCTTTGTTTTTTAGAAACTACTTTTTTAGGAGTTGTTCTTTTGACAACTTTTTTGGTTGTGTTCTTTTTAGTAACTTTTTTAGTGGTTTTTTTGGCGTTTGATGTTTTCTTTTTCGTACTCTTTCTAGTTGCCACAAACTCACCTCCCTTTTTTTCACGTATTAATGTAAAATTAATACTTATAACTTCGATTATTCGTTTATAAATCTTTCCGTTATTTTTTTGTTTGTTAATTTTTTTGTTACTCTTGCGTGCCCGTATTTTTTTTCTACTGAAAAGTTGTGTTCGTAAAGTTTATAAATAATTTTTATCCCATTTAGTGTTAGCGGGTTGGTTTAGTTACGAATAATACCATACTCTGATAGTTGGGGTGAGGTCTTTTCTAATTAAACACTTATAGCAATCGGTCTCCACATGAGGGGTGGGGTTAGATTCGTCAAAAAAGAGCAGGTAAATTATTTAGTAGTCTGTTGTTAGCTTTAGCGTTATATCTTTTGATATTCGCTCCAATAACAACAGCGACACAACTTGGCAATTCTTCTAATCAGACTTATCAATATTCAAATTTAACTCTTTCTCCAATCCTTGGAATGGTGGTCGATTGGCCAACATTAAACAACGCGCTAAACAACAATGAATTAGAACCAACCCAAATAATTCTAAACAATACTAATCAAACAGTTATGTGGTCAAGTAGTGGCACACTAACAACTACTTCTGTAGAAGAAATCTTAGCATCAATAGAAAACTATGAAAGTTTAACTTATTATGTGGACTATGATCAAAGAATTCTCTTAAACCAACCTAGCTATGTAATTACAACAGAAGATGTTTATGTGCCATTAACCACGGACTTAAAAAAAGAAATTTTCAAAGATGGAAACACAACCCTTGAAGTTTCCTTAATTGAAAATGAAACACAAATAGTAATCGAGGCTAATTTTAGTGATGAAAATGGATTAATCTCTGGTCTTAATTCTTTTTGTGAATTACGAGAAAACTCAACTGGTCAATGGGATAGTAATTTCATGAACGTTAAAGATGTTTATTTCTACCAACTCGCAATTGGAGACTCTTTTATGTATGAAGTTACTTGCCAAGACTTGAATACAGAAAAAAAACTCTCTGCAGTATCAACTTACCAGAAGAACATTGTTTCTTCTGGTGAGGGGGAGTTACAATCAAAAACAATCGAAGAAGAATTTGATTTAGGTGATAATTCTAAACCTATACTTGTTGAAGATTTGTATATTAATTTAACTGATGATTACTTTAATAATGCTGATACGAATGTAACAAAGCCAAGAGAAAATAAGACAAGTTTAGATGTTACTTACGTTTTCGATGATTCCAATGTCGTGCTAAGCGCGGAATATTTAAATTCTGATGGTACTTCTTTGGTTGGATTAAATTCTTTTTGTGAAATAAGAGAAAATTCAACTAATGTTTGGAGTTCGCCATATTACTTATTCTATGATGATCTGGTAAAAAAATATCAAACAAGCATATCCAAACAAAATGATTTCTGGGCACAAGTGAGTTGTTTTACAAACAATGTTGGAGAAGAAAATCTAAGTACAATTAAAATAATTGAAACCAAAACAAACAAAATAGAAGAATCCTATTTATCAGAAGAGTTAATTGGATTTACAAATGATACAAACCACAGTTCTCAAACACGTTTTGGAATATTTAATTTAGAAACTCCAAGCGGAATAATATCTGACTTTACAGTTGATGAAGATTTGAACATTGCATTTAGAATTGATAATTTAACTCATGGGCAAAAATTATCTGTAGATTTAACTCTTCCAATTCCAATTCCACAAAATCAACATATTTACATTTGGAAAAAATTAAGTGGAACATACAAAGAAGTTCCTTATGATATTTCTGATTCTAGAAAAAAATTAACACTCCATCTTCAAGATGGACTAATTGATGATGACGAAGAAGTAAATGGCGTTATCGTTGATCCTTTCCAACTAATTTTTACGGATGAAAGCACAGAAGTGACAGCGACATCTTCCCAAAGCTCCCTCATAGCTTTGGAGTCTAACCAACTGGATGTCGTAATTAACAAAGGGGTTTTAGGGGAGGTACTTGTGGTGGATCCAAATAACCTGCCGGTGACACCGCTCCCTCCTCGCTCTTTTGTTACCAACCTGCTAAAACTTAACATATCTAGTTTTGATAGCGAAGGTGTCGATGTTACTTTCAAACACAGCGGTCCACTTGTGGACCCTGTAGTTTGGAAATTCAATCCGAACAAATTTGAATGGTATGTGATGCCACACACAAGAATAGATGATTCAACAATTTCAATTCACATCGTGGATGGTGGACTTGGAGATGATGATGGACTTAAGAATGGAGTAATAATCGATGATGTTGGTATAGTTCAATCAGAAACAAGACTTAACATAAGTGATGATTCAGATGCTCAAACAATATTACAAAATGAAACGATTGGTTTCTATGCAAACTACACTAATGCAACATCTGATGCGCCTTATCTTGGAGCTAATTGTGTGTATGCAGAAAACATTACTGGAACTTGGAATGCAAGTTCAATGACATATAATCTTACAAGTGGATTATATGAATACTATTCAAACTTTAGTAATTTTGGAACTTATTATTACAAAATAAACTGTTCACAAGAAAACGCAACAACGATAGAACTAAATGAAACATTCACAATAAGTCGAACACCTCTTGCAACCGATGCAAATTATTCAAGTTTCTCTGGAAGTACAACAGAATTTAATTTGGAGAGTGATATTTCAAATGTTTCTGGAGCAATAATTGAAAATGTTGGTTTTGGAAAAATAGAATGGAACAACCCAATAAATGCAACGAGTCAAGACTTTAATAATAATATAGTGATAAGTAATAATTATGTGTTTGTAAATAGTAGTGCACTAAACTCTAATATTAATTCATCGGCAAATGTAACGATGAGTGGTCTTACTTGGACAATCCCTATCATATATAGAGATGGAGTTGAATGCTCGACTTGTAATGTTTTAAGTTACTCTGCAGGAACTTTGGTCTTTAATGTAACTGGATTTTCAACTTACACGACTGGACCTCAAACAAATCTAAGTATAAATGATACAACCGATATAACTTCCAGATATGAAGGTCAAAACATAACATTCTATGCTTATTATACAAATATAACTTCAGGTCTTCCAATAACGGGAGCTGGAAGTGAATGTAATTTCACAGAAAATAGTTCTGGTTCTTGGTCTGCAGATCAGACTATGAGTTACAACAATAATGGTTATTACGAATTAAACAAAACGTTTGCAACAAATGGAACTTTCAACTTTAATGTAAGTTGCGTTAACACACAAGGATATGCAAACCTTACAACAACAGATACATTTACTGTTGAACCTCGCCCAACAAGAGAATTATATATTACAGATGTAACTTACTCTAATAATAATCCAAATGAAAACGAACTTGTAACTGTAACAGTAAACATGTCTAATATTGAAACTGCAAATGCAACTAATTTTACTGTAGAGATGAATGTAAGCTTATGGAATGGAACTGATAAAATTTATGTGGGAACAAACACTAGTTTACTTGTAGATGTTAATGCAAGTTCTTGGAATACTGTTGACTTTACATGGAATGCGAGTTTAGGACTTACAATCTTTGACTTTTATATTGATACTCAAAACAACGTAACTGAATTAGACGAAACAAACAATATTTTTACTAAAAACATCTCAACAAATTCATGGGTGACTTTCTATGGAAATCTATCGACTAATGTTGTTCTTGGTGATTCATCAAATAAAGTAATGAAAAATTGGACTGCTACTCCTTGGGGAGTGATGTTGGTGTCTGATGTTGATGCAAGTTATGTCGTGGGTGACTTAGTTGCATTAGATGCTACCGGTGATTTGGCAAAGCTTGATATTGCCCTGAAAATGACTGGATTTGAAGATAGCATCTCAAAACTTTATGATTCAAATGATGATGGAGATGCTGATTTAACAACAACTATTAATCTAGTTGGAAATACTATAAACAATGTCCCTGCGTATAAAATTGGTTCTAGTGATTTTATAACAGGAATACTTTACGATTCATCAGATGGAGCTCCTTATGATGGTAGTCAAGATGTTGTATTTGTTGTAGAAATTAATTCAACAGGTACTGGAGCTTATGCGAATGTTGATTATGAGCTTTACTTCCCTGCGCTTCTTAGAAGTTCAAAAGTTGGTTCTGATATTGTCGAGTACCAAATAAACTTTGACTAAAAAGGTCATTTTGACCTTGTTTGCCTTCACATTCTCTAAAAAACCTGTTAGCCCTCAAGAGTGAAACAACATCTTTATATACTAATGTGTTCAGGTATAGACATATCTACACTAGTATGTAGATATTTATGATAATTCGAGTGATCAACACAATTACTCGATATCGTTTTGCAAAACAAACGAGGTGTGTACAACAATGAAAAAATTAGTAATTTTGATGGCGCTTATTGCAGTGTTATCAATAGCTACTGCTTTAGCTCTAGAGCCTGGGCAAGCATCTATCTCCACAACAGATTTAGGGGAATATGTTAACGCAACAGCAGATACTTTAGACGCAACTGGCGGTACAATATTTGACGTAGATGTAAGTGCAACAACAGGTACAATCCGATGGTCTGGTATCTCGGGTACAGTAACTGGTAACATTGTATTAGGGGATAACACTGGTACAATTATGTACGATTGGGGTTCTGCAACTCCTATAGCAGTTTATGCTACATTAAACACAGATGCTATTAACTGGGACTCTGGTTTAGTGGCAGGTAACGAAGTTAATTTCTTAACTGACTTCCCATACTTAACTGCAGCAAACGCTCCAAACGACAATTACAATACTACCTTCACAGGTACTTTAAGTATGGACACAGATGTTAATTCTAACATGTTCACGCCTACTTGTCCTTCTGTATTAACAGATGACAACTCTGCGGCTTACTGGCCTACTTTACACTGTGAAGACGCTACAGGTCAACCAGTAATGGTTGGTGAAGTTGATTCAGCAGTTCACGCTAACTATGCAGGTGTGAATGTTAATTACCAAATGATTGTTCCAGAACTTGGCGGTCAGGGTAATGAAGCAGCAACTTCATGGGACCTATGGGTTGAACTAGAATAAGCCGATTATTGGCTTTTATTTTTCTTTTATTTTTTTAATTCTTTTACAAAAGGTTTTTAAAAAGCCAAGTTACAATAAATATATATTTTAAGCTCAAGGTGTGATTGAATGAATAAATACGGATTGTTAGCATTGATTTTGACGGTGTTAATAATTTCAACATCAATAGCAATCGCAGCTCCAACAGGAGGATTGCTTACCATTCTATCCACTGAAAGAGGATCTGATTCTGAAGCACAATCATTTACCACACAAGGAGGTAATGTGACTGAAGCAACGATTGTAGGACGTGTAATAACTGATAGATGGGCTGGTTTTTATGGTTCTGCAACAGGACAAATATTTGCAGGAGACGGTTCTGGTAATACTTATTTTCAATGGACTACAGTTGATATGACTGATGGTGTAATCTACGCAAGCGATGGCCAAGTTAATGATTGGTTAAATCTAAGACCTGCTGTAGTTGGCGATATGCCTGGATTTGTGCAAGGCGTCGCAACAGATAACTTTGCAGCAACATTTTCCTCAACAGAAGTTTTTGATAGTGCATCACTAACAATTCCTGCAACTCCTTACGCTCTTTCTTGGCAGAATATCTCTGGAACAGCAGGTGTAGGTAATCTAAGGACATACGCTCTTCATGATGATAGTGATGGAAATAATATCTTTGCAGGTAAAATAATTGATGATGCTGCTTCTTTTGCAGGTGGAGAAACTGTCGATTACCAAATAATTGTTCCAGCACAAACTGCGGTTGACACAACTTACTGGTTCTATTTAGAGATGCCTTAATATGTTTTAATGCTTATTTTATGATTGTTATTTTTAACGAAACGTTTATAAATTAGGTTTCTTCTTTTCAAACATAGGGGAAAGGTAATTAACATGGTTAATAAATTAGGTTTTATTCTATCAATTCTAGTCTTAATTCTACTATCATCAAGCTTTGCATTAGCAGAAGATGTTTATTTGGTAAATTCTGAAAATTGGGTTGATGTTTATAGTGGGATGTTATCTTCAGGACTTGAAGGTGGAAGAGGATTTTTTATTAACTCAGAAACAATAACTGGACTAACTCAAGTAATATCCGAAGATGATACAATCCACCTTTACCAATCAGAACTGGCTCCTTTTATTCCTAATCTTGATTCTCAACTAAGTTCCTTAGGATATGATGTTGAAGAGAGATTAATTTCTAATAATATGAACAGAGACTTGGACCCAAAAACAGGTAATTATTATTTAGTATCTCTTGACAATCCAAGAATAACTTCTAGTCTTGCACCTCTGGCAATAAAAGAGAATGCATGGGTTTTAGTTGTTGATATTGAAAATGTTGATGAAATAGTAAACAAAATATCAAATGCACAAGATGTAGTTGCAGTGGGTAAATTTCCACGAGACGTTCTTGTAAAAATACAACCATATCTTGATGAACACATTGTTAATGACGATATTTACAAAGACAGTCAAGCAATAGCTGACAAGTTAGGAGATTCGCAAAATTATGTGTTAACTGACGGGGCTTTCATTGAATCCGAATTTTTCTTAACAAAAAATCCTGTTCTTCTAACTGGAACAAATAAAATATTAACTCACACATTCAACTATTTACAATCAAAAGACGCAAAAGCAGTTGTATTAGTTGGAAACGAACTTAGTGTTGTAGGCGAACAAATAAGAACACAAAGTAACAAAGAGATTAGCGTGTTTGTTAAATTCGGTCAAGGCGACACCGGAGAATCTGGAAAGGTTTATGCTCTTTCAACATTCCCTCTGCCTGGTTTAAGAATTGGTCTTGTCGCTCAACAAGCAATATATGATCCATCAACTAAAGAATTAATTGTTACATTCAAAAACATTGGTAACTCTGGAATTTATGAGTTAACAAATTTACAGATAAAAAATGACGAGGAAGAGTTAGCAACAACTGCAGGAAACGAAATAACCTTTATTGCTGCAGGAGAATTACTTCCAATGGTATTTCCAATGGATATTGATTTAGCTTATGTTACTGACGAAACAACAGTTGATCTTTACACCACATTTGGATTAAGCCCAAAAGAGCTTGATACTTTCTTAACAATGCCTAATCGTTACACTCCGCCTTACACAATGCCTCTAACAGTAAAAGAAATAGAAGATGATGATTCTGTATTATATGTTGAAGACTCTTCATATTATCAAAATCTAAACAGAGTAGGTGTTGCTATAACAAATCCAGGAGACAAAGAAGTTTATTTCACTATAAAAGTTCAAGACATAATAGTTAACGGTCTAAAAACAACATTATCAAAAGAAGATTCTATAAAACCAGGAGAAACAAAAAAAGTTTATCTACCTGCAAAATTGGATCCAATAGACTTAGATGATAACAGCATATTTGATATAGTAATTAATTATGGAAAACAACCAGAATTCCAATTCAAAGCGATAAGGGTAGAGCAACCATTTAAAGTAGTGAGTGGTGGTAGAATAACTGGCTTTGTAACTGGCCTTGGCGATGGCAAACCAGGAAATTGGGTTGCAATAATCGCTGCAGTGTTGGTTTTATTTGTACTTATTAGAATTGTAAAACATAAGTCAAAAAAAGAAGAAATTAAAACTTCCACCAAAAAAAGTAGAAAGTAAATAGCTGCTGTTCCCAAACGGTAACTTTTTATTTTGGTTTATTTTTCTTATTCTCATGTTATTAAAAGAAAATTCTAGTGATTTTTGTGTCTACGAAATTATTGATGAAAGCTTATTCAGTGATGAACCTACAAGAACTCATCTTTACATTCTAAAAAAAACAAACTATACAACAGAACGTGCTGTATCTCAAATAGCAAGAAGCCTTGGAGTTCCAAGAAAATTTATTGGTTATGCAGGAACAAAAGACAAAAATGCAGTAACAGAGCAATTAATATCAATAAAAGGAACAAACAAAGAGAAAGTTGAAAATCTAGAACTAAAGGATATAGAACTAAAATTTGCAGGCTATTCACATCATTCATTGGCTCTTGGAGATTTGATAGGTAATCGATTTGAAATAGTTATAAAAGAGTTAAGTAAAATTCCTGAAAACATTCCTGAACAGTTCATTGTTCCAAACTATTTTGATGAACAAAGATTCTCAACAAATAATGTTCAGGTAGGTTTATCTCTGATAAAAAAAGATTTTAAAGGTGCAGTGGAGCAAATAGCTGAGACCGACGAGGATTTTAGAGACGGAATAAAAGCACACTTAGAAAAGCAACCAAATGACTTTGTGGGTGCTTTTAGACTACTGCCAAGAAAAATAACTTTATTTTATATTCACGCACTTCAAAGCAAACTATTTAATGATTTACTGGCAAAAAGAATTGACGGAGTGTCTTGGAAATATAGTCAAGGTGAATTCAAATTCTTTAAAGAAGTGGTAAATAAAAAGCCATTTGATAAACTTCCTTTAATTGGGTACTTATCTAAATTAGATGAAGAGGACAAAAAAGTATTAGAACAATTTGATATTGTTGCAAGAAACTTTTTAATCACTTCTTTGCCCGACTTAAGCTTAGAGGGAAGTGAGAGAGAAGCTTTTTTAGAAGTTAAAAACTGCAAAGAAATTTCTAGAACTGATGATTCGATAACTCTTTCTTTTGAACTTGGAAAAGGAAGCTACGCTACTATTGTAATAAAACAAATACTAGCGATGAATGGGATTAAAGATGATTAAAGGATTACTATTTGATATGGATGGCGTAATAATTGATAGCGAAAGATACAATGACAAATCTTGCGAAGAACTTTTAGCAAGTTTTGGAAAACCATATGATCGAGATTATTTGAAACCATTAATGACTGGGAAGTCTGATGTGGAAGGGATGGAAATATTAGCTAAACATCATAATTTACCAATAAGTGGAGCAGAGTTTAACCGAATAAGACTTGAAACAAAAGAGAAAGCATACGAAAGTCACATCCCTTTTGTAGATGGATTTGAAAATTTCTTTAAAAAAATAGTTGATTATTTTAATTGTCCAAAATGCATAGTTACTGCGGCTAATGAAAATTTTGTAAATCATATAGATAAACGACTTGGAATAGGAAAATTATTTGACAATAATTTATTTAGAAGTGATATGGTTGAACATCATAAACCTGCACCTGATCCCTATATTTATGGAGCAAAACAACTTGGTGTTGATTGTAAAGATTGTTTGGTTTTTGAAGATTCTCCTTCAGGAATTGTTTCGGGGTGTAGAGCAGGTTCTAGAGTGATTGCGATAACAACAACATTTTCAAAAGAAGTAATACTAAACAATATTGAAAAAATAGATCGTTCTGTAAATGTAAATAATATATTATTTATTGATGATTTTAGCGATGAATCTTTAACGAAAGTAATTAAATTTGCAGAAACTACAAATTCTTAACCTGATTAACAATAAATTCTCTCTGTGTATTAAGGTCTAAATCTCCACGAAGCTGGAGATATGAAATTCCTTTTTCTTTGAAGAAATTTATAATTGGAGCAGTATGCTCATGATAGGTCTCTAATCTTTCTTTGATTACTTCAGGTTTATCATCTTCACGATGAATAAGTGCGTGAGAACAAACATCGCAAACGTTTTCTTGTTTTGGCTTTTTACTAACCAAATGAAATGTTTCCCCACAATTAGGGCAAACTCTTCTATCAGATAATCTTTTAATAATAACTTCATCTTCTAAAAAAACTTCAATTAAACCTTCAATTTCAACATTTTTAACAAGGTCGTTTGATTGAGGGATATTTCTAGGATATCCATCAAGCATAGCACCACTTGATTTGATATCTTCTTTAACAAGTCTATTATCAACAATCTTTTCGATCATTTCATCAGAAACAAATTTTCCTGCATCAATTAAAGCTTTAATCTCTTGTCCTAACTGGTCACCCTTTTGAATTTGAGCACGAAGAATATCGCCAGTAGAAACGTGAATTAAGCCTAAATCACTCTCAACAATTTTTGAAATAGTTCCTTTACCCGCTCCTGGAGCACCTGTGATAATATAAATCATGAATTACACCTATGTATCTAAATAGAAAGAGCTACTTTTTAAAATTAATCATCTTTAGGGGCAAATGCGTTCCTCCATGCGTGGTCGTTTTTTGCTTTAACACCAAATTATTTCTCTATGCACCTTTTCACGCAAAAGCTGCACCAAAATCGTGTGTAGAGAAGTAAGTGCACCGTTGGTAGCACTTTTTTTATTGTTAGTTGAATGTGTTTCTCCATGCGTGGTCGTTTTTTGCTTTAACACCAAAAAACTTCTCAATCATTTCAGGATATTTATCAACGCTTATTTTCATCTTCCAAGTTGGAGGGAAACAACGATAATAATTTTGCCAAGTAAAACGTTCATCAATGAAAATTATAACTCCTTTATCTGTTTCGCTTCTAATACATCGACCAGCGCTTTGAATTAACAGATTAAACGCGGGATACACATAACCATAGTCCCAACCAGCACCAAATTTTTTATCATAATAATCAATTAAAGCTTTGGTTTCTAGGTCTGGACGTGATAATGGAAGACCAATCATGGCAACAACTTTTAATTCGTCGCCTGGGAGATCAATACCTTCGCTGAAATTTCCACCAATAACTCCTAAAAGAACTGCGCCTGTTTTTTTATACTTTTTAAAATTCGCAATTGTTTCTTCTTTCTCAGAACCATTCATTTCTTGACGTTCATGAAAAACGGTTTTTTCAATCTTTGAAAGATATTTATCAATTTCATCTTTTAGATGATAGCTTGGAAAGAATATTGCACTATTACCTGGAGTTGTATTTGCAATATTAGTAACTATTTCTGCAATTTCTCTATATTGACTTTCTGAACGTTTAGTGAATTTGGTTGAAGTTTTGGCAATAACCATATTAAGACGATTTTCCTCAGGGAAAGGAGATGGAAACGTCTCTTCACGAGCTTCTTTTGGAAATCCAAGAAGTTCTTTGTACATAGTAGTGGGGGTTAAAGTTCCGCTCATAACAATGGTTGAGTGAGCTTGATCAATAACTTCTTTAGAAATAAGGGATGGATCTAAACAACGATAGGATAGGGTGATGTTCTCTTGACCGTTTCTTTTTTCACGACTAATAATTCTTGTAAAACCTAAATCGTCACCAAGCCAAGCATCAAGAAAAGAAGCAATACTGCCAATAGCGGATTGTTTTTGTTCTTCACGAATATTATCGGCAACATTATAGAACTCTTCAATAATCTCTTGATAGTTAATTATTTCATTAATGCGTTTTATGAAAATTTCTTTATTAACATAAATTTCATCTTCTCCATCAGGCATCATGTTTGCAAGAACAGAAGCAATACGTTCGATAACAGTTCCAACATTTTCATAGTTATATTTCTTAGCTTCTCCCATTGCACGTTTTAAAATTCCCATCGATATTTTTTCGGAAGCTAAATCTTTAATACGGCTTGGGAGATTATGACCTTCATCAATAATTATTATTGAGTCATGAAGATTAATGTCATTTTTTTTAAGAAAATTTTCTCTAATCTTAGGATGGAACAAATAATAATAATCGGTAATAATAACATTTGACTTTGCAGCAAGAAGCATGGCAATCTCATAGGGACAAACTTTATGATTCCCTCCAATTTCAACAATCTCTTCAACAGTAACTGGACTTAGGTTGTCAAGTTCAGACATTGCAACCTGTGAATCAGCACTTAGAGCTTCGCCGTTTTTTAAATTTTCAAAATATTCGCACTTTTTATCTTCACGCATAGCACGACAATATTCATTAAACTCATTAGTTGCAAGAATAGAAACGCCTGGTTGAATACACATCCATTTCTTACCAACAATATCTGTGCCCTTAATTTTAATATTCTGTTTTGAAGAAATTTCTTTAAGAGTTTGAATGGCAATACGATGTTGAGTGTTTCTTGGAGTTAGAAAAAAAACTACTTTATTATTATCGAGAGCATACTTTAGAGTTGGAGCAATACTTGCAGCAGTTTTACCAAGGCCTGTTGGAGCGTGAATGATTGCATTTCCTTTTTTCTCAATTTCCTTAAGGATAGATTTAATCATTTCTTCCTGAATTGGACGCATAGAATCATAAGGAAAAAGAATGTTATGTTCAAGTTTTTTAGAAGGTTCTTTAATAAGTCCTGTATCTGGATCACGCTGTTCAAACATAGAATAAAACAGAAAAGAGCTTAGTTTAAAAAGGTTATGAGGGTTCGACCACTGTATTCTTAGGATGTTTTACATATTTGGGAAAAGAACGAGGGGCGAGATAATTTACTTTTTCTCTTTTAATTTTTGATTGTATTTGTCTACGTGGGTTTTGATTTGTTTTTGAGCGTTCTCAAACCATTTACTTGCGTTACTTTTCGCTTTTTTTGTATCTTCTTCTATTTTAGAAAGATGTTGTTGAAGTTTGATAGAATAATCGTTATTCGCAGCCACGGGGTCCTCAAGAGTTTGACCATATTTTTGAAAAAACATTGAGGCAGTAAGGGGTTGTTCGCTCTTAGGATCAGGTTTTTCAGCAGCATAACCAACAGTTATAATGGCTTCAACACGAGCTTTACCTTCCGCACCAAATAATTTATCAACGCCTTCTTGATTAAATCCTCCAACCCAACAAGTATCTAGATTCATATCTTTTGCAGCCAAGAGTATGTTTTGAGTTGCAGCTGCAGCATTTTGAGTTGAAAAAACATGACGACCACGTTCACCAAACCATTTAGCTTGAACTTGTGGTTGTGAACAAACAACAATAACTGCAGGAGCTGTTGCAATCCAGTATTGGTCCATGCAAAGCTCTGGAAGTTTGTTAATTATTCCTTGTTCAGTGCAAACAATAAATCTTAAGTCTTGCAGGTTACCTGCAGTAGGAGCTTTAATGCCCATTTCAACAAGAATCATCAAATCTTCTTTATCAATAGTCTTTGATTTATACGAACGAATACTACGACGAGAAACAATTGCTTTAATTACATCCATTATCGCAACCTCGCACCACACATATGGCAAAAATTAGATGTTGAATAATTTCTAGAACGACATTTAGAGCAAAGGATTATTGTTTTTTCACCGACAGGGGGATTAGTAACAGAAATATTTGTGAATTGATTAGCAACCTGTTCTTCTTCTTTTTTTAAACTTGGCTTATCTTTGCTCATTAAATGTTTAATAAGACCAACAACGAAGAATAAAAAACCAATGGCTGCAAAAACATACATAAGGTCTTTGTTAGTATCTGGAACTGTCCAAGTAATGAATAAAGCGTAGAGAGCGATAGCTAAACCTAAAACGATGAAAACGATTGGATTGATTGGTCTTTTAGGTCTAGGAGGTTTATCCATTTTATTTCTCTTATGCGGCTTTTTTTATTTTTTCAAGGCCTTCTTCTAGCTCTTGTTCTTCTTTTTTGATTTTAACTTCAAGTTGAATGATTGCTTGTGTTATTAAATAAACTTGTTTAAGTTGAATCAATGCTCGTCCAACCATTGCTAAAGCGTCCATTATTTGAGATTTATTGTTGAATTTACTATCTGAAAGAATAGTTAGATGGTATAATGCTTGTTTAATTGTGTGCTTGTTATTTTCAATAAGTTCAATAACTCTTTCTTCGTCCCTAGTGATTTCTTTTTCTTCAACAGTGAGGATTGTTATTTTTTTAGCTTCGTCACCAGAAGCGTCTTTAGTTATTTTTAGACGATGGTCTTTAAATCGAGAGATTGTTTTTTCACCTAATTTTTTTATTTTAGCATCTTTATCTGTGATGTGTGCTAAATCCCTGATTATGTGTTTTGCTTCGTTTTGAACATGTTCCATTTGGCCAATTTGTTCAATGTTTTGAATATTTTTGCTTAGGTTCTCAAGAAGTCGAGAGTTGTGAAATAATTCAGCAGCTGGTTCTTTAAGTTCATTAGCAACATCAATTTGACTTTCAATTGAACTTAACGCTTTTTTATTTATTTCAATAATTCTTTTAAGCATTTTTTCCATAAACAATACTTTATACCTTTTCATTTAAAAACGTTTCCAGTTTGAAACGAGGGCTAATTTATATTTAACAATAATTTTAAATACTTCAAATTACCAGAAACACTAAGAATTAAGGCTTATGAGGGATTTTAGATGGGAATCGATTTAACTCCAAGGTGCGTGAAATGCGGACGAGAATTAGACGTTACACAAATGAGAGCTTTACCAGACAATAAAGGGTTTGTTTGTAAAAGCTGTTACGAACAAGGATCTGCCCCCCCCTCGCCATTTACTGTTAACAAAGACAGATTAAGACCTATTCCCAATGAACCAACTACTTCTAGAAAAAGAGATGATGACTATGTTGCTAGGGGAGATGACATATTTAACCAAAAAGAGTATGTTTGTAATTCTTGTGGTTATCAATTCAAAAAAAGCTCTGACTTTGTGGTAAAAGTTTGTCCCTACTGTGGAAAACGAGATGTAGGACAAAAAATAGAACAAAACGCAGACATATTATTGGATTGAGGAAAACTTAATCTGCAACGGTTATACCGCGTATATTCTTTTTTTTTATAAAAACATTTATATATAGAATTTATTAGATTTAAAGCATGGTGTGCGGTAAAAAAGGTCAAATTACTTTGTTTGTAATAATTGGAATAATTATTCTATTAGTTGCTGGTGTATTTATTTATACTGGGAATCGTGTTAATGGTTCTGACTTTGTTGATAGTATTCTTGATGGTAGAAACGATCGAAGTTTAGAAGGGTATGTGCAAAGTTGCATGTCGACCGTTGGAAAAGATGCTGTGATGCAGATAACACTCCAAGGGGGGTATTATGAATTAGAACTGCCATATTTCAATGCATACTTACTAAGTTCTCCTTATTATCTAAACGAAGGTTTAGTTGAAAACATACCTAGTATAGACACTGTAGAAAGTAACCTTGCAAAATACGTTTTTGCAAACCTTCACTCTTGTGTTGGCGAATTTACAGGAGTAAAAAATTATGAACTGATAAACATGACTGCACCAACAATTGATGTGCACATCGAAGCTGATGGAGTAACTTTTGTAGTTGATTATGATGCATATTTTAATGATGGAGATAATATTAAAGAAATACAAGCAGTAACTTATAAATATCCCGTTAGAATACCAACATATCTTAATATATCTAAATTATTGGTTGAAAGTTATCTTTATGATCGAGAAGTAAATTATGATGATTTACTTGAAATTTCTGGAGAATATAATATTGACATATTAACATTTGACTATGGAAATAGCATGTCGTTTGTTTTAGTAGACAAAAATAAAGAATACTATTTTGAGGATGATAAACCAGTGATATATACCTTTGCAATAGAAGGAGGGATGATATAAAATGAAAAAACTAATTGTGTTAATATTAATGTTCCTTCTTAGTTTGGCGATTGTCAATGCAGCTGTTCAAACACCTGAGATTACAACCCCTCTTAATGTAATTCCTTTCACTGTTTTTAGTGCTCAACTGGTTGAATCTGGATTGGTAACGCCCATTATAACTGAAGTTGAAAGTCCAAAATTAGGATATGGTCCAGTTGGTGCTGTAGTTGATGATTTTTATGTTAATAATATTGCATTTTCAATAACTGATTTATTATCTTCAGGATTTGTGTCGATGGAAGTTTATGAAAACGAAATAATTCTAAAAACATCTGATTCAAAATCTCTAACTTTAATTAGTCACACTCAAAAACCAATAAAAATATCTAACTTTCAAGGTTTTGGAGATTTTACGCTTGGTGAAAAAACATTTGGTTTAAAGTCCGGAGTAACTAACATATTAGTTGACGTGTTTGATGAAAATAAGTTTGTAACTTTAGTTGTTGATAAAGATAAGAATATTTATGCGATGCCTTTAGAACTTTCTAAATCTATTTATTTAGGTGAAGCATTAAAACAAGGTGAATATTATTTTATTAATATATTTGTGGATGAAAAGTATTCGTTTAAGACAAAATCAGAAGATATCTTAGCTGATCCAACAAATTCTTCTAGTCTTTTGAATTATTACTTTGCTTTCAAAAGTTCTTTTGAAAATGAGAATGCAGGCGAATATATGTCAACAGTTCCTTTTCTAAAATCAGATGGAACTGTTTTTGGTTTTGCAAATGGAAACAAAAAAATAAATAATGAACTAGTAATCTCATCTGATGGGGGGAATAAACCTGATTATGTTTTTAATCCAATAGATAAATCTGTTTATTTGATTGAAGATAATTATCCAACTTCAATATTTGCTGTGAAATTTCCTGATGGTGTAGATTCTAAAGCATCTCTAATTGATGTTAGTGATAACAATTATTATTTAGCACAACTAGAAACAAACGTACAAAAAGAAGAGGGCTATACTTTTAGTCCAAGACTAACATTACAATTTTCTAATTTTCCAGGAGTGGAAATGTTAAGTGCGTCATTTGTAAGAGAAAAAGATGGAAAATTATACAATGATCCTTACTCTTCATGGAAAGGGGAATTCTGTGAGAATCAAGTAGAGTTAAAAAATAAAGCAGTATCTTCAATAGGTGTAACTTACTTAGCAAATGAGTGTGAAGGTTCAATATTTAGTTTGACTCCCTCCAACACAATAGAAAACGGCGATTTAACGAGTTCTCTAAGAGATAAAAAAACTGAAACTATTGCTTTTGGAAGCAGTGCATTTAGATTATTAAGATATGACTTATTGTCTTTTCAAAAAGGAGTAGTTAAACATGAACCGATGGGTTTTACAAAACCTCTTCTTGTCTGGGGAGCTCCTGATAAAATATTAACATATTATGATGGTGCTGGAAACTTAGCTTGTTTAGTGGTTCCTCCAATGAGAAGTTCTGTTATGAAACTAACGGGAAAGGGAGGACAACTTGATACTAGTTCAAAAGTTCCTGTTGTATTAGCATTTTCACAAGATGCAGTAAAAGTGTGTTCAAGTAAAAAAATTGTAGATGACTTAATTAGTGTTGGTTATAGTGTAGATATAAAAGATTCAAGATCTTTGCCTTATGTTTCTTATAGTTTAACATCAGAAACACTAAACCCAAACAATATTCCTGCAATAGATACTTCTGTTAAACAAGCATCAACAAAATTAAATGAATTGATGTTAAAACAACAACTACCAATAGTTCTTGTGAAAGAAAATTTTGAAATTACTCCTTTATCAGGTCCAATTTATATTGAAACCACTCTTAATGGCTTTGATGGGGTAATAAATACTATTACTGATCCTAAGGTTGTTAAAGAGCTTAACAAAGAAAAAACAACTGGTGAAACAGGAAATATACTAAATGATTTTAAACAAAAAAATCCTGATGTAGTTAACTATTTTAATCAAAAGGAAGAACCTATTGTAAATCAAAATTCTAATAATAAAAAAGAAGATTTATCCGATAAAGAAGTTGTAAAAGAAAAAACTGAAGAATTCAAAAAACCAAAAAATGAAGAAGCATCAACAAAAGAAAAATACACTCAAGCATCTAATGTTATAACTTCTTCTCTTCCAGGAAATAGTGTTAATTTAAATGATGGTTTAAATAAACTCTTAAACGATCCTGCTTTGTTTTCTGATATTAATAAAATGGCGGATTTGCTTGGTTTGCTTGAATCAACAAATAACGAACAAAAAATAAAAACTGCTACGATAGATGAAAACACTAATGTAATAACTAATGGAAAAAATGTTGTAGTCTCAAAAAAAGTAAAATCCAAACAAGAAATGATAAATGATCAACACAAAGAAATACTTACTAATGTTGCTAATAAACGAGGTGTTGATTACGAAGTTGTAAGAAAGGAATGGAAAGAAGGAAAAATTAATGCTTTTGATTTGAAAGGTGATGATGTTTATGATAATTACAAAAATGATGTTAAACAATTAAACGATATTGTGAATGAAAATTATGAAGAAGTAGAAGCAGAAGTGGATAATTATGTTCAAAGAACAGAACGTGAAAAAGTAATTCCAATCCAAGCGAGAGGAAATGCTCTTGTTGTAGCTTATGTTTCCGAAAATGAAGCGAAAAAACACGGGGCTAATTTTGCTTTTGAACTTGAAAACATGATTAATCTAATAAAAAAAGCAAATGATTTGAATATTCCTGTGTTTATTATTGAACAAGAATCTCAGAATGTAACTATCAAAAATGACGGCAAAAATAAAGTCGTGCAATGGCAAGAATTTGATGTTCTAAAAGAAATAAATGCTTTAATGGTTCCTGAAACATGGACTTTTGTAAGTTCTAAAAACGATGTTGGTTCCATATTTGATAATTCAAATCTTGGAGAATTATTAAAAGAAAACAACATTGATACTATTACTTTAGCTGGTTGGGATCAACAATTTGCACTAAGAGAAACAATAATTGACGCTAAAGAAAAAGGCTATAGAATATTTACTAGTTTTGATATCATACAAGGTTCAATAATTGGTGAACAAGAAAAAGTACGAGATCGAAAAGAAAAACAAAGATGGGAAGATAGTCAGCTAACACCTTTTGAAAAAGGAACGAGTGAATATGTTTCTGTTAATAAAGGAAAAACATTATTTAAAACAATAGACAGTGATGCAAGAAACGGAAACACAGGAGAAATAGTGGAGAGATACAGTCCTGAGTCATTACTTAAATTTTATGAACAAAATACTAACTTAGTTGATTCATACAAGCAAATTCCTTTCTACTCTTTAGAACCAACTTATGAAGATGTTGTAATAAGAGAAGAGAAAATAAAACCAAAAACTTCAAGCACAACAACGGCTGCTGACAAACCAACTCCAAAAGTTGATGAAAAAGAAGTTTTAAAACAAAAACAAGACTTAATACGTCAAGAACAAGAGAAAAATCTAAAGAAAATAAAAATTCAAAGAGACTTGATGACAGAAAGAATTGAAGCAGTATGTTATGGTTATGAATTAAAGGGAATTGGTAAAAACCAAATAGCTGTTCAAGCATATCCTGATTTTAGTTCGGACCCAAAAATAGAACGAGAATGTGATAATTGGAAATCAATAAACGGTGGTCGAAGAAGTGTTAGTGATGTTCCTTCTAATTTGCAATATGCTGGTTATGATGCTGATTTAGCAGAATGGAACTCTTTACTAGCTGAACGAGATAATTTGATGAAACAAGCAAGGGATCCTTCTAAAGTTTTAGCTTATACTGATGGCGACTATGAAATTATTGAATGTACTTGCAGTCCAACTGGAAAATGTTCTTATCCAAGCAATCTTTTGGGAGTGACTTGCGAGACTTGTTGCGCTTCCGGAGACCAATTTGGTGATTATAAAATTATAGAATGTACTTGTGCTTCAGGAAGTAAATGTTCTTATCCAAGCAATTTACTTGGTGGCTCATGTGAAAAATGCTGCAAAGCATAATTTTTATTTTTTTTAATTCTTTTTTAGAAATAAATAATAAAAATAAAAACCTATTTACTAGGTCTTATTTCTGTTATTCCCATCATGTAAGGATGAAGGACTTTAGGAATAGAAACACTGCCATCTTCGTTTTGGAAAGTTTCAAGAATAGTAACTAAACCACGAGATGTTGCAATAGCGGTATTGTTAAGAGTGTGAGGAGTAAACTTCTCGCCCTTATCCTCAGCTCTAATTCCAAGACCTCTAGCTTGATGAGTGGTAAGATTAGAACAACTACCAACTTCAATCCATTCATCTCGACGAGGAGAATAAACTTCAACATCATATTGTATGTGTTTTAGAACTCCAAGGTCGCCAGTACAAATTTGAAGAGTACGAGTAGGAAGACCAAGAGAAGTAAAAATCTCAACAGTAATTCCCCACATTTCATCAAAGAACTTCATAGATTCTTCAGGCTTACAAATAACAACCATCTCAACCTTATTGAACTGGTGAGTTCTGAATAATCCTTTTTCGTCAAGGCCATGACTGCCTTTTTCTCGACGGAAACACATAGAGTAAGAAGTGTGCTTTATAGGAAGTTTCTGTGCCGGGATAAGTTGACCAACATAACGACCAATAAGAGCATGTTCAGAAGTACCTATTAAGTATAAGTCTTCATCTTCAATCTTGTAAATCATAGCTTCCTGGTCATTAAGATCAGTAACAAAGTCAATGATATTTTTTCTAAGCATCAGAGGAGTTTCAACATAGTGAAAACCTTTTTTATGCATAGTTTCAATAGCATAACGAATAAGAGCCTGATTTAGCAAAGCAAGTTCACCTTCCAAATAATAAAAACCAGCACCAGAAGTCTTAGCAGAAGATTCAAAATCAGCAACGCCTAAATCTTCAGCAAGAATTTGATGAGGTTTAACTTCTTTTTTAACAGGCTCAGGTCCAAAACGTTTAACTTCAACATTTTCACTATCGTCTTTTCCTTGAGGAACAGATTCATGCATAAGATTAGGGATTTTCTTTAACTGAAGCTTGATTTCTTCGTATAATTTGTCAGCCTTATCTTCAATATCCTTAATTTCTTGAGGGATGGACTTAGCTCTCTCTAAAGCTTCACTAGCATCTTTACCCGCTTTTTTAAGATCGTTAATCTCTTTAGAGACTTTATTACGTTCAGAACGAAGGTCGTCAGCTTGTTTTTTAAGAGTACGCCATTCTTGATCGGAAGAAGAGACTACATCGACTATGGAGGTATCTGCATAGCCCTTCCTAATCATGTTGTCTTTAACTACTTGAGGTTCTTCTCGAATCAAGTTTATATCCATCATTGTAATACTTGTAAAATCAGAGGAGATTTATAAATATGGGGGTTTGAATGCTTTTTATTGTTCGTATATGTTGAATTCTATTGAGCTTGTTATGAAGCTTATTCTTGTTATTATCAATGAATATTCTTTATTCTCTATTTTGAATGTTGTTGAATCTCCCACATAAACTTCGCTAAAATTTTTTTCTAGATTGAAGTTTATTTTCGCTTGTTGATTAACATTAACATCAATAAGTCCCAATATGAATTTTCCATTAAATAGTGTTTTGCTATTGCCTTTTGTTATGATTCATGGTTCGTTGTTTGGGACTCTTAGTTCACTTATTTGTTTAATTTCTTTTTCTTCAGTTATATTTTCTTCTAATAGTGTTTGTGTTATGATGTTACCGGTGTTAATTGAGTTGTTAATTCCATTAATAATTATTTGATTGTTTTCGTTATTTGTTGTTTTTCCTATGTTGCTATTCATTAATCCTATTATTGCTGCTATAAAGAGGATGATTGCTGTAATAAGACTTATTGTTTTTGTTGTTTTTATTTTCACTTTTGTTTTTTCCTATTCTTTATTTTTTACTTAATGCCGAAAGTAACCAAATAAGTCCTAATCCTATTAATGCTCCTTGACTAACTTTTAACTTTGCAGATTGTTCTGCTAATTCTCGTTGCATGTTGTTGTTCATCTGAACGTATTTTACTCGTTCGTTTCTTTCTTGTTCTAGTTGTTGGTTCGCTTTATGCGCTTCTTGGTCGCTAGTTAAAAGAATTTTTAGCAGTTCTGGTTGGTTTTTTAGTTCGTCAATAACTTTTTGAGGGTCTTTCTCAAAATGTTCCATTAATTGTTTTCTTAATTCATTTGTTAATGTCATATTTGATATATTTGTTTATTATTTTATAAATTTTTCTGTTTATGTTTATAAATAAATTAAAATTTGAGAATGAATTGGGTAAATTGAGAAAATTTTCAGGACACCTTTTTTGGTGTTTAATGGGCGTGTCTGGTGTAATGTTCGTGGTAGTTTAATTAAGCTGAGCTGTTGGCTAAAAGTCCATCTCTAATCTCATTCTATCGAAACGATATTAATGCTTAACTAATTTATTTTGTTTTATTTTTAGTTCCTGGAGTTTTTCGCTTTGGTTCGTATCTTTTTTCGTGTTCTTGTTTACTTTGTCTTTTTCGATCTCGAGGACCTTTTTTTGTTAAATCATCTGGCATTTTTTATCACCAGTTTATTTTGGTCATTTTTTTGATTTAAACTTTATTCTTGTTTTAGGATATTTTTCATTGGTTATCCCAAACTCTAAATAAAGTATTTAAATTGGATTTTCCCTATTTTATTTATGGATGTTCCTTTAGTGCAAATAAGTCCTGACTTAATTTCTTTTGACCCTCAAAATCCCCGGTCAGAATCTTCTGAGAAAATAGAGACGGATTATAAATTCACTCAACTTAAAAAATCAATTGAGTTATTTGGTGTTTTTGTTCCTCTAATTGTAAGACAAGTAAAATCAAAAACAAAACCTTATCGTTTGGTTGATGGAGAAAGACGTTTGAGAGCTGCTTTAGCATGTAACAAGCCCTTTGTTCCTGTTCACATAATTGATGGTAATGGTGAGCGGGCTAAGGTTTTGGCTTATCAAATACATATGAACAGAAAAGATTGGACCAAATTAGCGGAACTAAAATCAATAAAGGATATTGTTCATGAAATAAAACTTAAGAATGATGATGATGATTTTGTTCGTAAAGAGCTTTGTGATAAAACCAGCATGGACTTAGCTCATGCTACTGATATTTTAACAATTTTGAAGTATGATTCTGAAACTATAAAAAAAGTTGAAGAGGGTTTAATTTATAGAAGTTATTTTATAGAATTAGAACGTTATTTTATACCTGCTTTAAAAACTGATTTTCTTTCTTTGTATAACCATTATGGAGAAAAGAGATTAAGGAAGATTTTATCAAAAAAAGCTGAAGAAATAAAATTGGGAAAAACAAGTTTTTTAAGAAATAATTTTATTAAACCTTATTTTGAAAATATTATTGACAAGCCTAAGTTGAGGCGTGTTATTAAAGATTTTCTTGATAATCCTGATCGTGATTTACGAGATAGTGTTAAGAAATTGGAACGTCGATCAAGTAAAGTTAAGAAAGCTTCTAAGAAAAAGTCTTCTAAACAAAGACCGGTTGTTGATGTTATTGAGGTTCCAGATGAAATTGACCACTTAGTCAAGCTTTTCGATATTGAGAAGCTCTTAATTTCTTCTAATGTTTTTGATTCTATATTTAATAATTTAAAACAAGCCATTGTCGAATTTGAAAGGAGAACAGGATATTTAGTGACTAATGAAATAAAACTTCAAAATGTTATTTACACTGTTTTAAGATCTTTGTTTAAGTCAACAGAGTTTGAGAATCCTACTGGTAAAGTTTGTTCTACAAGCAGTAAAGTAGATTTTATTTTAAAAAAGCATGGCATTGTAATAGAGATTAAGTATGTTAGAGATCGTCGTCATGCTAAAAATATTCATGATGAATTAGCTATTGATTATGCCAGATATAGGCTTTCTCCTGATTGTAATAAAATAATTAATTATGTTTATGACCCAAATAATTTTATTACCAATCCTGATTTGACTGTTTCGGAATTGAAAAAGTCTCTTCCGGAAGCTAATCATTATGTTCAGTAGTTATTAAAATGAAAAACATTCTTTTAGTCGAACCTGATTTTCCTGTTTCTAAGAAAAGTAAGAATCATTCTAATTTTCTTCCTATTGGTCTACTTAAATTAGCATCTTATCATCGTAAGCAAGGCAATAAAGCAAAACTTATTCGAGGTTTGAAAAAAGCACATTTTACGCCTGATAGAATTTTGATAACTTCTTTGTTTACTTATTGGTCTGATTATGTTAGAGATGCAGTGCAATTTTACAAACAAGCTTATCCTTCTGCTAAAGTCGAAGTTGGTGGAATTTATGCAAGTTTAATGCCGAAGCATTGCAAATATTTTACTGGTTGCGATAAAGTTGTTGTTGGTCAATTAAAAATGGCAGATAAGTGTAAACCTGCTTATGATTTAGTTAATGTTGATTATCAAATTATTCATGGGATGAGAGGTTGTATTAGACAGTGTTCTTTTTGTGGTATTTGGAGACTTGAAAAGAACTCTTTCAAAACTGCAGAAGAAATTAAAAAAGAGATTTGTTTTAATAAGTTAGTTTTTTATGATAATAATATGTTAGTTAATCCTCATATTGAAGAAATTCTTGAAATGTTAGCAACAACAACTTATAATGGTAAAGTTCTTAATTGTGAGTGTCAAAGTGGTTTTGATGGTAGAATTCTTGCCGAAAAACCTCATTTGGCAGAATTATTAAAAAAAGCTAGATTTAAAGATATTCGTTTGGCTTGGGATTGGGGTGTTAAAACTTATCCGGTTGTTGAAAAGTGGTTAACTATTCTTGATAATGCTGGTTTTAGTAGAAAATCGGTTTTCTTATTTATGATTTATAATTGGGATTTTAAATTTGAAGAAATGGAAGAAAAAAGAAAAAAATGCTATGAATGGGGGGTGCAAATTGCTGATTGTAGGTTTAGACCCCTTAATCAATTATTTGACAGATATAATGGTCGTATAAAACAAACAAATATTGATTATTTTATTCATAAATATTGGACCGATTATCAAGTAAAGAGATTTAGAAAGAATGTTCGTTTGCAAAATATTTGTATACGTTATAACATTCCTATTGAAAATTATCGAAAGGAGTTGGAGGGTACTCGCTCTTCTTCAAAAAAATTAGTTGAATTTGGTTCTATGGTTTCTTAGAGTGTGCACTGGTCAGTTGATGATCCATTTTTTAAGTTTTAATCTTACTATCTTTGTTATGAGTCGATATATTATTCTCGAAATTGGTAAGTCCGCATATACTGAGTTTAAGAAAAAATCAGGAGATTTTGAAGAAACTTGTGATGCTATTCTTGTTGATGATTTGGATGCTGATTCAAAAGAAGATGCTTATAATCAAATGTTTTCAAAAGAAGAGCATTCTGATAAAGATTTTGACCAATTAGTTGTTCTTGAGGTTGTTTGATATTCTAAACATTTATTAACTAACGAGTCAAATTTTTATTTTATGGATTTGCATATGTTTCAGCAATCAGTCTTGGATTCATATACTAGTAATTCTCAAAAAGCTCGAGTATTAACGGAAAATTGGTTTGCTTCTCAAATGTACTGTCCTTGTTGTTTGAAACCTAAGATTTCTGTTTACAATAATAATAAAAAAGTAAGTGACTTTTTTTGTGATTCTTGTAGAAATGATTTTCAATTAAAAAGTTCTAAAAACCGTTCGGGCGTAAAGTTTTAGATGGGGAGTATAATACTATGATTTCTGCTGTTGATTCGGGTTCATCTCCTAGCTTTTTTATTCTTCACTACTCTTCCGAGGATTGGGTGGTTAAATCACTTTCTTTGATTCCTAAATTTTTTGTAACACATTCGATGATTGAAAAACGAAAACCTTTGTCTTCTACTGCTAGAAGAGCGGGTTGGACTGGTTGTAATTTTTTGTTAGACAAACTTCCTTTAGAGGGGAATATTCCTATTGTTATTAACGAGAAAATTCAAGATAAAACAAAAGTTAATGCACTTTGGAATAAAATGTTTTTTATGAATTCTAAGAGACCTTCTTTTAGGGGTTGGACTTCTGATGTGCTGAAAGTTGTTCAAGAACAAGATTCGTCCTTTTCTTTATCCGACATTTATTTGTATGACTCCTACTTTAAAGAATTACATCCTGAAAATAATAATATTAGAGCGAAGATAAGGCAACAGTTACAAATTCTTAGAGATAATAAAATTATTAGATTTAAAGGAAATGGTATTTATGAGAAATTAAAATAATGTTTTTAATCAAATAATCCTTTTATTCCGCTAACAATATCTTTACCAACATCTGAAATTGTGTCTACAACATTGTTTACAACTTGTTTTACACTTTCGACAGCTTCTTTTACTTCTTCAACAATAAAATTTCTGACTATTTCTGTTAGTTCAATTTGTTGAGAAAAATGTTTTTTGATAAGAATTGGTTTTTCCATTATTATTATGTCGCCTTCCAGAGTTGCATAAGTTTTCTTCATAGTAATAAGGTTTTTGGCAACTTCACTGCTCATGTGCCAATCTAATCTTTGACTAACTTTTATTATTGTCATATCCCGAGGTCTTAATGTTGTTTTACCTATTTCTCCTTCTGAACGATATTCATTAAAACTCACTGAATAGTCAACTCTTTTAGCAGATATTCTAAAAATGCTTGGATTGTAAACATAAACATCAGCATGAATTGTGAAGCCATCTAGAGAAACGTCTGTTATGTCTGTTATTTCCGTATTCTTAACTTCTATATTTTTTATTGATTGAATGTAAAATATTCCAAAACTAATTAAGATAATAGTTATTGGTATTAAAATACTAAAAATTATTGTTGTTGTTTTACTCATCGGACATAAATCTCCAACCACTATTTTTTGGCTCTAGTTCTGCGTATAGTTCTTGTCCCCACTCTTGGATATCCGTAAATGCTAAACCCGCATTTTTGTAAACCCAGTCAATTTCTTCAGAGATTTTTTTTACTGCTTGTTTATCATCTGTTTTTATTGCTGATTCATAACTATTGGAGAAACCATTATTTGTGAAATTTATCGAACCTAGAAATGCGTGTTCATTATCTATGACATAAACTTTAGAATGAATTAAATATCCTCGCCCTCCATTTTCATCTTCTCTACTACTAAATATTTTTAGTTTGAATATTGGTTTGTATTTGTATTCGTTTGTTCTCATAGTAAAGAATATTATTGCTGATATTATTGCTCCTAAAACTAGAATTAATAATGCTGGTGCTGCGAAAGATAAAAATAACATAAACATACCTATTCCTGAGCTTATCCAGAATCCGTTTTTTCGAGTTTGAACTTTTTGGTCATGGATGATTTGTTCTTGTTCTATAATTTCTGTAGGATCAAAACTATTATCTCTGTTATTTGCAAGATTATCAGATGTTATTAATGTAATTTTAACCCCTTTTTTGTGGAGTTTAATTAATTCTCTTATATAATTTGTCGACAAATATGGAGAAACTATTTTAACTTCTTTTTTGGCTCTTTGTATTACATTGAGGCAATGAGAACCCGCGTCTCGACCTAAGAAGATTGAACAGTTGGCTTTGTTTATGAACATATGTGAACTTTTGACTTTTCCTTATTTAAGGTTTTTGTTCAGAATGGGATAACCCCTTTAATAATCATCATCGGGGTAGAAGTCATCATCGTCTTGGAATTTGTTTAATCTGAAATTGTTAATCTTTGGGATTATTGGAGGGATTATTGGTGGTAGTGGTTTGTTAAACGAGCTGTTGAATTTGTTATTAAATCCATCATCATAATCATCATCGAACTGTTTATTTCCAAAATTAGTATTTATTGGTGGGATGTATGGTTTATTGTATGAGCTGTTAAATGAATCATGTAGATCTCTTCGTCTGTCTTCTTCCATTCTGTCAAACATTTCTTGTTGTTGTATTCTTTGTTCTTCTTTTCTGTCTAGTTCTCTTTGTCTTGCTTTTTCTTGTTGACCTTTAACTAAATTATCGTATTCTCTGCAGGCTCCTTCCCATTGTTTAATAAAAAAATAACTACCTGCGCCTGTTCCTGGATGTCTTCCTGGTCCGCTTCTAAGAAGATTTCTTTGATATGGTGTCAAACCATCATCGTCATCATCAAAATAGCTCATAATAGACCTATTTGGTTTAGAATTTATAATATTTGTGTCTTTTTAAGGCTGATACTTAAGCTCTTTCTTTGTGCCTGAGGCTTTGTTTGCTTTCTTCTTTTTCTCTATTTCTTTTGAGAAGTCGTGATTTTCATAATCTGGATACTTTGGCTCTTTTGTGCTTAGTCTTAATGCAATTTTTTTTATTGTGGATATTATTATTTTAAGAATAATTATAATCATAATTACTAAACTCACAACAGATATTATGGTTGCAACTTCCATTGTTGAATCATTCTCGTCAAGTCCTAAAACTCTAGCAATAAACTTTGTGACTTTTGCGTTGACTACGTTTGTTGCAACCATTGCCTTTTGAACTGGTGTTAAGTTAACGAGCTTTGTGGTTTCTACTGCCTCAATTACTTGTCGCTCTCCATAACTATCAGTGTATTCTATTTCTATTACTATGTCATTTTCATTAAAACCAAGATTACTTCCTGCTAATGTAAATTCAAACTGTTTGTTTTCATCAAAAACAGGAAAATTCCATTCTTGAATAAATAGAGGATGTTTAACTCTAACAATCGCATCCTTAGCCGAAGCAAATGATTCTTTATTTACTTGAATTGTTAATGCTTTTTGATCTTTAAATCCTATTGTGTCATCAATGCTAACATTTCCTATACTCAGTTTTGCATTATCAATTGCTTTAAATGTTACATAAATATCTGCGCTAGTGCCTTTTTTGGTTTGGGTTAAAGTTAATGTTCTAACACCTATTTTCTCAGCACTATAAGTAAATGTAACTTCATCATTTAGGTTTTCGATCTTTTTACAATTAACATCAAGACAGACACGAAGTGGAAGCTGTGCATCAAGGAAAGGAGAGCAGGTTATTTCAATAGTATCATTAATCATAACTTGACCAGGAGAAGAACAATAAACTTCAACAGGAATTTTTTGGTCTTCACTGATTAAAAATTGACTCATATAATTCTTGCCATAAATTTCTCCTCTATCAAGAACGGTAACTTTTGTCGTTGCTGGTCCTCCTTCAACATATGCTGTGAACGGATATGTATAAATCATGTATGGGTCAAGATTAGAGCTTGACTTGATTAAGAAAGGTATTGTCTTAACCTCATATGGTTCTAAAAAAATAAATTGTGTAAGTGGTCCTTCTTGTTCTATTTCTAAAGTGTTGGCCATCTGAACAAATTCAACAATATAATGGTTGGCAGTATTTTTAATCTCTAAATAAATAACATCATATGATCCAAAACCAATTGCTTCCTCTTCAGCATAAAGACGAGTCTTTGTAGCTTTATCTTTGAAAGGTCCTGTTTTTATAACGTCTGTTGCGAATTCTAAACTTCCTGTGTTAACATCGTATGTGTCTTGTTGACCTTTATGAGAATACTTTATGCTATTGCTTGAACCATCAACATCTTTACGAAGAGAAATGTGACTTGCATCAACATAACCTAACTGTCTATATGTGATATCAAATGGAACCCAACCAACATCGGGGAAATAAACTTCAGCCCAACCATGATTGCCCCAAGGATAATCAAACAAATCAGAATCAGTATATGCGACGCCTGAAACGAAACGAGCAGGAACGCCAAGTTCTCTGTTAAACGAGATGAACAAATTAGTTATTTCATCACAAACACCCCGTCTCTCTTTCATAACCCACGAAGAAGGTTCATTAGCATCGGCAGTTACTGAACTAAGATTGTATTGAATGTTATCTTCAACCCAAGTTGCAAGAAAAAACTCAAGCTCAAACAAATCATCGATTCCATTTGCTAGATTACTTGCTTGTTGTCGGATATCATTATTAGAATCAATACTTTCTGTGAACTCAGTATATTTAGCAACATCATTAGGGATGTCGGTTATTGGAAAAGGTATTTTTTTAGTTATTGGAGTTCTTGTTCCTTGAGTTTGAATTACAGATTCAATATTAAAACCAATATAGTTCTTAGAATAACCCTCTTCTCTAAATGTTATTTTGTCATCTTCAATTTTATATGGTGTTGGTTTGAATGCAGAAGAAATAACTTCCTGACGATACGTATTTTGAGGAACTAAATAAAGAGTAGAATCAAAATATTCCATAACAACAGGAATTTTAAGAGGAATGATGTTGATATCATTTTCAATAGTCTGCTTTAAGGTCATAGACTCATATTGAGTATATTCATTAGCACTTGCTAGAGAAATCAATAGTAAGAATATAATAAAAATAAACAAACCTCTTTTCATCAATCAAAAAAGAGGGATTTGACTTTAAAAACCTTATGTTAAACCAGTTTTAATCAAGAAGATTAATACCAACAAATTCACCGTCTGATGTGAATCTATCTATTTCTTTAAACTCTAAAGGTCCGTCACCTAGCATCTGAGCGGTGAAAAACTCAACATCTGGGTAAACTTTATCTTTAAGAGCTTCATCTCTGGTCATAAACAAATTCTCTCCTTCTCTGTCCTTAGATTTTAACTCTCCAGATAATCCTGTTGCTAAGAAGAAGAATCCTATAACATGATGGGTTAATTCATTTGTTTCTTTATCATAAGTTCTAAAATTAGTAATAAGACGAAGTTCAAATTTTTCTGCGCTCATTCCTGTTTCTTCAAGTAATTCTCTGGCTGCTTCTTCGGGCAGACGAGAACCAAATTCTACTTTTCCACCTGGAATTCCTACATAATTTAGAAATGGTTGTTTAGCACGACGATTCATAAGAAGTTTATCGCCATCTTTTCCAAGGACAAAAGTGCAAACAATCGGTTTTTTCTTCTGGACAATATCAACACCATCAATGCTAGCAATTAAGTGTATGCCTTCGCTTGTAAGTTCGTAAATATCTTCGTTTTTCTTAACAATGTCCTCTTCAACAAGTTTGTTTAGATAATATGCAAACTTATTAGAAGGAACTTCATCTCGAAGCTTATTATAGCTCATGCCCTTATTGTACATTAATTTTTTTAGTATTTGTTGTGATATGTCCATCTTAAAGTTAGAAAACACTAGCTAGTATAAAAAGATAAATGTCTAATAATTTTGACAAAGAATTACTAAACTTAAAAATCTATGGAAAGGTATAAAAACTACTAAAACAAGATTTTTTGTATGGGGGCAATTGCAGGTATAGATGAGGCTGGTCGAGGACCGGTTTTAGGGCCTATGGTTATGGCGATAGTAGCTTGCGAACCAAAAGACAAAATACTTTTACAAAAAATGGGTGTAAAAGACTCCAAACTCTTAACTCCTAAGAAAAGAAATGATTTATTTCGTTTAATACGAAAACACTTTGCTCATGCAATAATAAACGTTCCTGTGGATGAAATCGACAAACACGTTGATGGAAAAACATCCTCCCTAAACAGACTTGAAGCAATAACAAGCGGGAAACTAATACGTCGAATATGTGAAAAAACTTCTGTTTCTAAAGTAATACTTGATCTTCCAAGTAAGAATAAAGAAAGCTACATAAAAGATGTGAGAGAAAAATTATCCTTTCCAGAAAATGCTATTCCTATAACTGCAGAATACAAGGCAGACCTTAATCACATAGAAGTATCTGCTGCGTCAATTCTTGCAAAAGTAACAAGAGATAAAGCGCTTAAAACAATGGAGAAAAAAATAGGTGTGCAAATTGGTTCAGGATACCCTGCAGATCCAAATACAATAAAATCATTGGATGAAAATTTTAAATTATTAGTTAAAGAAAAATTAGTTAGAATGAGTTGGAAGACTACAAAAGAACTAATTGAAAAACATGCTCAAAGGAGACTTGGAGATTTTTAGTTTTGCTTTTTTCTAAAAATAAATATTATTGATAAAAATAAATATATTGCTACAGTGCTTACTATATAATTTATTATTTGAAAAGAATATTTTCCTTCTTTAACTTCGGGTATTTTATTAGAACCAAGCATGACAAATGAAGATTTTGAATCAGCTTCTATTTTTAAAATAAGTTTTGTTGCTTTTTCTTCAGGTGTAACTTGAAATGTGCACCTTGCTTCATCTAGGACGTATTCATAATTAAATAATAATGACATTTCACAAGGTATTGGAAAAACATTTAATTTGAATAATTTTAACTCAACATAAGGATAATTAAGATCTGTTAGAAAAACCACTTTATTTGCGATTTTAGTGGCGTTTTGATTAAGTTTCGTCCATATTTCTGTTTTCTGTTTTTCAAGACTAGAAACAATATCTGGATTAGGTTGAATTTCGATTTTGTCGTTGATTTGTTTTATTTCATTTATTTTTTCTGTAAATACTATTTGAGCATCAATATAATTTTTAATTATCGGAGGAAAAACCAAGAAAGATATTAAGAATAGAATAAAGAAAATCCCTGTAATTATTAATTTTAATTTAGTTGGCTTAAAAATTTCAATAATCTTTTTTTTAAAGCTCATAATAATTTTTTTGACATTGTAGATATTTAAATATATTTAATTAAGAACAGAATTTATCGCATCAAATAACTCTTCTTGATTCTTTGCGTCATTAAGCATCAAACGTGCTTTTGATCCTCCTTCTATTCCTTTAGTGACGTGCTGTGCCTGAAGCTTTTGATGAAGAAAAGGAATGTCGTATTCTTTTGCCAACTCAAGATAGCGTTTGAAAAGAACAGATCTCTTTTGATTTGTAAGAGGTTCATAATTGCCATTAGATAAAAAATCTTTAACTTGAGAAAACAAATAAGGATTACCTGAAGCGCCTCGACCAATTGCAACACCTGAAATATAATCTTTATCAAGTCTTTGTTTTGCAATCTCTGGAGAATTAATATCACCATTACCAATAATAGGAATAGAAACTTCTTTAGCAACATTTTTTATGACTTCCCAATCTGCAAGACCACTGTAACCTTGCTTTTGAGTTCGACCATGAATTGTAATAAATGACGCGCCTGCTTTTTCAAGTTCTTTTGAAACAACTAATGCTTTGTCTGGCTTGTCAATACCTAAACGAATTTTAGCACTCACAGGAATTGAAACAGAATCAACAATTTCTCTAACGATTTCTCCGGCCAGTTTTGGATTTCCTGTTAATTCACAACCGGCACCAACATCCATAACTTTAGTTACTGGGCAACCCATATTAACATCAATAATATTACATTTACTTTCAACAAGACTTGCAGCTTTAGTCATTGAATCAGGTTTAGAACCAAAAAGTTGGATAGCAAAATTATTTTCATTACTAGCTTTTATTATTTGTTTCCAAGAATTTTCTTGATGACGAATTAAACCTTCTGCACTAGTTAATTCACTAACAGTCATATCTGCTCCATTCTCAACACAAAGAGAACGAAAAGCAACATCTGTAATACGTGCCATTGGTGCGAGATTAACTTTATACTTAAAAGCCATAAAAAAAGAACTATTTTTTTTATTTATAAATGCATCTTTTCACGCAAAAGCTGCACAAAATTGGTGGAGTAAATTTGGTAGCACAAAAAAGTTAGAATGAATATTAAAAAAGAAAAAGAAGCGAGGAAATGGCTCCTCGCTCTTTGGTGTGTTTTTAGATCAAAAGAGGGCGTGAGCTCTTTTGACCTGAGGGCAGGTGTGTGTGAGGTCGAAAAAAACAAAATTGTTTTTTATGACTATAACTGAAAATCTCTATATCCTTTAAGAAATGCCACTTCGGCAGTTTCCAAAGCATCATCTTCAAGTAGTTGTTGGGCGTAATCTTCTTGATATATATCCAGAGCATCGCCCAGCTCTAAATACTCATCAAATTCTCTATCTAAATCTTGTTGCAACGTTTTTAGATTCATTAAAACCCCCTCCACGAAGTATGTTAATTTGTTGTATAGTAATTATAGGTTGCTTTCTTTTTAAATGGTGTTAAGAATAGTTACAGACTCTGTATCTGTATTTTTAATCCGTAAAGCTTAAAAGTCAATCATCATCTTACTTTTTCTTATGAGGATATTAAATGTAGATGCTCCGCTATGGTTTATACAGTGTGAGATAGGAATTCAACTAATTTTTGCCATCGTAACGCTTCTAGTGGCTTTTTATGCATACAGAGTGTATAGAATTGCTAGACAAAAAAATTCTTTTTATCTTGGCGCCGGATTCTTAAGCATAAGCATCGCATACTTCATACAAGCTTTTTTTAACTTTTTATTACTAAGACGAGTGACGACTTGTGGTTTCTTAAGTTTCATGGCAGGACACCCTGTTCAGTCAACAATGACTTTAAGTGTATTGGTGGTTTTTTTACACATGGTGTTTATGGTGGCAGGATTTTCAGTACTATCATATATAACACTAAAAGAAAGAAACATAAAATCATTTTACTTAATACTTGCATTATCTATTGCATCGCTTGTTTTTGCAGCAAATATGTCGATAATGTTTTATGTCTTACTAACAATAATGTTAGCATTTATTACAATACAGTATAGTTTAAGGTTTAACAAAAAACCAACTACAGATACATTCATCGTGTTCTTAGGTTTTGGCATGGTGTTTTTAGGAACAATACAACTAGCACTGGCATCAGCTCTTGGTGCACTTTACGTTTCAGGTCACATAGTAACTTTAGCAGGTTATTTTTTACTATTAATCAATTTAATGAGAGTGGTTAGAAAATAATTGTTGTTAATTTTTTTTAGGTGAGTTTATCTTTTTTATTTGAGGTCAAAGTGTGCAAAAATAAATCATTTTTGAACATTTTAACAGGAGTTAAAAGTGAGTAAAAAACGAGGTCGTTTACAAATAATTTATGACATATTACAGGCAGTTCGAGCTAAAGGCGGAACTATAAAACCAACTCACTTATTATACAAATCAAACTTATCTCATCAAATGATGGGTGAATACTTAAAAGAATTAATGGGGAAAAACTTCATAAAAGAAGAAGTGGGACCTAAAGGAAAATCAAAAGTTTATGTTCTAGCACCAAAAGGTTATGACTATCTAACTGAATACAAAACAGTAACTAGATTTGTAGAATCATTTGGATTAGAAGATGAAGAAGTTTAAACCATAACAACATCGTGTTCTGATTTTATACCATAAATAAATACATAATTCCAAAATATTCCTTTCCATCGACCAATTTTTACAGCAAAACCTGCACGACGAAATTCTGCTCTTAGTTGATCAAGGTTATTAGACCAAGAAGAGTTAGGAATAAAACCAAAGAAGTCACTGAATTCAACAAAACAAATTTCTCCATGTTCAGGAAGGGTTTGAGCCATATCTTTTAAGACTAGATGAATATTTTGAATATAATCAAGAGAACCGATTGAAATGATAGCATCAACTTCGTGAATACTTGGATGAAGACGACTAATAAGATGTTCATCATGGATTGGTTCAATATTTACTATTCCTTTTTTCTTAGCACGCTTCTTGATAATTTCAACATTTCCTTCGGATAAATCAACAGGAATAACTTTACCTTGAGGGCCAACAACATTTGCTAAGTCAAGACTTAAAGTTCCAACAGTAGCATGAAAATCAACAACTGTCTTGCCATGTAAATCTTTAAACTCTCCAATAATTTTTTTACGAAGACTTCTTGGAAGATTATACTCCTCAAAGAAAACCGCGAATCGAGCAAAACGATTATTCATTTTTCTAGTCGCTTCAGGATTATAAAATAAAATAAGCAATACGTAAACAGGAATACCAACAGCAATTAAACTAACTGCTTTCCAAATAAGATGAACTTCTCCAGTCAAACGCATATATGAGAAAATAAGTAACCCAAAGATACCAACAAGAATAAACGGTCCAATACTTCCAAAAGGGAGTTTGAAAGGACGTTCAAGTTCTACATACTTTTTTCTAAAAATAGGGATGGTTATCATTGTCAAACTAAGAACCACAAGAACCAAAAGTAAGAAAACTTCATGAATTAATTTGTATGGATCATGATGATGTCTCATGTATAAAAAAAACATGAAAGCAGTAAAAATGGAGATTGCTATGCTTTGAAATAAAATACTTCGGTGAGGGGTTTTGAATTTTTTGTGAAGCTCTGTAAAACTTTCAAGTAAAAGACGGTCTCTTGCTAAACTTCTAAGAAGGTTAGGACCGATGAAAATCCAGACTAGAGCGGGTGTGATAATCATAAATGCAGTGCCTAAAAATAGTGCTTGCTGAGCTATAGTTCCGTGCCAAAGAGTACTTAGAATATCTTTGTGAGGTATTAGGGCTGAAGAATATTTATTAATTGGAAACATACCAATAGAACCAATAACGTAGATTAAAGTGGTTACTGCTGCAACTGATAGTGCTGCTATGATTGCTTTAGGAATGGTTCGTCTAGATTTTGCTTCTTCTGATAAGAATGTGATAATTTCCATTCCCATAAAGGCCTCAGAAATAATAAATGTTGTAGCAAATAAAATAAGAAGACTAAACCCTGAGGTCTGACCAAACAAACTAAAAAAATTACTAACCGCACCAGTTGAACTAAGAGAGATTGCTTCGATATTAAAAAATAACGGAAGAATCTGAAGGACTACTACGGACACTGTAATTATTGATAGAATGACAAGAACTAACTTGTTTAAAGTTAATCCTCTAAAAACTAGGAAGTTAAGAAGAGCAATGATTGCAATACCAACTGCAAGTTTAAACAAATAATCCATCATGGTATTTGCAGGATAAAAATATTCTAAAGCCCAAACAACAGCTAAACTAGCACTGATGTTTCCTGCAATCCAAGAAGTCCAACCAACAATGAATGCCGTGAAGTGACCGTATGCTTTTTTTGCATAAACATACAGGTCGCCTGCTTTTGGAAACATAGAAACCAGTTCTGCTAACGCCATAGCAATATAAAGACCAATACCAAAAGTTACAAGCCAAGCAATAAGCGATCTAGCGCCCATCATTTGAACACCAAGACCTGGAAGATATGTTAACGAGCTTGCAAAAATAGCGTTAAGAGTGATAAGAAAAATAACTCCAAAACCAACTTTTCTTCTAGTTGGCACTCCTTCAACTACGCCCTCGTTTTCAATCATATGCTAATCAGAATTCAGTATGAAATCTTTTATTTATAAATACTATGCTAAGAAATATAAGAGAAACCAAATTTTGAACCTTTGTTGGGGACTAAGGGTAACATTTGATAGAGAACAAGCAAAAAAAGTCTTAATAAAACCTTTCAAAGAAAAAGGACGGACATTTATTGAAGAAAATGGTGATTTACAATATCCAAGATTGTTTTTTAACAAATTATCAAAGTCAGAAACTCAAGAAAGATTAACATTACTAACTTATTTCTATGTGTTATTTGATACGCAAAAACAATCAAGATATCACTATAGAGATATGCTTAAATTATATGTTGCTGATAATAATTTTCTCACACTAGAAAATATATTGAAAAGAAACCATGAACAAGCTAAAAAATTTGTAACCAATAATTTAGGGACGATGGCAAAAAAAGGCGTTTATCTTATTGATGGTTACACCCGAATAAAAACCGAGTATGATTCGAACATCATGAATCTTGTTGATAAAGATGTAGCAATAACACAAAAAAGAATAGAAGCAATGCCAGGATTTGGAGATCAAGTAGCGGGATTGTTCTTACATACTTTACGTGATAATAAAATATTCAAATTTGAAAATGAGGAAGACTTATGTCCGAAAGTGGATTTTCATGATTATAATTTAGGAGTTTCAACAGGAATAATAAAAGATCTCCATGGAGAAACACCCCAAACAAGAAAAACATTATACTCTCAATTTTTAAGAGACTTAGCAAAAGAAGAAAACATAAATATTTTTGATTTGGATTCTTACATGTGGGCAATAGGACAAATATGTGTTCAAAAAAATATTTCTCTTTGTGAATATCAATGTCCTTTATCTAGTTTGTATGAAGGACCAAGAACATTCTATCTAAAAAATGATTACAGCGAAAAAGCAACAACAAAAAAGAATAAAAAAATTGCAGATGAACTACAAGTAAAATTAGGATTTAAGTTTGATTGATCTCATCTATTCTTATAGAGAATTTTTGCGAAATCATGCAAGTCAACTATTCTATTTGCAAACAATTCAAAACCTTCATACCCTTCTAAATTTTGATTAACCAAACCAACAGGTTGATACTTTGCAAGCTCAATTAATTTATTTCCATTTTTTGGAGAACAAAAACCCCAAACATAAGGATGGTGTTCAGGGAGTGTGCTATTAAGACCAACAGAACTAGAAACCGTAACATACCCTGAGGCATTAAGAGCAGTAACAAGACTAACAATACCAATTTCGGCAGGGATAGAAAAATCAATCTCATCTGCGAACTCTTCTAGTATTGATTCAAAATCAACAGGATTGGAAGAGAATTTAGCTGCTTCTATAAGAAATTCCTTTTCTTTATCAACCATTAAATGATAATCAAACCAATCATAACCACGAGCATCATTATAATCTTCATTAATAACAATACCTTTACTTTCCAAAAAACTCTCGGGAGGAATTTTTAATTTGCTTGTTTTAAGAGATTGTTCTAAATTAATATCAAAATAAGGATACCACATAATCAATCACCAATCCTTCTAACTCTAGCACCAATGTTAAAAAGTTGAAGAATTTTAGTTTTAGCATCAACAGATTTAGGAATAAAATATTCTCCCTTTCGTTCACTAAAAACAACTAATCCATCTTCGAGCAAAAATTTATCTTTTTCATCTTGAGCATAAGGAAGAATATTTCCTTTGTAAAATAAATTAAAATAATTATTCTCTTCTTCTTCCATAAAAATATTATATGAAAGACCAAAATTAACCATTTTATTAGTATCGGCAACTCTATTGCTAATTAAATTTTCAAGAGTCTCAATTGGTGTAAGAACATCTTTGTTATATGTTGTTTTTTCTAAAGCAACTTTATCCAAACGAGACTCTCCTTTGATAACAACGTAGTTATCAAGATGCCAACAAGAATCCTTTTTTGAATAAAAAAACTTTTCAAGCAAATCATCATTTTCACTAGTTTCAATATATGTAGAATCATTAGGCATAAAATATGTATAAGATATATCAACAAAACGATTAATATCAATCGATAATTTACGTTCTTCTTGATTATAAGAAATATCTCCAAGATGAGTGTTAAACATCCCAAAACGAATATCATAATTAAAAGTTTGAGCAAAACCAGACTGGAGAGTAAAAACTGTAGCCGCTGTAATAAGAGACTTCTTTAACCAATTCATTAAAGAGAGAAGAATAAATTAGGGTTTTTAAGGGTGTTGATTGAGTTAAAAAGAGGCTTTATTTTATTATATGTTGGAGAGAAGATTCATTTTACTACAAATATCAAAAACTTGTTTTTGTTAGATTTGTTAAAATGTCCCAATAATCTTTGATTATTGAGGATGAACTGTTGAGGTTCACTCTATACGTTATTACGTTTCAAAGAAATGGGATAGCGGAGAGAGGATTTGAACCTCCGACCTCGGGGTTATGAGCCCCGCGAGCACTCCTGACTGCTCCACCCCGCTATAAAAAGGATAAATCTAGGAAGGAGAGGGCTATTTAAAAAGCTTTGCTTGAAAAGGGCTTTATTTGTCGCTTTTTTAACTTTTTTAGAATTAGATATTACTAAGAAAAAAGAAAAGAAAGGAAAAAGAGTTTGCGCGAAGTTTTGAGTTGTTCTTAGGCTAGTGCGTCTAGGTAACCTCTCATGAACGCTTCTTCTTCAGGATCTATCTCGTCGTTATAGATCTCCTCTTCTATGATTTGCAAGTCATAGAAGTCCTCTTCATCTATTTCTCGTTTTAACTCTTGAAGCTCTGATTGGAATTTCATCCCATACCACCTCCTGAGCTTTTATAATATTTATACTACAAAAACTGATATAAATAGTTTGCGAAGGACTAATTTTCACGCTATTTTAGTGCAATTTTTTATTAAAATAAACCTTGCTTATTTTGACGTTAAAATAGTCTCCATCTTTTAATTGTAAAACGTTTTTTACAAATGGATTTACAGAAATCCTATTTGAAGAATCAATTTGTTGATAGTCATAAATTCCTTCGTATGTTGTTTTATTATTTTCTGGAAGGATGTATTCAAGATGGATGTAGTCATTGGTTTTTAGACTTAAAAGCTCTCTTGTTGTAATTGGTATTGTTGCACGTTTGGTATTGTCTGTAACTTTAAGAGTTATTTTTTCTGTTCGAGGAGAATGCATTAAACCTTCAAGATCTTCATTCATAGAACGATGAAAATTAAAATAGAAATAAAAAGGTGAGCATTATTGCTCTTTATCAAAAAAAGCTTTTTGCTCTTTTAGATAAAAATGGAAGAGGAAGTCATCCCATTCATCAGAAGACATATCCTTCCTCCTCCACTGTCCTAGTGTATCCAAGTCGTTCACCATCGAAATCAAAGTGGGTGAAATACTCTTTGATTGTGCTCCAGTCCGGTTTAGTGCTTAAGAGCCATTTTAGAACGTGTTCTGTATAACAATAAGCACAAACATTCATACGATTATTACTGACGATGCAAAAGTCGTCTCCACTAACCTTCAGTGGAATAATCTCAGCAGATGCTTCGTAAAAAGATTCTAACATCTGTGGTCTTGACTCTTGTAGCCAAGTCGCTATTTGTTCTTCTATCCTCTGGGGTGACAGAGGGTTTGTTATTTGTTCTTCACATAGAACACAGGCTCCCATTTTTTTTTACCTCATTTTGTTTAGCTTATTTATGGGTTCTTAGAAATTGTTTGTCGATATGCAAAAAACCAGAAGCGGACTGTCTTCTATAGAAATCGAATTTCAACTTTAGAATTAGTTTTTGCTTTCCTTGGTTGTCGTTCGATTTCCGGTTTTTCGGTTCGATTTACAACATCCAAGGATTCATAAACGCTTTATTATCAATGGATAGCTTACTAACTACATCAAAGACCACGCAGGTTAGCCGATAATGTAGATTCATATCCATTATAATTTATTTTTTGTGATGGTCATATTTAAACATTTCGTAAATATTGTTTTTTTCAATTAACTTTTCTTCGTTATTTTTTACTATCTTAGTATACAAAAAAGGCCAAAAAATAGAAATGTTTATAAACTATTTTTCCCAGTTTCCAATCAATCCTATTAATAAACGCTAGTTTAGCGCGAAATTGAGGTGTGAATTAACATGATGAAAAATATGAAAGGACAAGCAGCTATGGAGTTCTTAATGACCTATGGTTGGGCAATTCTTGTTGTACTATTAGCAATTGGTGCTCTAGCAGCATTCGGTGTATTTAATTTAGACAAATACGCAGCATCAACTTCAGGTTTTGAAGGACAAAAAATGGCTGCAGTAAACGATGGTATGGTAATTAGTTTATCTGGCAATTACGTTGAAATCGCTTTAACAAACCAAGTTGGAACATCTGTAACATTACCTTTAACAGGTACTTTAGTTCCTGAACCAGGTACTGTTTGTACATTAAATCCTGCTGGTGCTGTTACTGCAACTTACAAAGATCCTGCAACAGGAAACTATACTGCTTTGGATTCAGCTACTATTCTTAGACAAGGAGATACTTTTGTAGTGCGATGGTCTTGTAATGGTGCAGCAAGTGCATCTCAAGGAGACGCATTCGAAGCAACTTTAACATTCGATTACATCAACGTTGAAACTGGTCAATCTAGAACAATGACTGGAACAACTAGAGGACGATACGAATAAACCTTAACAGGTTAACTGTGATCAGAAATCTGTGATCAGTTACTTTTTTTCTTTTTCTTTTTTCTAATTCTTAATAACATTTAAAAATAGGTGATTTGATTTTTGACTTTATGGAAGAAGGAGCACAATTATCATTTCCAGTAATATTGCTAATCACAATAAATAGTATACTGGGGACTGGAATATTTTTTCTTACCTGCAGTAGGTGCTAGAGAGGCAGGTTTGTTTGCTATTATTTCTTGGCTTATAATGGGTTTGATTGCTATAATGTATAGTATGGTTTTTGGTGAATTGGTTAGTCGTTATCCAAAAGAAGGTGGTGTTTTTGAATATGCAAAGGAGGCGTTTGGATTCTTCCCTAGTTTTTTGCTTGGTTGGATGACTTTAATTGCAGCTAATGTAACTATTGCAATGCTTATGGTTGGGGCAATAAAATATGTCGGTCCAAACTTGAGTAATTTATTCATAGCAGGAATAAGTATTCTATTTATTTTGGCATTTAATTTTGTTGCTTTTAAGGGGTTGAAAACGGGCAAAGTAATGTTATTAACTTTTGCAGGCATAACATTAGTTGCTGTTTTGGGAATATTAATTCCTGGACTAATAAACTTTAATCCTGCTAATTTCACTAATTGGTTATCTCATGAAAGTTTTGCTGGTTTTGGATTTAATGTTTCAGGGTTAGTAGGTGGCTCAGTGATTATTTTTGGAACTATTTTTTTTATTGCAGAAACTTTTTTCGGTTGGGAAACTGTTACTTTTTTAGCAGAGCAAGTTAAAAACCCAAAAAAAATAATGCCTAATGCATTAGTCAAAGGAACTGTTTTGATTTCGATTTTTTCATTATTATTCGTGATTGCAAGTAAAAGTATTTTACATTGGAGTGTTTTAGCAAATTCTTCAACTCCTTTAGCTGATCTTGCAAGTGCTGTTTATGGACCTGCAATGATTCCTGTGTACAGCATCTTAGTTTATCTAGCGATAATTGGTAGTGTGGCGGGGTGGATAGTTGCGGCTCCAAATCTACTTGTAGCTTTGGCAAAAGATAAATTATTTATTCCTTCTTTTGCAAAAAAGCACCCTAAAACAGGAACTCCTTACAAAGCAATATTATTTCAAACAATTGTAACTTCTGTATTGGTAATAATTGGAGCTGGAAGTTATGAAACTCTTCTTCACTTATTAGTTCCTTTAGTTTTGGTTTTATATGGCAGTGTTGTCTTAAGTTTATTATATATTAGAAAGAAAAACAAAGAGTTTGATGGATATAAAGCTCCTGGTGGTTTAGTATTGCCCATTTTTCTTTTACTATTCACTTTAGCTTTGGTTTTGATGTGGGGTTTTCAAGAGCATAATGCTATAGAAACTGTTGAAGTATTAATCACTTTTCTAGTTTTAGGAATTCCTGTATTTTTGTTGATGAATTTCCATCACAATCCTCATGCAAGTGTTACTTTTCAGAATAAAACAGTTGGACTTTCGAAATTTCTGGAAAGGTTATTTTTGCCTAAAAAAATACGAGTTAGACTTCTTGAAAAAATGGAGAATCACCACAAGGTGTTGTTTTTAGGGGCCGGATCTGGAATTTTAATAAAAGAATCTTCTATTCCCAAAGAGAACATAATTGTGATTGAACATTCTGAAAGTTTAGCTAATCATTTAAAAAACCGTTTTCCGACAATAGCGGTTATTCATGATGAACACGCAGTATCAAGATTACACCCTGACATAAAAAAAGCTGATGTTGTTGTTAGTGTAGGGATGCTTGCTCATATACAAAGTTTATCGATGCATCTAAAACAGTTACATAATATCCTTCCAGAGAATGCTTTGATACGTTTTTTTGACTATTCAAAATTTTATAAAGTAATATCTAATAATATTCCCGAAATTGATGAGCTAAAGAAAGTTTTTAGAGAAAACGGATTTTCAGTTAGGGTTGAAGAAATAAAAGGTATTTTTTGGAATTATTTGATAATAGAAGGCGTTAAAACTGATTTAGATGTTGTTTATATGTGATTTTTATTAATCGTTACTTTTAAATAATCTCTCGCTTCAAAACAATCTAATGAGGAGGGTGAGATCTAGTTCTGGTCAGGTGGCAATGGAGTACTTGATAGTATTCTTGATGGCTTTTTTTATGACCATGCCTCTTATAATAATCTTTTACACGCAATCAAATAACTTTGAAGACGATATTTCTGTGGCTCAAGCAAATAAATTAACTTCAGAACTAATCGATGCTGCAGAAGAAGTTTATTTTCTTGGGAGTCCATCTCAAAAAACGGTTGATGTGACGTTTCCAAATGGATTGCAAGAAATAACCATTGAATCAAATTCGCTCATATTAAACATGACATCAAAAGGAGATGACTATTTGGTTTATGGAGATACTTTGGTTAATTTAACGGGTATTTTACGAACAAGCCCGGGAAGAAGACCGGTAAAAGTTGTTGCGACAGGAACTGGAGTTCAAATAACTGATTAATGAAATGCTCTTCTTCCAAGTTTTAAGAAAATGATACATACTAAAAAAGCACAAGTTTCGATAGAATTTATCATTCTTTTAACGATGAGTGTCTTTATGATAATAACTTTTATGATTGCAATAAAACATGTATCTGATCAAAAATTATTAAAAAAAACATTAAACGAACTAGATGACTTGGGCAAGAGTGTTCAACAAGAATTGATGCTTGCATCACAATTAAATGATGGTTATGTTCGAGAAATATACATTCCAGCAAGGCTTTATGGAGTGGATTATTCTCTAAATACAAGCGCAGTCTCTGGAACGGTGATGTATCTAAATATTTACTACGAAGGTGTTGAATTATTTTATTTAATTCCCTACATACAAGGAGATGTAAAAACAGGACTTAACACAATATCAAAAAATAACAATACGGTAATGGTATCTCAAACATGATGAAACGAAAAGGACAAGTGTTTACACTGGATTTTTTTATTGGCTTATTTGCATTCATTGTATTATTAGTTATAGGTTTTACACAATTATTTTCTTTCTTACCAAATTCTGATTTTAAACAATTATATGGTGATGCAACTTATTTATCAAATGTTTTAGTCGATTCAGGTTATCCTACTTATTGGAATTCAACAAACGTTCTTCTTCCAGGACTCGCTGACAATCATCGATTAAATGTTACTAAATTACACGAGTTCGAAAATATTTCTTATACTAACAGTAAATTATTATTTCATATCACTTCTGAATATGTTTTCTTTTTCAAGAATCAAACGGATTATTTGAATTTATCAAATTGTACTTATGGCTATCCAATATCTGTTAACATAACTAGTTGTGAGCCTAATTTATTATCTTTTAATTATAAAAACTTAGTAAAAACTCAAAGACTATTGGCTTATGATGGGAACATTGTGACAATGGTGATTTACACGTGGAAAAGATGAATAATAAAGGAATATACTACTCAATGGATGCTTTATTAGCAGGACTTCTATTTGTAGGTGTAATTTTATTATTATTTCAAAACAGTTTTTATGAACCAAATACTGATCAACAAAATTTCTTGTCCCAGGATTTATTAGCATCACTTGGATCGATAACTTTAGGAGAATCAAATTATCCGATGATTACTGCAGAATTATCTTCAGGGCAATATGTTGATGCTAACAACACCGTACTTGAGCTTATTGGAATTTATTGGGCATTAAATCAAACGCAAAATGCAACAAAGATTATAACTCGCTTTGTAAATGGAACCGTTCCAGATCAACTTTACTTACAACTAAATCTCGATGGTGATGACTTGTATCCATACCAAAACTCAACAACTCCAACAAACATAATTGGTGGGCGGAGAATGATAACTGGAATCGCGCAAGGAAAACCTTTAACTGGTTTTAGTTCTTCAGCATATTTAAAAAAAGTACGAAACAAAAAAACATCTTCTTATGCTTATTTTGGAGGATATTATGCTCAAGGAAATATTTCAACAACACTAAATCTTCCAAGTGACTTTTCATCATCAAGAATAATTTCTGCTCGAATAAATATTGAAACTCCTGGAACATTTGATTTGCTGATAAATGGCAATGTTTGCTTAAATGACGTAACTGGTTTAACAACAACTGTTACGTCATGGGATTTAATAAATTGTAATTCTAGCTTTAAACCAAACAAAAATAATATTTCATTTATTTATTCAAGTGAACTTAATGTATCTGCAATATCTGGTGGTTTAATAAAAGTAACATACACAACAGACACCTTAAAAGAAATAATTCCAACAGGGTATAAAAGATATTACTTGCCAGAAATTCAAGGATTCATAAACGTTTATGACGCTTTCTCTGCGCAAGGATTAATTGATTCTTGGAATTTGAATATGACTTTTTACAACGAATACGATACTTTTGTGACTATAGGAAATGAAACCATTTTTATCGCACCTGGAAGTAATACAACACAAAACATATTTTTCTCAAGAAATAATGCATCCTTGCCACCAACAGAAATTCCACTAAGGGTTGGAACAACAAATCTTTCAAACATAACAATTGTTCAATCAGGTGATCCATCTGACTCGTTTTTAGTAACTGATGTATCTGGAAGTATGGATGATTGTGGATTATATTATACAGAAAATGTTACCTATTGTGGTTATGATTATAAATTTTGGTTCTGGTGGACTTACACTGAGTGTCCTTATACAGGATCATGTGTTTCAAATGAATGTGGAGGATCTACAACGACTCAAAACCATGTTATTTATGATAAAACAGTTTCAACTTGTAACAAAACTTTGATGGAGTTAGCAAAAGAAGCTGATGATTTATTTGTTGATGTGGTTCTTGGAAACTCAACGTTAAATGAAATTGGATTGATAGATTTTTCAACTAATGCTAATACTCCAACTGATCTTACAAACATTCCAGGTGTATTGCACAGCGAAATATCAACTTATTCTGCAGGAGGAAATACTTGTACTTGTTGTGGTATAAATAGAGCAAAAGATTTGCTTTTATCTTCAGATGATGATAAGTTTATGGTTGTACTAAGTGATGGAGAGCCAACCGCTTACTGTAATGGATTTAGTGATTATACTGGTTCAACTGGAGATAACACTCAGGCAAGAAATGATGCTATTGCGTCTGGACAAGAAGCTTGTGCAAATAACATAACTGTTTATACAATTGGATTTGGAGAGGGAATGTCTGCTCAAGGACATGATATAATGAGACAAATAGCTTGTAATGATTCATTATATTATAATGCTTCTAATGCTGGAGACTTAGCAGAAATTTATGAAAATATTTCTCAAGATATTTTAGTTGCAGCAAATTATTCATCACAAACAATAAACATAGTTGGAAATTTTACAATCGCAAATTTATCAAAAGATTCATACATTGATTTGTACTACACACCTATTGTCCAAGAAGATAATCAAGGTAAATTATCGATGGTGTTTGAATCAGCTCCATTTGGTGGTTGCACATCGTCTGTAAGCATACCAGGAGGGGTGTTAATTGAGGATGCATATGTAACCTCTTTCTCAAGTAATCATTGGACGAAAAAATTAGATGTAAATGGTATTAATGTATTTAATTTATCGGAGTATGGATCTGATTATACTTTACTTGGGGATCCTTTCATCATACAAGTTCCATCTGCAGTTTTAATTCCTGGAGCAACGAATAACTTTACACTTGAAGTTGGCGATAACCCTGTTAACATTTCAAGTTGTTCACCAAATAATACTTTTATCTACACTGCTTTAATTAATGCTTCAACACCGCGAGGAGAAACTTATGAAGAACATGAAGGTTGTACTTGGATTGTAGAATCTGAAACAGGAAAAAATTCCACTATAAAAATTCCTAAAGATTATTCAGGTCCAAATAATTGTTCGTATACTTCCGCAAGCATTAGTTATAATGTATTAGATGCATACGACTCTGCGACTCACTTCTTATTATCGCAATTAGATCCTGACAATAATGGAAAAATAATTGTTGACTTAGCAGAATCAGATTTAGAAATAACAATAACTTTGGTTAGTGGAATTCCATATCTTTGGGGTCCCACTCTTGTAGGAACTCAAGTAGGTAGTTAAGATGAAATTAAAGATTAAAAAAATGAACAACAAGGGATTCACATATTTAATCGCTGTATCTTTTCTAATTGCCACACTTATAGTTGTATATTTAAGCGCTACTGATTATGGATTTCAAGATCAACAAGAATTGTACAAGAACCGAATTGTTGCAATGGATAATTTTGTGAGTGACTTTAATCAAGACGTGCATCGAGCAAGTTATATTGCTTCATTTAGAACTTTACTTTCTTTAGAAGATTATGTTGCTGTCAATGGAGAATTCTTTAACAATACTGAAGATCAATTCAAAGAAACATTTTATTATGGTCAAATAAACAGATCTGAAGCTGAACTTATGAATGGTTCTAGTTTTGAAGATTATTTATCCAGGGTTAATGTTGTGGCTGAAAAAATTGGAATACACTCAAATGTTACTGTTACAGATATAACTCTTTCACAATCTGATTTTTGGTCCATAGATGTGGTGATAACTGCTCTTGTTAATATTACTGATAACCATAACATTGCATCTTGGAGTTTTGAAAAAAATTATTCAACAAACGTTCCAATATATGATTTAAGAGATCCTCTTTATAGTACTTTTACATTCAATCGAGTTCCAAACACAATAAGAAAACTAGATGTTCCTTACTTGGTTAATGGAACAGACACTTTTAACTTAGAAACGCACATTAATGGTTCTTATTATCTAGAATCAACTGATGCGCCAAGTTTCCTACAAAGATTTGAAAATAATTTGAGTCCAAGTCCTTATGGTATAGAAAGTATTGTTAATGTTGGTTTAATCTCAGCCCAAGAAGTTGGTGTTTGCGAAGATTGTATCAAAGTTGATTATATGTATTTTAATGGTTTAACCGATACCAAACTTTGTGATGTTCAAAACATTAATCCAAATACTTACTTTGTAATTCCTCTAAATCAAAACGAAACTTATGAAGTTTCTAATTTGACTTTTTCTACTGGTGGAAGTTGTAATACTTAATTATTTTTGATAAAACCTGTTAATTTGATTTAAAGTTAGAAATAAAGAAAAATTCATTTGAACTATTGTATAGTAGTTACGCAAGATATATAAGAGTAATTTATCCCTTTTTTTATTAGTATGAAGAATATAACGACAGGTATTGACAGATTGCTCCAGTTAGTAGAAGAGCGTAAAAAGATATCTGCTGAAACTGCCGCAAAAGAATTGAATCTTGGTAAAGATGTGATTGAAGAATGGGCAGAAATATTAGAACAAGAAAAAATAGTAAATTTATCATTCAAATTCTCAAAAATGCATATTGAAGCGAAAAAAATAACTGAGAGAACAGTATTTGATTCTGCAAAACAAATATCTTCACAAAAAGAAGCATTTCATAGAAAGATTGAGTCGACAATAAAATCAATCGACAACGAATCGGCAGGTTTTGAAGAAATAAGATCTGAGTTTGAAAAAATCCAAGGTCACATTAAAGACGAACTAGAAACCGTAAGGAAAGAAATGAAAGAGCTAGAACATTTCGATGCCCTGAAAAAAAATATTGAGAAAGACATTCAGACACAAAAAAAAGATTACGAATTATTTACTAAAGCTTATGATGAAGAGATGAAGACGTTTGAAAAAAATTATTCATCTTCAATTGAAAAACTAAAAAAAGAACAAGACACACTAAAAAAACTTCAGGATTCAATAGTAGGTCTTAGAAGCGATAAACAAGAAATTGAAAAAATAATAAAAGAATCTTTACAACGATTAAAAGACGTTGAAAAGAAAGCAGATGAACAAATAGTTGATATGAAACAAACAGAAAAAACTATTGATAAATTGAAAAAAGAAATTGATGGTCTGTCAACAAATATTAAAGTTTCACGTGCTAAGAACCTAAAAACACTTGCTAAAATTGTTGGTGAAGGAAGAGAGAGAATAACTAAAGATCATGAAAACCTTCTAAAGAATGCACAATCCAAAGTTACTGAATTAAAAGACTATGCTGATGCTGGAGAAAAAATATACAAAAAATTCTCTGATAAATTTATGAAAAAAATCGAAACAGGAGATTTAATCTCTGAAATCGAAAAAGAAAAAAACGACTTAAAAGATGAATTGATTGAACTTGATAAAAAAGTTCAAACTTTTAATGCACTTAAGGGGAGTGTTGAAGTAAAAGATCAATTCAAAGAAATTGAAGCAAAAATATTTTCTTATGAAGAAAAAAGACACAAACTAAGCGATAAAATAAACAAATTGCTTGGGATGATGAAGTAATAAGAAAAGACTTAATTTATTTTTTAAAAGGGGTGGATGGTAATTGCCAACTAATAAAAAAACTAAAGCTGTTAAAAAATCTACAAAGAAAACCGCTAAAAAAAGTGTTAGCAAAAATTCTAAATCAAAATCATTAGCTTCAAAAAGTAAAGCTAAACAAAAGACATCTAAGTTAGAAACAGAACACGTTGGAACTCAAACGCATGAAATTGATGACTATAAATACTTATCTGGCGATATACCTATTCGAATAACAATAAAAAAACACCCTCACGAATTTGTTCCGATATATGACTTAGAAATAGCATCTATTAGTGATACAACAAAAATAATGCTTGAAAAAATAAGACAAGAATTAATCAAAAAAGTAAGTCTTGGAATTGCAGATCTTAGTGATGTTAAAAAATCAGATGTGGTTGAAGAACGATTTGAAGAATTGATTCAAATCCTAGTTGAAAAATACTTACCTGATTCCGATCTTGAAACAACACATTTCTTAACTTCTTATCTTCGTATTAAAAGTCTAGGGCTTGGAAATTTAGAATTAATAATGGATGATCACCAACTAGAAGAAATTGTTATTAATCAAGCAAACGAACCTGTTTGGATATTTCATAAAAAATATGGTTGGCTAAAATCAACAACTTATCTAAAAGATGAAAATCAAATCAGACATTTTGCAAGTATCATTGGAAGACGAGTAGGGCGTCAAATAACTGTTTTAACACCTCTTCTTGATGCTCACCTAAATGGTGGGGATAGGGTTAATGCAACACTTAGTCCTGTTAGTACTGCAGGTAACACCATAACAATTAGGAAGTTTTCACGAGACCCTTGGACAATAACTAAGTTTCTAAAAGCAGGAACCATATCTGAAGAAGCGGCTGCTCTAGTGTGGTCTGCAATACAATACGAGATGAGTGCATTAATCGTAGGTGGAACCGCATCTGGGAAAACAAGTGCGCTAAACGTATTTGCAAGTTTCTTCCCACCAAACCAGAGAATAATTAGCATTGAAGATACAAGAGAAATTAGGCTTCCAAAATTTCTGCATTGGGTTCCTTTAAACACTGTGATGTCAAACGCTGAAGGAAAAGGAGAAATAAGTATGGGTAACTTACTTGTTAACAGTTTAAGGATGCGTCCAGACCGAATACTTGTAGGTGAAGTACGTAGAAAGCAGGAAACAGAAACATTATTTGAAGCAATTCACACAGGTCACTCAGTATACGCAACATTTCACGCAAACAACGCACAAGAAGCAGTTGATCGTTTAACAAACGCACCACTTGATGTTCCAAAGATTATGCTTCCAGCGATTTCAATTCTAGTCGTTCAATATAGGAACCGAAGAAATGGAAAACGAAGAACTTTCCAAATAGCAGAGATAACTTCAAAAGGAGATCCGAATGTGTTGATGCAATACGATGCTAAGAATGATGTATTAAACCCTGCTTCAAGAATGATTGAAACTTTACTTAAAGGAAAATCGGCGTTCTATGATACTATAAAATCCTTTACTGGAATGGATAACAAAGAATTGATCCAAGACCATAATGAAAAAGTAAAAATTCTAAAATACTTAGTTGAGCACGATATAACTTCAGTTGATGGTGTTGGTCGAATAATGGCTGAATATTATACTGATAAAGAAAATTTAATGAGATATGTGAATACTAATAAAGAATTCCCTATGAACGTTGCGAAAGATGAGGCCGTGTAAATGAGCTATAAGCAACTAGCAAAGAAATTTCCCGGACTAAAAGAAAAATTAAAATCTGCTGGAATAGTTGATACTCCAGAAGAATACGTAAAAAAAACATTCATGACTGCTGCAATGTTTGCAGGAGGACTAACTGCTGTTGTATTAATAATATTTCAAGCATTATGGACTTTAATAGTTCCATTTATTGTAGGTGTTCCAATATTTTTATACTTGATGAAATATGTAGATGTTAGAATAGTACAACTACAAAGACAGATAGATGAAGAAATTGTTTTTGCAGGAAGATTCTTAATTATAGAATTACATTCAGGAGTTCCAATTCACGAAGCTTTTGAAACACTTGCAGCTAATTATGAAACAGTTGGTGTTTATTTTGGAGAAATAGTTGATAAGATGTATTTAGGAACGGCACTTGAAGAAGCAATAAATGATGTTCTCTTAAATTCGCCATCTCCAACACTTAGAAGAATATTGTGGCAATTATTAAATTCTATGAAAACAGGAAGTGATGTTGCACCTGCACTCTCTTCTGTAATTGAACAAATTGTAAAAGAACAAGATATAGCAGTAAAAGAGTATGGTAAAAAACTCAATCCTTTGGCAATGTTTTATATGATGCTTGCTGTTATAGCGCCAAGTTTAGGAATTGTAATGCTTGTGGTTCTTGCAACATTTGTAGGTTTTAGTTTGAGCTTAACAGTTCTTTTAGCAATTGCTGGATTAATTGGATTTGTACAATTAATGTTTATGACAATAATGAAATCATCACGACCACCCATTAGTATGGGTTAAAAATGTAAAATGGGATTATTAAAAAACGCAGTGGAAAAATACAAAACGGCAAAAATTAAGTTAGATTTAGCGAGAGCTAAGAAAAAAGAATTGGAAGAAGAAAGAAGTCATCTTATCTACAACGCAAAAAAATCAATGGAGAAAAATTCTTCTAATGAAGCAAACTCGGAGAAAAAAACCGAAAAGAAAAAAACAACCACTCCGATTAAGAGCAGAGCAATAATTAGTAAATTTGATAAGAAAAAAACAGTTCAAAAAAGAAGATTCTCCAGATTTCTAGAAGATTTTCTTGAAAAAGCAGGGATAGAAAAAAAGCCAAAAGAAATAAGTAAATCAGTAATTTTTGTTTCAATAATCTTAACATTCATTTCCATAATTGCATTTATTATTTATGGATTAACTAATTTTTTGTCATCTAATGCTTATTTTGTCTTTATACCTTTAATCATAATTCTTGGTTCGGTATTTTTTTATATTGCAAGTTTGATAACTTTATTTATTTACTTTGACTTTAAAATTTATCAACGAACAGGACAGATAGAAGATGTTCTGCCTGATTTTCTACAGCTTGCATCTGCGAACATAAGTGCGGGAATGCCAATTGATAGGGCATTGTGGTTTGCTGTAAGGCCTCGTTTTGGAGTGTTGGCAAAAGAGATGGAAGAGATTGCAAAAGCCACATTTACCGGAAGCGAACTTGATGAAGCATTGATTAAGTTCACACAAAAATATAAATCACGATTACTAAAAGAATCAGTCAATCTAATAATCGCCGGATTAAAATCAGGAGGAGAATTAGGAGATTTACTGAATAAAATTAGTGAGAACATTCAACAAACAAAAATAATGAGAAAAGAAATAAGTGCAAGCGTTATGACTTATGTTATTTTTATAGGGGTGGCTTCAGTTCTAGCAGCACCTTTGTTATTTGCTTTAAGCTCTCAATTATTGCATGTGGTAACTGGAATATCGGGTGACTTTGATACATCTGCAATGGAAGACATGCCTTCTGGCGTGATGCCAATATCATTTAATTTTGGATCGGGAGAAAGCGTAAAACAATCAGATTTTAAGATATTTTCATTTACTTTAATAGTAATAACTTCTTTCTTTGCGGCTGCCATAATAGGTGTAATCCAAAAAGGTAATGCAAAATCCGCATTAACTAAGTTTCCAATGTTTCTGGTAATTTCTTTAATAATATTCTATGTTTCTAACAAATTTTTAGGAATACTGCTTGGCGGCCTCATGGGGTAGAAAGCTTTAAAAAGGACTTTGAAGTCTCTGATTCTTACAAGCGTAACTATTGCGTTTGTTGTTTTTCATTGGCTTTTTTTTGCTGTAGTCGTATACAATGAAAGTCTTAGATTTTCAAGCATGCGACCTGTCTGAAAAGATTTTTTGTTTCATTGGCTTTTTTTGCTGCGGTCGCATAGTCTGGTATTGCGCAGGATTGCTAATCCTGTCCTTTTAGGATCGAGTGTTCAAATCCCTCCCGCAGCGCCTTTTTTCATTCTATATTGTTTTTATCATGTAGTCGGAATTTGAACACTACAAAAATCAGAGATTTTTGAGGCATTTTAACAACTCTGTTGCATTTCAAAGAAATGTAGAGTTGTAGTAAAATGAATCCCTCCCGCAGTGCTCTTCTTTTCTCGATTTTTCTATAAAGTTTTATAAATTAAATTTCATTTTCGTCATTTATGGGGGACATAAAACTTTACAAGAATGGCTTACGCTATATTATTGATATACCAAAAGACGATGTTTCTCATGCTACTTTTTTCTCAAATCATTTTAGAATAAGAGATCATAAACGAGGCTTTCCTGTTACTTTTCAAAGAGAAGAAAGTTTAGATGATATAGTTAGGTTTAATTTTAATACACGAGATTTTTTAGAAACTCTTTTTGACAAATACTCTAGTGATGATTTATTCCCTTACTTGCGATATGTCACCAAAACAACTGATGAAGCTAAAGTTTGCTTTGATGAACTTGAATCTTCGGAGCAGTTTTATGAATTTGGGTATGTTATTAGGGCTAATAGTGGTAATAATCGATGGGGTTATTATCAAGTATATGTTCCTGGACGAAGTAAGGATGATTTGAAAAAAATGTTCTTTTCAAAGTATCATAGTACTTCTAAACATAAAAACAACCGAGCAAACGGTTTCTCACCTCTACTTAGACTTTCAACAATGAACTTTTTAGATTACATGGCAAACATGCCTCCAACTATGAAGATTTCAGAACAAAAATATTTAATGAGCAAGATGGCAACAGGACGTCTTTCAACATCAGAAGGAAAAGATTTTGTTGATAAATTACTTAACTTAACTGTTGATAACGCAGATAAATTATATTTACGAATGCTAAAACGATGGGCTGGGCCTATTATTTTATTTGATAATACTAACGATTTGGATAGAAATTATGATGTGGATTTTGATAACTATAATTTAAGTGAAGACATGTTAAAATTTTTTTATCCTGTATTTAGGGATGAAAAATATCCTATTCCTGATTTAAAATTTGAAAACGGGGAATTTACGACCATGACTCCACAAGAGGCAATGTTTAATCCTCGTGGTAAGCCTAATGAAATGGCTAGAATACTTCTAGAAAGCAAGAAACACAATGCTCCTGAGGCGAGAAAGATGGATTTACACATTCTAAACCGTATAAAAGAGCTCCAGGCAGAGTTTGAAGATAATATGCGGGCTATGAATGAGTTTTAAAAGCTAACATTCGAAAGGTTTTTAAATAAAAAGCGACTTAGACTGTTTGAAATAAGTATTCTTAGATAAGAAATTTTTCTCTTAGAGGGTGAATAAATTTGAACGATTCCCAGATGTTAAAAACAGGTACTACAACGGTAGGATTAGTATGTAAAGACTGCGTAGTTTTAGCAGCAGATACTCGGGCTACAGCAGGTAGCTTAATTGTAAATAATGATGTTGACAAAGTATTAGAAGTTACAAGTCATATGGCTTTAACAATGGCTGGAAATGTTTCTAGCATTCAAATGCTTGTAAAATATCTAAAAAGCGAGCTTGAATTAAGACAAATTCAATTAGGTCGAAATTCAACAGTTAAAGAAGCAGCAACTCTTCTATCAACATGGGTTTATGGATTAATCCGACGACCAACAATGATGCCAGAAATTGCTCACTTAATTTTTGCAGGTGCAGATAAACACGGAGTACATCTATATGATATATTCCCTGATGGGTCACTTACAAAAGAAAAAGATTATGTTTCAAGTGGATCTGGAAGCGTATTTGCTTATGGCGTTCTAGAAACACATTACAAAAAAGATATGTCTCAAGATGAAGGAATTAAATTAGCAGAAAAAATAATTGATGCAGCAATTCAAAGAGACACAGCAAGTGGTAATGGAATTAATATTTTTGTAATTAACGCTGATGGTGTTAAAAAAGTATTAACTAAAAGAGTTAACACTCATTTTCAATAAATTAATTTATTGACTATTTTTTTTATTTTAATTTATTTTTTTACTTAATTTTTAAAGAGAATTTTTCTCAAATTATACATTAAACGACAACAAAGTTGACTTGTAAAATAAACTATAACAAACATGGAAATTATAAACTATGACGTTGATGAAAGTGTTAGGACTTTTTAGATGTCATTTTTTTGATGGTTAAAAAAATGGTAGCAGAAATAATTAAAGAAATCTTAAAGATTGTACCAAAAGAAAAAATTAGTGATGCAGTATTTGAAGGCGCTAATATTGTTCTATATACTAAAGATCCTGAGTTCTTAAAAGATGATTCAGGAGTTATCCGAAATGCAGTTGGGAAAGTTAAAAAACGAATAGAATTAAGACCAGACCCTAGCATCTGTATGGAGCCAACAAGAGCAGAAAAAGAATTTGCTAAATTAATTCCTGAAGAAGCAAACTTAGGTTATGTGCACTTTGATCCACAACGTTCAGTTGTAGTAATAGAGGCAGAAAAACCAGGACTTGTGATAGGAAAACAAGGAGAAACTCTTAGAGAAATAAGAAATCAAACCCATTGGGTGGTACAGGTTCAACGGAAACCACCTATTCGTTCACAAATAATTGAAAATATTCGAAGCGTACTATATGAAAATTCTGATTATAGAAGAAAATTCTTAAACAAAGTAGGTGAGCGAGTCTATAATGGCTGGCTAAGACAGAAAAAAGAAGAATGGGTGCGAGTAACATATTTAGGAGCTGCACGTCAGGTTGGGAGATCTGCAATCCTTCTTCAAACTCCAGAAAGTAGAGTGTTGCTTGATTGTGGAATGGATCCTTCATCAATAGATGGAGCCTATCCTATGCTTGAAGCACCTGAATTCAAAATAGATGAACTTGATGCAATAATCATATCTCATGGACATTTAGATCATGTAGGATTCTTGCCTTATTTATTCAAATTTGGATACAAAGGTCCAGTTTATTGTACTGCACCAACAAGAGATATAATGGCGTTAATCCAGCTTGATACTGTGAAAATTGCAGTGGGCGATGGACGAGATCCAATTTATACAAGCGAAGAAGTAAGAGAAGTTGTAAAACACACAATAGTTTTAGACTACGAAGAAGTAACTGACGTAACTCCTGATGTAAGACTAACATTTTACAACTCAGGGCACATGTTAGGTGGTGCTATGGTTCATCTTCACATCGGAAACGGACTTCACAACATGCTTTACACTGGCGATATTAAATACGTAAAAACAAGTTTATTATCTCCTGCAATAACAAACTTTCCTCGTCTTGAAACTTTGATGGTTGAAGGAACATACGGTTCAAAAGATGCAGTGGTGCCTCCAATAAAAGAACAAGAGAAACACATAACTGATATGATTACTAAGACTATTGAACGGAAGGGTAAAGTTTTAATCCCAACACTTGGTAGTGGTAGAGGTCAAGAAATGCTTGTTCTAACACAAAGACTGATTGCACAAAAGAAAATACCAAACATTCCAATTTACATTCATGGAATGGTGTGGGATATAACTGCTATTTATACAGCATATCCTGAATTCTTAAACCCTGCAATAAGAAATCAAATTTATCATGTAGAAAACAACCCATTCTTAGCGGAAAACGTTACTCGAGTGGGAAGTAATAAAGAGAAACAGCAAATAGTAGAAAGTGATGAACCTTGCTTAATATTAGCAACTAGTGGAATGCTTGTTGGGGGAGCGAGTGTTGAATACTTAAAATCTCTTTGTGAACAAGAAAAAAACACTCTAATCTTCTCATCTTACCAGGCTGAAGGAAGTTTAGGTAGAAGAATAATGATGGGTGAAAGAACTATTAGTTTTCCTAATGGAACAAACGCTCCAGACGTTTACCATATAAAAATGGAAGTCTCTAAATTTGACATTTCAGGACATGCAGATAGAAAAGAACTTATGAGTTTTATTTCTCATTGTAATCCAAAACCAAAAAAGGTCATAATTAATCACGGAGAAAGATCTCGTCTAATAGATTTGGCAAGTAGTGTACATAAAAGTTTTAGGGTGGAAACTGTAGTTCCTCAAAACTTAGATGCAGTTAGAATTAGATAATTAATTCTCACATCTACTTTTGGCCAAATAACTTCCTTTTATAGATGAAATGACATTTCTTTCTCGGAAAGGTTTATATATGCTAATTTATAGGTTTAAAGATAATGGCTGATGATTGGAAGAAATGGAAGGAAAGTTCCTATTCTAAGAAAGAGGTCTTTGAATGGCCTTTAACCTTTAAATATAGAGGAGAGTTTGATTACGACGGCTTGATGAATGTCATTCGTTCTTATTATGCTAAAAATAAATTTGATAAGTTAGATGAACCTAAATTTAAATATAAAGTAGGTGGTGGCGGAAAAGCCGAAGTTGAATTTACTTTATTTAGCGAGATGAAGGCAACTGGATTTACAAAAGTAAGTCTTACTATCGATGGTCACATGTGGAATGTTGAACGTGGGAAACCTACAAATGGAAAAGTTCAACTAAAAATTCAATCAGGATTCATCCATGACTATGGAAAAGGATTTGACGAAAACAGTAAACTTCAAAGATTTATGCTACAAAAAATATACACTCCTACTGGGAAAGGAGTAGCCTATGCTGATGTTAAATCTGAAGGTAAAAAGAATGCTGAAAAGGTAGCCAATGGGCTTTTGAATGAAATAAAAAGCTTTATAGGTGTGGAGTGTGTATAATTAGGTGTAACGATGGCAGAATATTTGGCAATAACATCAGGAAAATTTTCATACACTGGACTTATTTCAATAACTGGCGTGTACAAATTTATAAAACAATTCATGGCAGAGCATGGATATAGTTTTAATGAGATGAATCACACTGAACAAATTTTTGAAGATGGAAAACACATCAATCTATTTATTTTAAGTGATAATAAAGTAAATGACTATGCTGAAATCGATTGGGAGATAAGTCTTAATTTTACTAATTGCCAAGAAGTGAGTGTTGAAATTGAAGGAAGACCAGTAAAGATGCATAAAGGAAGTGTTTCTTTATCTGTAGAATTATTCCAGAAATCTAATTATGATAAAAGCTTTGAACAAAATGCTTTTCAATATTTTATAAGAACAATTCTAGATAAATATGTAGTAAAGAATTATCTTAACCAAACAAAGGCGAGAGCAAAAAAAGACTTTGCTGTCTTTATGGACCAAGCAAAAAGTTATATTAACTTAGAAAAGTTTGTTTGATTTGAGAATGAATAAGTATAAAACTACAGGAGAACAAATGTTTTTAGTTGCTTCTATATTCTTTTTTTTAATAAATTTATTTTTTCAAAACGCTTTACATTCCTATCTTGATTTCTCTTTCTGGTGGATTTTAATATTTTTAATGTATCCAATAGTTCATTTGCTACAATTTAGAATAAATACAAGAGCAACAAATTATATTTATACAGGAGTTATACTTCTAACAATATATCAGTTATTATTTATTTTCGTAAGTTTGTTTGCTTATATAGTTGATATAATTTTCAAAATTCTTATTCCTATGAGCTATTTATTAATTTTTAATCTTGTGATTTTAATAATTGGATTTATTTATTCAGAAATAATAGTTGTAAGAAAATTATCAATAAATTCCCCTAAAATAAAACAAAAAACACGAATTGTTCAAATTTCAGACTTACACGCACACGGGATTTCTTCAGAAAGTTTAATATCTAAAGTAGCTAAAAAAGTTAAAAAACAAAAACCCGATATTCTTGTAATAACTGGGGATTTATTTGATTATTATGGTTTGCCTTCTAAGAACTCTCTTAAAGAAATTAACGCATTAAAAATTCCAACATATTATGTTTATGGAAATCACGAAAATATGTTATTAAGAGATTACGCCTCAAAATTAATTGATGACTCTAGTGTGATTCCTTTGGTAAATGAAAACATCAAATTTAATGAACTACAATTAATAGGCCTTGATGATTGTAATAATGGATGTTTAAATGATGGACTTAAAAAACAGCAAATAGACAATGAAGCTTATTCGATATTATTACAACATAAACCAATAAATGTTGAAAACATCTCTAAAAAAGGAATTGATTTAATGCTCAGCGGCCATACGCATGGAGGGCAATTTTTCCCGTTTAATTTGCTTCTAAATATGACTTGGAAATATCTTGGCGGATATTATAGAGTTAACGACATGAATCTATATGTATCTAGAGGGACGGGGACTAAATCATTTCCATTTAGACTGTTTATACCAAATGAATTAACTGTTGTGGATTTGTTACCTCAAACTAAATAAACTTTTTAAAGGGTCATTTACTTTTCTAATTTAATGAAAAGACCTGTATACTTTGAGAGAGCTTTGTTCTTTAGTTGGTACTGTGGTCTTGGAGATTGTACTTTTTGTTATATGTCAACTCTAAAAGACAATAAAACAGACCCTAAATTAGCTCGACGAAGGTTCTCATCAATATTTGCTGAAGCATTAATATCAAAAGTTATGGGTTGGAAAATTGAGTTTATTTCTGGTGGTTATGATTCATACACTAAAGATGAACTAGTTTATTTAGTTAAAGGCGTGTATGAAATTACAGGTCAAAAACAGTGGCTTAACTTAGGAACTTTATCAAAAAAAGAGCTGGAACTTTTCAAACCCTATACTGAAGGTTTTGCAGGAACAATAGAGACTGTAAATTGGGAACTAAGAAAAAAAGTTTGTCCAAGTAAAGTTTTGCCACCTATTTTCACCTCTTTTGAATTTTGTGACGAACTAAATATAAAAAAATCTATAACTATTATAATTGGTCTTGGTGAAACTGAAGATGATATTCCTGAATTAATTAAATTCATTAAAGAATACAATATTGATAAAATTACTTTTTATGCATTAAATCCTCACGAAGATACTTGTTTTACAAAATCTCCTGAAAAAGAATATTATGCAACTTGGATAAGAAAAACAAGAGAATCATTCCCTACGTTACCTATAGTTGCCGGTGCTTGGCTTGACAAAACGGACTACTATAAAGCTGTTTTAGAAGCAGGAGCAACAAGCATAACAAAAATTCCTTCAATAAGAAAATTTGGATCTGATGAAGTTCGTGAAATTGTTAAATCAGTGGAAGAAGCAGGTTGTGAGTTCCAAGGAACTTTAACTGAAATGCCAAATGTGAATTGGGAAAAATTAGTTAAAGATCTTCCAAGTGAAACTTTTGATGATAAATTAAAAGAAGAAATAGTTGGGAAACTAAATAGCTATTTGAAAAAGATGAGAAAAGGCTCTTTTACCAATAATTAATTTTCTTTAGATATTCTCTCATTTCAATTGCTGCTGTATCTTGTGAGTCTCGGCTTTCAGAAATGACTGTTGGAGACATTTTAAATTCTTTAATTAAATCACAAAATGGTTCGGGATGAGGTTTGTAATCTCTCTCGGTGTGAGCTCTGTGACGTATTTCTCCTTTATCATTGTATTCAAGAGGTGCAAAATGACAATGAAGATTTCTTAATCCTTCTTTTCCTAAACCTTTTTCAATTTGTTCAAAAATAATTCGAAAATCATTCTTTGATTGTAAAAAACCACCATCTCTTGCATGAAGATGGCCAAAATCAACACAAGGGGCTAAGCCTTCTATTTCACTACACATTTCTATGACTTCACTAACACTTCCTAGTTGAGATTTTTTCCCCATCACTTCTGGATTTATGGTGGTTTTGATTCCAACATCTTCTTTCCATTTACAAAGATTTTTTAGTTCTTTTTTTAATTGAGAGAATGGATTTGTTCCATTATAATATCCTGGATGAAGAACTGCACTTGTAGCTCCCATGATGTGTGCTCGAGTTAAACTTTTCTTAACACGTTCACGACTACGAAGAACTACTTCTTCTTTATCGCTTGTTAAAACAACAAAGTATGGACAATGAACGCTGAGTTTTATATTTCCTTTTTTAGCGTTATCACCCATTATTTGAGCACGTTCGTCACTCATTTTAACACCGTGAGTGAATAGAACTTCGTATGCGTTAAGTCCTATGCTATCGATCCAAAGAGGAGCAAGAAGTCTGTCTTTTTTAAATTCGGATTCGAAGAAATTTGGTGGATTACCGCTAGTACCAAGATGTACTTTACTCATATTGAAAATTTATTTTTTTAAGTTTATATTTGTTTCTTTTAGAAAAAACTATCTAGCCCTGATTGTTTAGAACCTTTCATGACATCCTCAAATGAACTATCAAGAAGACCAAGAACACTATCTGCAATTGGTTTGATTTGTTTTTCAATGTAATGATCATAATCTAGTGGTGCGAGTATTTTCTGGATTGGTTGTGGACCTTCAAGAGTTATAACATATTCAATAATGCTACCTTCTATTTTATCAAGCATACGTGCCGCTTTAACGTGAGGGGGGGTTGTTTTGGTATAGCTTTCAACGTCTTTACGCAAAGATTTTCTATAAACTAATAGTTCATCCAATTTTCCTGATTTAATATCATCAACAAAATTAGAAACAAAATTTTCTATTGCTTCATCTTTGGCATCGCTAAAAATTAAATCAAGAAGTTTAAGTTGAAATTCTTTAGCAAGTTCGGTCCAGTCACGACGGACAAATTCGAGACCTGTAAAATCCAACTGTTCTTTTTGACTTTCAGTTCCTAATCCTGTAACTTTCAATCCTGCATAACGTTTTTTAGCACCAACTTCTGTTCCTCTAGCTTTTGGCATAAAAAATTTCTTGAAAAGTTTTTCATATTCTAACTCTAAAACAGAATTCGTATTATATTTTTCTTCGATGTGTTTTTGAATAAATTTGTTTAAATCTTTTTCAATAGATTTACCTATATTGTCTGCTTCGAGAAGATCTTTTGTCTTGACATCAACAAAAACAGAATCTGTATCTCCATAAATAACATCATAACCTTGTTCTTCAAGACGAGATGCTGTTAATTTAATGAAATATTGTCCAAAAGAAGTTATTGAGTTGGATAAGTTTCTAATATGATATCTTGAATTTGGACTTGCAAGAACCCCGTACATAGAATTCATCAAAATCTTAATTGCATAACGTGCCAATTCGTTTCCTTGTCTTCGAGCAACATCACGTTCATCCCACAAAGTTTTAAGCATAGACGGCATAATTCCCTCTTCATTCCTAAAAACTGCATCGTTTGGGGCAATAATATATTGATCTTTGTCATTAACGTCAATTTCTTGTTCTAAGTATTGTTTTTCACCAACATAAGAATAGGGATCAATATTAAACGTTCTCATAAGAGATGGATATAGTGATTTAAAATCAAGAACTAACACATTATCATAAATTCCTGGTTTGGAAGAACGAACATATCCTCCAATTCCTTCTTCACTATTTGTAGGTCTAGTGCTTGGAGCAACAACTCCTTTTTTTCTAAGTTCACGCAAATACAAAGAATCAAAACTAGCAATGCTTGCTTTAACAGAATCCATGTGAAGACCTGTTAATAATGATCGCTGCATAGTTAAGTCATAAACGCCACTTTTAATTATAATATCGTATGTTAACCGAGAATCTTTGATGTTGTATGCGATGAATTGCTTTGGATTATTAGTATACATTTCATCAATTATTTCAAAACGTTTATCTTCTTCAATTAATTTACTGTCATTTAGAAAGTGCTTAGCAGCAGTGTTAAGTTTGTAATCGTCAAGTTTGATGAATGATGATTTTAATAATTGAATACCATCAAGAATTACTCGGCCATACGCATTTGCTGATGAGTCTCTAAAAAAAGAAGATTCTATTCTTAATGAACTATTTCTATCGTCACGACCAATATTAAATGATAATTTGTAAAACTTTGCTCTTTCAAGAATAACTTTCAAGTCAAAATCAATAACGTGCCATCCTGTTATTATATCAGGGTCATATTCTCTTATAATTTTGAAAAACCAAGATATTAAATCTTGTTCTTCTGAAAATAATGTTATGTTTTTATCAAATTCTTTTTCGAATTTACTTACTGAATCGTTTTTTAGAATTCCTGCAAATTCTTCTTTGTCTGTTGCAAACGAGATTGAGTAAATTATATTTGCTTTGGCGTCAGTCTCAATGTCAAAAGCTATCATTTTAGGAGAACATTTTTTTACTATTTCTGGAGTTTTACTTACTGGATTTATTTCTGGATTAACGAATAATATATCTGTATACTTGCCTTTTAGTTCTTCTCCCTTGATATCTAATAATGCAAGAATTCCTTTATCCATCAAAAAACGGCGAGTAAATTGAATGTCTGCTTCAAAACAAGGAACATCGCTTTTTTCAAAAAGAGACCGAAGCTCAGGAACTTCTTTTGGACTTAAGGTATTAATCTTAAGAACAGGTTCTTTTTGCATTGTTGTAAGTGTTGTTTCTTCCGCTGTGATTTCTGCTTTTATTAATTTTTTATCTTCTTTTCTAATGAAAAAATAAGGGGTGTATGGAACTTGAATTTCAAATGATTTTTGATTCTCAAGTCTTCCAAACAAATGAACTATTGTAATATTATTTTCTGTGGTATAATGACTGTTTGTGATAAATCCTAAAACCATATTATTAGAACATTATTCTTTATTTATAAACCCTATCATCAACACAAACCTTTTTAAAAAGAGTTTATTTAAAAAAGACTATTAAGATGGTGAGAAATCTTAGAAACTCTAGAAAAGGAGCCTATTTTTTTGTACTTGATGCTATAATTGGCATTCTAATATTTGCAACAACTGTTTTTATAATTGCTGGCTTTAATACGTTTAAACCCGCGACAGGAGCTCTTTCTCAACAACTAGATTTATTATCGGCTGACCTTTATGAAACTGAACTTCGAAATGTTGATATCACTGCTGATTTTTTCTTAGATTTAAAGCAAAACCATCCTTTATATGATCCTTATTTGACGGTTGATGAATTTGTTTATTTTTTAGTTTTATCAAGTGAAACTGATAAAGCATCTTTATTGGTTGGAAATTTAACTAATTGGCTTGTTCCTTCTTATGGTATTAACTATTCAATAACTTATGGATCGAACATAGTAACTGTATTTTATAGGGACTCGACGATAACAACATATGAAGATAGTAGATCAAGTTTAGCTAGAGAAAAAGTTACTGTTTTAGGTTCAAATATGACTAATTTTATTGAACCCGGATTTTCTTCGGTGGTGATTTGGAGATGAATAAATCACACTTAAATAAAGCTCAATTGTTTTCTATGATGGCCATATTTATGTCTGCTCTTTTTATCATAATGTTTTCAGGTTTAACTCATGTAGCATTAAATAAAGATGTGGAAATAATTGAAACAGAAATTGCTAGATTTGGGACTTTGGCTGAAAGCTTAGATTACTTTGTTCACAAATCACTTGATACATCTGGATTTATAATTTTACACAACTCAGCCCAAAAATTATATGAAGACTGTGGAGGTTCACCAACTCCTGCTTGTTATTTTAGCAACTTTACACAAACATTTTATGATTGTTTAGATGTGGGTGAGTCATCTGATGGTTGGGATTGTATGGGTGATATTGACCCTCCTAATCATAACGCATCATATAAAGCACAACTTGAATTCTTAGCTGATGAACTTGAAAATCGCTATGCTGATTTGCAAATAAATATTTCTGATACAAAGGTGGGGGTAAGACAATCCGGGCCTTATACGTTTGAACTAACTGCCGAAGTTGAACTTGCAATGATTAGACCTGGTTATTCTTGGGATCGTTTTTTTAATGTAACTCGAGAAGTTAATGTTATGGGAATGAATGACCCTGCACTATCTGCTTTTAGAATAAATAAATCTATTTTAGTTCATCCAACGGAAGGGGAACTTATGACTGTTGCTTCACTTAGTGGGAATTATTATAGGATTGCACAAGTAGTTAATGATTCATATTATATTCGAGATAATCGTTCAGGTATTTCAATAACTGAAATGTTTGAAGGAGTGCGATTGGTAACTCCTAATAATGATACTCATCCTTTTGGAATTACGTGTGTGTTACCATTAGATTTGGTAGAAGATGGATCAGGAGTTCTTCAAAACAGAGATAATCGTTCTCTTCTAGAGCATCAATTCTTGGGCGATTTTTTATTTACTGGAGGGAATACTCTTTTTAGGTTTGATGATGAAAATTTTTATGGTGTTGATGATGATATTATTGTTGATTCTGGTTTCTTTGCAAGGTTAAGTATTCTAAATTTTAAGTATGTTGGAAATTGTTGCAGGGATAGTCAATATTATGGTGTTGATGGTGCTTGTGATAATAGTTGCGGTTAGTTCTTCACTGCAAAATGGTTAATAAACTTTATAACTCTTTTTTAAAATAAATATAGCCATGGACGAGGTGAGAGTCGAGACAGGAGTAGATGAACTAATACGGTATCTACGAACTAAGGGGAAGGTTAGTCTAAAAGAGGCTTCTACTCATCTAAACATTCCAGAACAAACACTTCAATTATGGCTTGATTTCTTGGTTGAAGAAAGAATAATTGGGATGGAATACAAATTCACAAAACCTTACATATTTCTAAATGAGGATGATAAATCCCAAATACTCGATTCAAAAGAAGAACAAAAAAGAGACGTTACTATTGATACTTTTAAAGAAGAATTCTTTTCAAATGCGAAGAGAAAACAAATGCCCGAATCAAAAATACCTATGCTTTGGCAAGCTCATCTATCAACAGATATAGAAAGACAAAAAGAATTTTTTATGGCAGAGGCGGATAAGCGATCAATAAAAAATCCGGAAAAAGTGTTTGCTGTTTACAAACGAAGATTACTTGAGATGTAGAAAATATGGATATAGTTGCATTTTTAAAAAAAGACATTGTCACTTTCTTGGAAAACGCGTCTAAATATGGTACTGCGGAGAACAAAGCTGTTGAGGAGGAGCTATCGTCTCTACTCTCACCAAGTTCGTCTTCAACAGATGTCTCCTCTTCTAAAAAATCTGAACAACCAATTCAACAAACAGTGAATGTAACAATCGCAAAAGATATGGTAGAAAACGCTATCAAAGAAATTAAAGAAGAGAAAACAACACTCCCTCCTATTAAAGTTCCTGAAGAAAAACCAATAGAAAAGAAAGTAAGTCCAGAAAAGTTAGATGAAATTCAAAAGCAGATAATTGAATTAGACAATTATGTAAAAAATTCAAATATTCAAGAGACATTAAAATTATACAACCGATTAAAATTATTAGTACTAACTGTGACTTTAGATAAAGAACTTCAATCAAAATTATATACTTCTCTAAAAGATGCTGCAATCTTTCTAAACAAGAATAAAACACATTTAGAAGATAGTTTACAAGATAAATCAAAAAAACAAAAAAAGAAAGTGGAATCTTTAGAGAGCCACGAAAAAGAACACGAAACAGCAACCGTTTCAGATACTGGAAATACTTTTGAAATGCCAAGTTACATTAGGGCATTAAAAGCAATAAAAGAACACGATAAGGTTACTGCGCTTGAATTATTAGTAAGTCTTTCAAAACAACATCCAAAGAATAGAGCAATAAAAATGAGGCTAAGAGAGGCATTATATCTCTGATTTAAAATGGACGGACAACAAGAACAACTAGACAGATACTCATTAACCGTAAACGATGTTTTGGTAGAAATAAATATAATCCGGTATAGAAATCATCCTGTTGCAAAATACTTAATCTCTATTACGAATATAAGCGATACCACAAAATTGATTCTTGAAAAAATAAGGCAAGACTTTATTCAACGAATTGATTTTTCTGCAATTGAGAATTTCGAATCAAATGATCTTGAAAAAATTCAAAACAGATTCCGACGAGAAATAAGTGCACTATTAAAAAAATATTTTCCAGATTTAGATGAAAAATCTGAATCAATGCTTTCAAATTATATTATTGAAGAAAACTTAGGATTTGGAAAAGTAGATATTTTGTTAGCAGATGAAAGAATAGAAGAAATAGTTATCAATTCACACACTGAACCTGTTAGAGTCTATCATAAACAATACGGTTGGCTTGAAACAAATGTTAAAATAGTGACTGAAGCTAGAATAAGACATTACTCTTCTATGATTGGACGAAACGTTGGAAAAGAAATAACTGCTCTTAGTCCATTAATGGATGCACACTTAAAATCAGGAGACAGGGTTAATGCAACACTAACGCCAATCAGTACTGCAGGTAACACAATAACGATTAGGAAATTCGCAAAAGATCCTTGGACTATTCCAAAATTCATTCAAGCTGGAACCGTATCTCTTGATGGAGCTGCATTTATGTGGCTTTGTATACAACAAGAGCTTTCTATTCTTGTAGCTGGGGGAACTGGTTCTGGGAAAACATCTATGCTTAATGTATTATCAAATTTTTTCCCACCAAGTCAACGTATAATTACAATTGAAGATACACGAGAACTTGTATTACCAAAAATAATGCATTGGGTTCCACTTGCAACTAGGCTTCCAAACCCTGAAGGAAAGGGAGGCGTTACGATGCTTGATCTTCTAGTAAACAGTTTAAGGATGCGTCCAGACCGAATACTAGTAGGGGAAGTACGTAGAAAAGAAGAAGCACAGATCATGCTTGAAGCAATGCATACAGGTCACTCAGTATATGCTACAATTCACGCTAACAATGCAGATGAAGTAGTTGTACGTCTTTCAAACCCACCTATTAGCATTCCAAAACCAATGCTTTCATCAATTGGATTAATATGTGTTCAAAACAGAAACAGAAGAACTGGAAAACGAAGAACATTACAATTAGCAGAAGTTCTTCCATCGGGCGATCCAAACGTAATACTGCAATTAAATGTACGAGATGATATATTACAAAAAATGAATGAAAGCCAAGTAATCTATGATAAACTAGAATTATATTCAGGAATGTCAAGAGAAGATATCCAAAAAGATATTGAAAGCAAAAAGAAAGTTTTGCAATGGTTAATAGACAACCAATTTTTTGACATAGAAACAGTAGGTAAAGTAATGTCTCAGTACTACATGGGAATACTTGATATGGATAATTGGAAAGATCAACAAGAAGAATATGCTCAAGACTTAAAAGAGCTAAAATCATAGGTAAATAATATGTCGTTTGTAAAGTATATACTTTTAAAACATCCTCTTCTAAAAAAAGAAATGCGAATGGCCGGAGTTCCTATAGATCCGGAAGGATTCGTAAAAAAATCTCTTAAAAGTGCTATTTTTATGGGCTTTATAGTTTTTGCAGGTTTATTTTTTTTAATGGGGAAAGAAAATCCCTCTCTTTTCAAACCTTTAGTTGGTGGTTTGTTAGTTGGTTACTTTTCATTTGCTTTTTCATTTAGAAAACTACAAGTAAAAATACAAAAAAAAGGAAAACAAATAGATAGAGATGTACTTTTTGCAGGACGATTCTTACTTGTAAAACTAAATAGTGGTAAGCCTTTAATTAATGCATTAGAAGAAGCATCAAACGGATTTGGTTATGCTACAAAATATTTTCAAAATATTATGAGGGATTTGCATTTAGGTACTTCTTTAGAAACAGCTCTTGAAAGAGCTACGGAATACTGTCCATCTGAAAGTTTAAAAAAAATATTGTTTCAAATAACTAACGCATTAAAAATTGGTGTTGATGTAACTGATTTCTTGCAAGCAGTGCTTGATGAAATATCGGAAGAACAATTAAGTCAAATAATTAGGTATGGAAAGAAACTATCTAGTTTAACGATGTTTTATATGCTTGGAGCAATAATTGTGCCAAGTTTGGGAATGACTTTGTTTGTTGTTGTTGCAGGGATGATAAATATTAATTTAGATTGGGTTGCTTTTGCAATAATAATATTTGGACTTGGAATAATTCAATTCGTGTTTATTACATTATTTAGGTCAGCAAGACCAAACCTTGATTTGTGAGAAGAAGAAAATGGGAGCTATGAGAGAATTTGGAAAGGCATTTGTGCCTGAAAAAATGTTTGGATTTAAAATCCGAGCTAATCTTAAATCCTATCTTCTAACTGCAGGTTGCCCTGATGTGCCTTATGATTTTTTTGGAATATTATTCTTAGCAACAGCTGCAGTAACTTATTTTATATTTATGGGTCTAGTTTATCCAGTAGTTCATGGAATGAATTTTTTGGTTGGTTTAGTTTTACTGTTTGTTGCTTGGGCTGGGATACAGCTACTTTTGGTGTTTATAGTATGTTTTATGATATTCTTTTTTCTAAATATTAAAGTCTATAAAAGAACGAAAGAAATTGAAAGTAAGCTAGCAGATTTCTTAGTTTTGGTTTCTACTAATTTGAAAGGAGGCCTTTCCTTGGAACAAGGTCTTTGGGCTGCAATTAGACCTGAGTTTGGTTTATTGGCTGAGGAGATGACTTTAGTTTCAAAAAGAGTTATGACGGGAAATGATTTAACAGAAGCATTAAATGAATTTGTGCAAAAATATGATTCTCCTTTATTACAGAGAAACTTCTCATTAATCATAGGGGAAGTAGAAACTGGAGGAAAGATTGTTGTTGTTATTGATAAGGTAATTGAATCATTAAAGAAAACAAAAGCACTAAAAGATGAGATGAGTGCTTCAGCTGTTAGTTATATGATATTTATTGGTGTAATTGTAATTGCTGTAGCTCCAGCATTATTTGCTCTTGCATATAGATTATTATTTATCATAACAAACTTTACATCCTCAATTGGTTCCTCAATGTCCGGAACAGGAATTGCAAACGCAATAAACTTTAATACTGAAGTCGATACGGGGCTTTTTAAGAATTTCTCAATATGGGCCCTTGCAACTATTTCTATATTTAGTTCGATGATTATTTCAATAATAGAGAAAGGAGATATTAAAGGGGGATTAAAATATATTCCTGCATTTACTATCGTTTCAATAGTTCTTTACTTGATATTTATGGCAGGATTAGAAGCAGTGTTTGGAGCTGTATTTTAGTTATAAAGATAACTAGAATTAAGAATTCTAAATTTTATTACTCTAACAAGAATCATCACAAGAACTTTCAGATTCTTCATCATTTGGATTAAAAACTTTTTTCAATTTTCTGGACTTAGAAAGATGATTGCTAAATATTCCTTCTTTAACCCGTCCGACACCAACAAAATCATTATTATGTTTTACAATAACGTACTGTTTCTGAAAATCTTCATTTTCACAAACTAAGTTTTCACCTTTGATATACTCTTCAAACTGTAAATCGTTTATTTCAAAAATATTTTTTGTAGCAAGAGGTCCAATCATTTGAGTGCCCTCTAAAGATAATCTAAAACCATCAATCATAAAAGTTCCAAAATAAAGCCCAAAAGCGTTAGTCCTAAGAGCTTCTTGATCTAAATCAAAAATTTCTTTATTACAAACATAAACACGTTCTCTTTTATTCAGACAAAAGTAAACAAGATTATCAGGAATTTCATTAATACCAAATTGTTCATTTAAGGTTTGACGAATGTGTTTTCTATCCTTGGAATTTAGTATTATTATTTCTGCTTTCAATTTTTTTACCTTTATTTTTTTATTTTCCCCAGAATGGATCTTCTTTTCTTTTAATCTCGGCGATTTCTCTTAAGATTTCAATCTCTTCTGCAGATAATAATTTACTGTGTTTTTTTAATTCTCTAAAAATAGGAGGGGGGATGTCAGTGTATAAAATGTCGCCTTCGTTGACTTGTCGACCTGCTGTGATGTTAGGAAGACTAATTGCGGCTTGTTTTCCTTTGTCTAAAGTTTGATGATTTTTTTTATCGGCTTGAATTTCTTTAACAGAAGTTAATTTGTCTCCTCCTTTTTTCATTAAAGGCATATTAGTTGTAAGTTGGCCTTCAAGGACTTCAACACCGACAACACAGGGATTTGATTGACGGAAAATGCAGTTTGCTAAGATCTCAATTTTTGCAGGTCGCATCAAACCATCAAGTTTTTGGGCAGCAATTTCTTTTTCTTTTTCTTTTGACCATTCTTCGTAAGTTTCAATTATTCGATAAATGACATCATTAGTGATTATTTTTATGTGATCTGTTGAAGGAACACTAGGAATATTGAAACCAAGAATAACTGAATGTAGTGGTTCTTTATCGTAACTAGTTTGTGCGTCAGTTAAATCTTTTTTAGAAATTGGACCAACACGAGCAGCACGAATTTTAAATCCTTTTTCTCGAAGAAGAACATTAAGTGCTTCTAAACTTCCAATGTTATCTGCTTTGATAATTATTCCTTCATCATCAAGAGGTATGTCTGCTTCGCTAATTTCTCTTTCAACCATTTCTTTTGTTTTTTCTAAAGTATCTTTATTACAACTGTAAAGCGGCATACCAGAAATAACTCCTTCCATTTCAGGGCAGGAAACTTTAACGCCTGTTGCTGCGATGACTTCTTTTACTGATTTAAAACCTGATTTTTTATCTCTCATCTCTCGATTTGCTTCAGGTTCAAACATCGCCTTAACTTTAGTAACCAAAGCACCGTTTAAAGTACCAATAACAACCACGTCATTAGTTTTAAGAGTGCCATTGTAAAGAATAACATCCATTGTTTTTCCAAGACCTTGTTCTTCTTTAACTTCAAGAACGGTACCTTTTGCAGGACCGGAAACTTCTAATAATAAGTTTTTTTCAAGATATTTTTGAGCTAAAGCGGAGATGACCATTAACGTTTCAGGAAGACCAACTCCTTTTAGGGCTGATACTGGGATGATTGCAACTTGTGTTGTAAAATCCGTTACCCTATCAAAACGATCGGCAGTAATTTGAAATTTATCATAAAGTTGTCCAACTAGTTCATACATTTTAGTTTCGAAAGTCTGCCCGACTTCAGGAGATTGACCTGCAATAGAACCAAGAACTGGTTTGTTATCAACACGGAATCTTGGAAGAAGATCTAATTTGTTAGCGGCAATAATAAAAGGAGTTCTAGCTGCTCGTAAGATTTCAATAGCTTCAATAGTTTGAGGTTTAAAACCTTCATTAATGTCAACAACGACAATAGCAATATCTGCTAGAGATCCACCTCTTTTTCTAAGAGAGGTAAATGCGGCGTGTCCAGGAGTATCAATAAATAAGAGTCCAGGAATAGTAAGTTTAATGCCCATTTTCCCCAAGAGTTCACCACATTTGTTTTGAATGGTTTCTAAAGGTACGATTGATGCACCGATTGCTTGAGTTATAGCTCCTGCTTCAGTAGCCAGAATATTTGATCCTCTAATAGCATCAAGAACGGAAGATTTACCATGATCTACATGGCCAAGGACAGAAACAATAGGACTTCGAATTGAACTCATCTTTAATCACTAATAAGAAGAACATCTATGTCATTTATAAAGTTTGTTTGATTGATTTAGTCTATATTTTTAATGAATAAAGTTTAAAAAGGATGGAGGACCACGATTATATATGCAAACTAGGATAAATAGAGTAAAAAGCAGAAAATTAAGTATAACAACAATTCTTTTGTTACTTAACACATTCGTATTTATACTGCAACTTGCAGTTCCAAAACTGTTTACTAATTTATCTTTAACTTCTGGTCAAACGTTAACACATCCATGGACTATATTTACATCGATGTTTATGCATGCAGGATTTTCACACTTACTTTTTAACATGTATGCTCTTCTTATTTTCGGTTCTCTAATAGAACAAAAAATTGGAAGAAATAGATTCTTGTGGTCTTATTTGCTCTCTGGAGTTGTCGCTGCGTTATCTTTTGATTTTTACAATCAAATTATGGGAACAGCGGGTAGTGCTGTTGGAGCAAGTGGAGCAATAATGGGCATATTAGGACTTACAATAATGCTACTTCCGCAACTAAGAGTTGCATTCTTTTTTGTAATACCAATGAGTATGAGAACTGCGGGAATAATATTTGCACTAATAGATTTATTTGGATTATTTAATCCAGCTTCGGGAATCGCACATATTGCTCACTTAGGAGGATTGGCAGTGGGATTATTACTTGGTTATTATTTTATACGTAAAAAAGTTGGATTTCAAAAACAATTCATTAGAGTTAATATTTCTTCTAAACCTAAACCTAAAAATAATCCTGCGGATTCTAACTATGAAAAAACTATTGAACTAACGCAAGAAGATATTGATGGTTACTTTAAATACGGAAAAATATAAAAAGGTTGATTTTAGTTAGATTGTTTAATGGCTATTAATCTAAAACTAACTCCTGCTGAAGTTGAATTCTTAAAATCAAAAAAAATAGGCTTAGTTCTTAGTGGGGGAGCTAGTCGAGGATTTGCAGAAGCAGGAGTGATGAACGTATTTGAAAAACATTCCATTGAACCTGTTGCTATTGTTGGAGCTTCAGTTGGTTCTTTAGTTGGTGTTTGCGTTGCTGCAGGTAAATCTGCTAGTGTGTTAGAGTCAGAATTTTTAGAACATAAACCTTTTACTTGGCGAGATATTTCTATGTTTAGTCATTCAGGATTGCTCAATGCAGAACATATTGTTAGTAGGATACTGAAAGTCTTAGATGTAGAAAAATTTTCTGATCTTAGAATTCCTCTTAAAGTAACTGCAACCAACCTTAACACTGGAAAAGAAAGAATATTTTCATCAGGAAAATTAATTGATGCATTAGCTTCAAGTATTGCATTTCCGGGAGTTATTGCGCCAAGAAAAATTGGTCGGCACTGGTATGCTGATGGGGGAGTTAATAATCCTATTCCTGTTCATTTACTTCCAAAAAATGTGGATTTAGTTATTATAGTTGATGTGACTGGAAAACTAAGACCTCTCGAAGATAATTCTTCTACTTTAACTCTTCTTAAAAACGTATATGAGATTATGCTTCATCACATAAGTAATAGGGAAATAGAGCGAGCGATGTTAGAGTATGATTCAATCCTTATTCAACCACCCGTTGGAATTTATGGGTTATTCAATTTTAGCACAGAAAATGCAAAAAGCATGATTAGAACGGGTGAAAAAACTGCAAGAGAAGCCATTAAAAAAGGAATAAAGCGACTAAAAGCTAAAGAACGTAAATTGGAACAACTGGCAACTCCTAATATTTCTTCTTAAAAAAAAGCTTATTTTACTTTGAAACAGTTAAATTTGATGTTTTTAGACGTTCTATGGCCAAACTCTTAAACAATAATCTTTATAAATGAACTCTCTTTTCTAGGGCATACAATGGCAATCCTACAATTACGATCCAAAAGAAAATCAACTGGAGGTCGATATAAACGACCACAAGTTAAACGTCTATCTAGACTTGGAGGCTTACCAGTACTAACTAAAATTGGAGCTTTAAGAAAAAAGTCTCTAAGAGTATCTGGAGCTAATACAAAAGATAAATTATTATCTGCAGACAAAGCAAACGTTTTCAATCCAAAAACTAAAAAACATGAAGTTGCGGAAATAAAAACAATTGCTGAAAACCCTGCAAACAGACACTTTGTTCGACGAAATATTGTGACAAAAGGTAGTGTTATCGATACAAGTATTGGTAAAGCAAAAGTTACTAGTCGACCAGGTCAAAACGGATACGTTGACGCAGTTCTTTTAGAATAAACCTTTGGTTTATTATTTTTTTATTTTTTCTACTTTATTCTGCTTGCAAAAAAACAATTTCTAATTTTGTCTTTTTAAGAAATACAATGTTGCAATAAATAGTCCTAAAGGAATTAGAAAAAACATGTTTGCAACACTTGAATTAAACAAAACTGCTTCTTTAAGAGATATCATCTCAACTTGAACTGGTAAGATGTTTGAAATTATCTGCAAACCTTTTGGCAGAAGTTTGACAGGGAAAAACATTCCTGATAAAAACATTGCTGGAAGAGTAATTACTAAAGAAATGAGTAATGCAACTCCTTCATTGTCGCTAAGAAGACCAATTAAGAAACCAATTAGTGAATTGATTAAACTAATTAAAAGAACTGCTTTTATCATTGGAATAAAATTAATTGTGATGTTTGCTTTGAATATCAAGAAAAGTATAAAAATTATTACGAACTGTGCTAAACTAATAAGAAAGAAAAAAACTATTTTTGAAATAACATAAACCCAAGGAGAACTATTGCTTGCTCGAAGACGAGAAAACATTTTCATTTTTTTATCTGAAATCACTCCGGTCGATGATAACATTAAAACAAGGAACAAGTTAAGAATAACAAATAAAGGTGCTAAGCCTAACGCTAGAGAACTGTGAGATTCAAAAACGCCAACCTTTGCAACATTTATTGGAGTTGCAACGAACTGAGGATCTAAATTTGCAAGAGTGTCTATTTGATTTTGAACTTCAAGAGCTTTGTTTCTAATTGACTTTGGAATTAAAAGAGAATCGGTTGTTTCAACAATTATTTCTGTGCCTTCACTTACTTGCTGGCTTTGAGTTTTAATCTCTGTTGCAAATACTTTAACGATTTCTTGTTGGAATGGACTTAATGCACTATCAATACGCCAAGAAACCATTGAAGAAGTTCCTGCATCTGTATTATCATAAAGAACTTCAAGACGAGACTGTTGCAAATCCTCAAGACGTGATGAAAAACCCTCTGGAATAATTATACCAAATAGAAATTTTCCACTACGAACATTTTCTCTAAGAATGTCTGAACAGTTATTATCTGTTATTATTTGAACATCAAAATCACTCATAGAATTCAGTGCATTATGTGTGGTTTGAGTATTATCAAAATCACAAACGCCTAAACTAATACCTCTCATTGAAGTGCTAAGAGTAAAGATGTATATGATGCCAAGAATTAAAGGCAGTGCAATAGAAAGATAAAGATATTTTTTTCTAGTAATAAGAACTTTCCACTCCTTAACAAACATACCCCAAAAACTAATTGGTATTTGACTAATTTTTTTTATTGCTCTGCCTGGAATGCTCATATTGTATCTACCTTTAAAAATAGTTCATCAAGACTAGGTTCTCTAAAACCAACTTCATAACAATCAACATTAAGTTTTTGAATAAATTTTATTAGATATGCTTTTTGACCAGGATTAATAACTGAAAGCATCATGTGGCGACCAAACAAATCAAGAATTGTAATTTCATGTTCTTTACAATAATTTTCTATGTGTTGTTGATTGGTCTTACTAAGATATGGAAACTCAAGTTCAAGAATAAAATGTGTTTTTAGTTTTTTCTTAATATCTTCAAACTTACCTTGAGTGTAAACTTTACCTTTGTGTAACAGAACAATTCGGTCACAATGAAGTTGAGCTTCTGAAAGCATATGAGTTGTAAGCATGATTGTTTTATGTCTTCGTTTTTCTTGCTCTAAAAAATGCCAAAGAAGTTTTCTATTTTTAAAATCGAGACCAACAAAAGGTTCATCAAGAATGTAAAGTTTCGGTTTATGAAGAAGAGAAACAACAATATTAAGACGAACTTTTTGACCGCCTGATAATTCGCTTGGGAAACGATTCAATGAGATTTTATCGAGTTGCAAAATATTAAGGAGTTCTTGAGCTGAAGATAATGATTTAGTCTTAGAAAGGCCATTTAATGAACCAAAAAAAATAATGTTGTCTTTGATTGAAATATCTTGGATAAGGGAAATTTCTTGGGGAACAAAACCGATATCTTCCTTTGAAAAATTTCTACTAAAACCGCTAATACATATTCTGCCTCCAAACTTTTTAGTTAGTGTTCCTGCAACGAGATGTAAAAATGTTGATTTACCTTCTCCACTTCGACCAACAATTGCTACAATTTGACTATTTGTGATTTGAAAATTGAAATTAGATAAGACTTCTTTAGCACCGTAGCTAAAATCAATATTTTTGGCCTGTAGAGGCTTTCTTCTCTTGGTTTTAAACTTAAGCCACTTCATCACTATAATTTACTAACTCCTTATTTATAAGGTTAATCTTAGATTAATTTTAGCTGAAAACTTCTTTTAAACAAACCTTTTTAAATACCAATGACTGATAAGACTTTATGGATTTAACAATTATAATAATAATTGCAATAATACTTGCAGTATTAATTGTAAGTTTCATTTGGAAGCTTCTAAAAACTGTTTTAAAAGTAGCTATAGTTGCGGTAATCGCATTTGCTATATTTATGTTAATAACTTCTGTGATTAAACCTGACACTGATGTGGCTGGTCCTATAAACGATACTGCCGTAAATGTTACGAACGTGACTAACGAGATAACTGCGCAGGTAACTGGTTTTGTATCTACTACTTTCGAAAAAGCAAAAGCTAACACGAAAAAGGCAATAGCTGAAAATATGTTGGAAGAAGCGGAAAGTGATTTGAAAGCTTTAGAATAAAAAGAGGATAAATAAAATGGGTTTTTTAGGTAATTTACTAGGGAAGAGAAAGCACGAATATGATGCTTTGGAAGATGAACCTATAACTGGTTACGACCCTGCTGCTTCTGAATCTAAAGTTAACAACTATTTAGGTAAATCTTATGATGATTCTTTTAGTGATTCTCGAGATCCTTTAGCAGGCCATACATTTGAGGATTCAGGTTTACCGCCTGAACCAGAAAATAATTATTCCCCCTCTGTTGCTAGAACTCCAAGTGGAGTTAGTGCACAAGAAATGGCTGACAAATACTTAAAACAACAAGAGTATGCGGCAAAGCAACAGCAACAACCTCAACAGAGTGAACAAATGAGTCATAAAGAAGAAATAATTAATCTAAAACTAGATTCAATGAAAAATCAATTGGATGCTTTAAGCCAACGAATGCAAAGAATAGAACAACTCTTAACCCAGAATCAAAACAAACGATGGTAGAAAATAATAAGCTGATTTTTACTTTAGGTCTAATAATACTTTTTCTTGATCAATTCACAAAACAATTAGTTAAATCATTTTCGGTAAATACTTCTGGTCATTTTGTCGATATAACTTTTACAACAAACACTGGCAGTTTATTTAGTTTATTTGCAGGAGCTTCACTGGTAAATATTATTTTTATAGTTTTGAGTTTATTTGCAATTGGAATCTTAATTTACTTATTTAACGAAGAAAAAATATTTCTTAGAAAAATTTCTTATATAATTATTGTTTCAGGAATATTGGGTAATTTTATTGATAGAATTATTTATGGGAAAGTAATTGATTTTATTAATTTCCATTTCTGGCCAATATTTAACTTAGCAGATTCTGCTCTTTTTATTGGTGTTATAATTTCACTTATTACTTTAATTAAAGAAAAAGAACCATCTAATAATTCTAAGAGATAGACTAATTATATTTTATTTAGAATTCGTCTTGATTTTCTAAGTCTTTTAGATAACCTTTTGTTCGAAGCCATTTAGCTTGGATAGGTCTGTATTTGAAGATGATGTCTCCTTTTTCCTCTCCACCAAATTCCCAAGGCTCAACAAGAACGATGTCGTTTTCACGAACCCAAAGGCTTCGTTTCAATCGACCAGGAATACGACAAACACGCTCATTACCATCCAGACATTGAACACGACATCGAGAACTGCCTAATCTTGCAACAAGTAATCCAAGAATTTCGTTTCCTCTTGGAAGTCGAACTCTTCGAATTTCATCTGCTTCAATTTGTTCTTGTGTTCTATTATCTGTTCCTGGTTTAATGTATGCCATCAATTCTATGAAACAAAGGTCTATTTATATACTTATCGTAGAATTGCCGTTTGAAGGGTTGAAAAGAGAGTTTGATTAAATTAAACTCTTTTTCTAGAGTATTGGTGAAATACTATTTTATATTTTTCTTCAATTGGACTTAAGATGTCTTTGGCAAAAAGACGTTTATCTTCGTTGTCATCAAAAACAGTTTGTATGTTAAAACCATTATATTCATCAACATTTTTTTCTACAACAACGAGGTTTGGATGATAGTTAGTTCCAAATTTGTTATCTGAAAGTTTACTAAGTCTTCTAATTATGGTTGTTAATTCGTGAGTTTCCATAAAAGAACTAATTGATGACTGGATTAAAAACTTTATTATTTTGATAAAAAAGAATTAAAAAATAAAATAAGACTTATTCTTCGTCCTCTTCATCTTCTCGACGGATAACTTTAACTGCATCCATTGAAAGAGTGATAGGAATAGGAACTGCTGCTTCAAGAAGTTCGACAACAACTTCTTCTTTTTGTCTATCAATTCTAGTGACTTTTGCTTTTTCACGTTTGAAAGCACCGCTGATAATTTCAACAATGTCATTTTTCTTGATATTCATGTCTTTAGCAACTTGTTCAAGCATGTGTTCAATTTCTTTAAACTCAACAATATTTGGAAGTAATCCTCGTGCATAAGGAATGCCAAAAGCTGCTTGTTCTGCGTCACTACGAGAAGCTGCTTCAACGAAAATGTAACCTCTCATACCGTGTGGTCTGAAAACTGCATAGACTGGTAATTTTTTTCTCTTAGCGTTGCTAGAGAGAAAACTAAGAACTTGATCTTCTCTGTTAGCTGTAGTTCTAAGTGCGAAAATTTCTGATGTTTTTTGTTGTTCTTCCATTATCAGTCACCTAAATTAATTTTTCAATAACATGAACTATGAATCCAATAAATCCGATTAGTAAGATACCAAGACCTGAAACTTTAACGATTGCTTTAAACTCGTCTTTAGTAGGTTTTTTGGTAATTCGAAAAACACGGACGCATTCTTTGTAAAAAGATTTAACTTTAGTAATGTTCATTATAATTCACCGTTAGAATATGACATGCGCTTTTAAATGTTTCTGCAAAATAAGTCAAATTCATTTAAAAAGGTCTAGTCAACGAACTCTATGCCAAGATCGTTTTCAATTTCTTTCTTTCCTTCGAATTTGCCTGATTTACGACCTGTAATCTGAGTGCTGTGAACTCCTGTAACGATTAACATTACTCGAATTGTTCCTTCAAGGTCTTCACTAATTTGAGCTCCCCAAATAATACGTGCATCGTCTGCTAATCGTTCGCTAATTGCTTCAACAACTGTTTTTGCTTCTTCTAGTTTTAAATCGTTTCCACCAGCAACGTTAATTAAAGCACCATTTGCGCCTGAGATGTCTACATCTAAAAGAGGGTTGTTAACTGCTTTTTCAACAGATTCTGAAGCTCTATTATCTGTATCTGACTCTCCAACACCAATTAATGCAACGCCACCATTGCCCATTACTGCCCTAATGTCTGCAAAGTCAAGATTTACAAGACCTGCTTTAGTAACCAATTCTGCAATACCTTTTACAGCATTAGTAAGAATTTCATCAGCTACTTTGAAAGCTGTATGGAGTGGAAGATCGCTTGCAATTTGTAATAATTTATCGTTTGGAATAACTATTAATGTATCAACGTTCTTTTCTAAAATTTCAAGACCTAAAAGTGCATTTTCTGTTCTACGTCCACCTTCCATATGGAATGGTAATGTGACAATTGCGACAGTAAGTGCGCCTGATTTTTTAGCAATTTCTGCAATAACAGGGGCTGAACCAGTACCTGTTCCTCCTCCTAAACCGCATGTGATAAACACCATGTCGCTTCCTTGAATTGTATTTCTAAGATCTGATTCGGATTCTTTAGCGGATTCTTCACCAACTTTAGGTTGTCCGCCTGCACCAAGCCCTTTTGCTAAATCTCGTCCAATAAGAACTTTTTTATCTGCAGAAGTGTATAATAAATCTTGAGCATCGGTGTTAACTGCGATGGTTTCAGTACCAATTATACCTACTTCAGAAATACGGTTGATTGTATTACATCCACCGCCTCCTGCGCCAATAACTTTAATTTTTGCTTTTTGATTAGAAAGTAACTCTTCCAGTTCGGCATCGATAACGTTATCTGGCCGATTTCTTCTTGGTTGTTCTTCACGCATTGAAGCGTTCTGCATAGCATCTTGAATAAATGAATCCACTTTAAAACCCCGCGTTAGTATATTCTAACCCCTTTTCTATAACAAATTAAATGAGTTGATTGATTTATAAATTTTTGGAATGGAGTTTGTTTAAAAAGGACTACTTTTCGTGTTTTTCGTATTTCATATAATAGCCTAATTCTTTGGCATTTGAAACATAAGTATCAAGAGATTTTTTTTCATCAAAATTTTTATTGTATTTTATTGTATTAAGACTAATGTTGTTGTGATAGTACTGTTGTTTTTTTGGATCTTCATATTTTTTTTGGTTTGTTATTATTTGGTTTTTCTTCAACAACTGATTCTTTTGCAGATTTCCCAAATATGGATTTTATTATTGAAAAATATTTTCTTGTATGGGTGTTATCTGAGAATTCATTACTGTTTTTTGCGTATGTTAATATTTGATTATCTTCTTTGGTTAATGCTTCTAGTCCATAAGTCCACTTTATTTTATTTGCATCCACTACTTGGGATATTATTTTACAACCGTGAAACCATTTGTCCATATATTTTTTTGTTGTTTCGATAGTGTTGTAGTCTGCGACGGATGGCGGTGCAGTTTCTAGTGGGT
>JAFGOT010000015.1 GCA_016926395.1 Candidatus Woesearchaeota archaeon
AAAAATTCAAACAGATACAAAATTTGGAGAAGAAATTAAAATGGAATCATGCAAAATTAACAAATTTTGAAATTCCATTTAATTTAGAAAAAATAAAATGGAATTGCCACAAAAATATGATTACAAAGATATTGAAGCTAAATGGAAGGCTTATTGGGATAAAAACAACACTTATGTTTCAGAAATTAAGACTGACGATGAAGAAGAAATTTTTTCTGTTGACACTCCACCTCCAACTGTTAGTGGTCAAATGCACATGGGTCATGCATTCTCATATGCTCAAGGCGATTTTATTGTTAGGTTTCATCGTATGAATGGGAAAAAAATATTCTATCCTTTTGGTACTGATGATAATGGCCTTCCAACAGAACATTTAATTGAGAAAACTAAAAAAGTTAATTCTCGAAGTATGACTAGACCTGAATTTGTTAAGTTATGTCATGAAACAATAAAAGAAATTAAACCAGAGTTTGTTCAAGCTTGGATTGATTTAGGTATTAGTGCAGATTATAAAAATTCTTATTCTACAATCGATAGTGAACCAACTCGTGTTTCTCAAAAATCATTTTTAGATTTACATAAAAAAGGTTATGTTTACAAAAAAGATACTCCAACAACATGGTGTGTTAAATGCCAAACCGCAATTGCTCAAGCAGATTTTGAAAATATTGAAAAAGATTCTTTCTTTAATGACATTGCATTTCATGACAGCGAAGGAAACGAGTTAATAATTGCAACAACTCGTCCTGAACTTATTCCTGCATGTGTTGGTTTATTTGCTCACCCAGATGATTCTCGTTATAAATATCTAAAAGGAAAAACCGCCAAAGTTCCTCTTTTCAATTATGAAGTTCCAATCCTTTTTGATAGTGATGTAGCTATGGATAAAGGAACAGGTCTTATGATGTGTTGTACTTTTGGTGATAAAGAAGATGTTGAGAAATGGCATAAACACAGTCTTGATCTTCGTCAAGTTATTGAAAAATATGGTAAGTTAAACGATTTAGCTGGAAAATATTCAGGGATGAAAATTATTGATGCAAGAAAGGCAATCATCGAAGATTTAAAAGAAAGTGGCGATTTAAAAAATCAAACTAAAATTAATCATAATGCTAACACGCACGATAGGTGTGGAACAGAAATTGAGTTTATGAAAACATCTCAGTGGTTTATTAACGTTATGGACCATAAAGATGAACTAATCAAAGCCGCAGATAAAATTACATGGCATCCAGCACATATGAAAGTTCGTTATGTTAATTGGGTCTCTAACCTTAATTGGGATTGGTGTATTTCTCGTCAACGACATTTTGGAGTTCCATTTCCTGTTTGGTATGAAAAAGACACTGGAAATATTGTTTTGGCAGATGAATCAGAACTACCAATCGATCCAACAACTCAAACTCCTAAAAATTACAAAGGAGATCCAACAAACTTAGTTGCGGAATCAGATGTTCTTGATACTTGGGCAACAAGTTCAGTCACACCACAAATTGCTCTTGAATGGGGAAAAACTGATGAAGAAATTTTCAAGAAAAACATACCTATGACTATTCGTCTTCAAGCACACGATATAATCAGAACTTGGGCGTTTTATACAATAACAAAAGGTCTTTACAATAATGGCGTGGTTCCTTGGAACAATATTATGGTTTCAGGTTTTGTTCTTGATCCACAAGGTAAAAAAATGTCAAAAAGTAAAGGAAACACAATTGATCCTGTTGCTTTAGTTGACAAGTATGGTGCAGATGCTGTTCGTTATGGCGCTAGTGCTGTAAAACTTGGTGAAGATCTTCCTTTCCAAGAAAAATATCTTGACACTGGAAAAAGAACAACTACAAAATTATTTAATGCTGCAAAATTTGCTCACCTTCACTTAGAAGACTACAAAGAAGAATTTGATGCAAGCAAGATTACTGCAATCGATAAATGGATTGTGTCAAAACTTCAAAAAACCATCAAGTCTGCTAATGAATTTTTGAGTCAGTACGAGTTTGCAAAAGCTCGTGCAGATATTGAAAAGTTTTTCTGGCAAGATCTTTGTGATAATTACTTAGAAATTGTTAAAGATAGACTTTACAAACCAGAAACATATGGCGAAGATAAAAAACTAGCAGGTCAAATGACTGTTGCTTATATTCTAGAAAACACAGTTAAACTATTTGCACCATACTTACCTTTTGTAACTGAAGAAATTTATTCGTGGTATTTTTCAGAACGTAATGGAGAAAAATCAGTTCATACAAGTAAGTGGCCAGAATTTAATTCCAAATTAGTTTTTGAAACTGAGGAAGCTGCAGGAGAAAAATTAAAGTATGTTCTTAGTGCTGGACGAAAAGCTAAAAACAATGCGGGCGTTAGTCAAAAGAATGCTTTTGAGGAACTAAATTTAGAGGTGTCCAGTTCTGAAAGCAAACTTCTTGAAATGGTAAAATCAGACATTGATATAACTTTAACTTCTAAGTGTGAAATCTTAGGAAATAAAGAAGAAGATATTCTTAATGAACAATTTGAATTGACTAATTTCAAACTCGCTCCAAAAGAAGAGAAAAAAGAGTAAATTTTTCTTTTTATTTTATTTTCACTTTTTATAGAAGTAATCCCCCAAACATTTTTAAAGGAAAACAACCATTAAACACCCATATGGCAAAGTCTAACTTTTTCAAAATGTCATCAAATCATGCAATCACACTAATATTAGTCGCTCTAATCGTTGCGTCTATGGCATTAAGCGTTCATTTCTACAACGATATGCCTGATAAAATGGCAACTCATTGGGATTCTCATGAAGTCGCCAACGGCTGGACAAGCAAAGATGTTGCTTTGTTTATGTTCCCAACAATTCTTGGATTATTAACCGTTATTTTTCTGCTTATTCCAAACATCGATCCTTTAAAACAAAATCTGTTAAAATTTGAACGTCAATTTGGAGTGTTCATGATTTTACTCAGTACATTTATCATAGTTATCCAAGCTCAGGTTATTTCTTGGAACAAAGGAATTCCAATCAGCCCAAGTTTCATTACAACCATCGCTCTTGGAATATTATTTTTTTATGCAGGCACACTTCTTAAAAAATCTAAAAGAAATTATTTTATTGGCATTCGTACTCCTTGGACACTTAACAGCGATTATGTTTGGGAAAAAACACATCGAGTTGGAAGTATTTTATTTAAGATTGCAGCAATAATATTTATTTTTAGTTCTCTTCTCAAAGGAATTACTTCTTGGATTATTATAATCACAGTTTTTTCTTTAGTAATAATAACAATGATTTATTCATACACACTATACATAAAAGAAGAAAAATCCAAATTAGAAGATAAAAATATAGTTTCAAAAAAAGCTCATTCTAAAAAAAGAGCAATAAAAAAAATAAAGTAGAGTTTGAAAAATGACAAAAAGAATTATAGTTATTAATGGACATTCTATCAAAAACAGTTTTTGTGAATCAATTGCTAGAAGCTATATACAAGGAGCTAAAGAAAGCAAAGCAGAAATTAAATTCATAAATTTATATGATTTAAAATTTGACCCTGTTTTTATTTCTAAGAAAAAACAACCTCTTGAAAAAAATTTAAAACATGTTCAAGAAAGCATCAAATGGGCCGATCATATTGTTTTTGTTTATCCTCTTTGGTGGGGAGATATGCCTGCTTTAATGAAGGGTTTTTTGGATAGAGCATTTATTCCTGGATTTGCATACGATCCAAAAAACAAAACAATGGGTCTTCCAAAAGGTCTTCTAAAAGGAAAATCCGCAAGAGCAATCATTACAATGGGAGCTCCTCTTCCAGTTTACAAATTGATTTTTAGAAAACCAGCAACTAAGATAATAAACATCGCTCTAAAGTATTGCGGGATTAAACCCGTTAGAACAACTCACTTTGGAAAAATAGACTCTAGCACTGAACAAACTAGAAAACAAATACTAAGCAAGGTTAAACATCTTGGTAGTAAGTTGCAGTAAGATTTATAAGCGAAGTTGCTTAATTATTATCTAAAGAGGTTAGTTTAATGTTTTTTTCAAAAAGAAAAGGTCAAGCAGCATTAGAATATCTAGTCACTTATGGCTGGGCTTTGGCAGTTATTGTTGTTGCAGTTGGCGTTCTTTCTTACTTTGGTTTCTTAAATCCTAACCGATACATTCCAGATAGTTGTGAATTTGGAGAACAACTAAAATGTGTTGACCAATACATTGATGCAAATGCAGACGGTAGTAACGGCCAGATAGTTATGCGTTTCAGAAATAACTTTGAAGATAGTATTAACATAACAAACGCATATGCTACAACAAAACCCATAACATTCAAAGATGATAATTCGGGACAGGGCTATGTCGTCATCGAAAGAGGAGAGGTTGGTAGAGTTTATTTTGATACCACTGAAAGTATCTTTCCCGGAACTAAAGAACGATTTGGGATTGTTATAGAATTTAAACGTACAGGCGGAAACGTCAAACATAATATTACAGGCGAAGTTTTTACCGAAGTTTCTGAAAACGAACTAGGATTGTTATCTTAAAATGATAAGTAAATTCCGTCAAAAAATAAAAGAAAATGAAAAAACAATAGAAATTATTGCATCAATTTTAGCAGTTTTAATGTTTTTTTCATTAATTGAGATTCTCATTTCTAACATTCAAGGAAAAAGCAACATTTTTATTCAACCAATAGCTACTGCAGTAAATGGAGCTTTTTGGAGCCTCTATGCATTTAGCAAAAAGGATTGGCTTTTATTTACACCTAATTTTTTAGCATTAATTTTAGGTATTCTAACTGCTATTTCTGTTATTTTTTAAACATAAAGCAAATAACATCATTAGAGGGCTTCTAAACACATAATAATAAGATTTATATATTAGTATACACTTTTCCACAACAGTATTTACTATTTAACAGGGTGTATAATAATATGAGAACAATTTGCGTAATCAACCAAAAAGGCGGTGTAGGTAAAACTACAACAGCTGTTAACGTGGCTGCAGGATTATCCAGAAAGGATAAAAAAGTTCTGCTTATTGACTTGGATCCCCAAGGCAATATTGCTCATTCGCTAACTACAACTAAACAATTTTCATTGTATGATTTCTTAACAAGCAAGTGTTCATTCATCGATGCAATAAATCATTTAGGTGAAAATCTAGATGTAATTCATAGTAATGACTCACTAACCAAAATAGATGTATTTTTAGCAAAGCAAAGCTCACCTCATCAATATATTAAAAATAAATTTGCAGAAATAAATGAATACGACTACATAATATTTGACTGTGCCCCGTCGCTTGGTCTACTTAATCAAGGAGCATTACTTTTCGCTAAAGAAGCGATGATTCCAGTATCTACACAATACTTATCTCTGACAGGCTTAACATTTATGGTAGAAGCAATCAGAGAGTTAAATGAACACTTTGATCACAACCTGCAAATTAATTACATCGTTCCAACATTACACGATGCTAGAAACAAAACAAATAGAAACATGCTTGCTAAACTACAAAAAGATTACAAAGACATCTTAACAAGTCCAATTAGAATCAACGCAAAACTTTCTGAAGCACCAGCAAGTGGGCGTTCAATCTTTGGATATGATAAATCTTCTCGAGGAGCAAAAGATTATGGTGACTTGGTTGATAAAGTAACTCTTCTAGAATCGGATTTTCGTGAAGAATCAGCTCCAGCTCAGCCAATAAGTCTTAGAGTTCAACAACTTATGAAAGATGTTGAAATCGAAGATTAGACATAAAACAACAAGTTTAATTTATTTTTCTTTTTTTGACAAATTCTTGTTTAAAAACCCAAATATTTAAAAAGCAGATTTTAATCTCTAATTACACCAGATTTACTCTTAATGCGGGGGTAGCAAAGTCTGGTCAAATGCGCAGGACTTAAGATCCTGTCTCTTAGTGAGTTCGTGGGTTCGAATCCCTCCCCCCGCACCATTCTTTCTTTAGAATAACTAAACAAACATAATAGATTCAAGAAGTCACGGGTTCGAATCGGTTGAATTTATTCAACCCCCAAAAATCTCTGATTTTTGCATGCCTAACACCGCACCATTCTTTCTTCAAACATTCATTACTAATCCACAATCTTTTTAAAACAAAATTTTTCCTAAAAAAAAGTGAATAAAGCAACTAAACTATACATTGTGGATATGATTCTTGCAATATCATTTATTCTAGCAGGAATTACAGGTGTGATTAAAATGCCTGGTTGGTTTAATATAAAACCAGAAATATTGAAACCTTTAATGATTATTCATGACTGGTCAGGCATCGCCATGGTTGCTTTGGTTTTAGTTCATTTAATACAACACTGGAAATGGATTGTAGCAATGACTAAACGCCTCATTATTCAAAATGAACAAGTAAAAAATATTTTCATAATTATTGGGGTTATGATTATCACATCTATTCTAGCTCTTAGCGCATATTCTTTAACAAGCAAAATATCAAATAATAACCAAGAAAATTCTATTTCAAACACCATTTCAGAAGAAAACACTCATTTTGAAGAACCACAACACAAAAATATTAAAACAGGTGGTTGTCCATACGGTGTTGAAGATGATCCATATCCAGGATTATGCGGTCTTTACAAAGATAGAAATGAAAATGGCCTTTGTGATTATGGCGAATAAAGTTTATTCATCACGTAGAGCATGACAACTTCTCCCAGGGTTTTTATCATAGAAGTCTTGATGATATTCTTCTGCTTTATAGAAAGGTCCAGCAGGAACTATTTGTGTTACAGCAGGATTTGGAAAAATTCCTTTTGCATCAAACTCTGCCTTGCTTTGTTCTGCAATTTCTTTTTGTTCCTCACTATGATAAAATATTGCCGATCGATATTGCGTTCCTACATCAGGTCCTTGTTTGTTAACTTGAGTTGGATCATGAAGTCTCCAGAAATAATCTAAAACTTCTTTGTAAGTAATTATGTTAGGATCAAAATAGAGTTCTACAGATTCAGCGTGACCTGTTTTTCCAGAACTTACAGTTATATAATTAGGATCTTCTGTGCTTCCACCAGTATAACCTGAAACAACAGAAATTATTCCAGGAACATCTTCTAATAATTTTTCAACGCCCCAAAAACACCCTCCTGCAAGTGTTGCTTTTTCATATGGAAATAAATTAACATAATCACCATATCCTTCATCCTCTAAATCTTGAAAAGGAATAAAATGTAGTGCCGCAGAATTTAAACAATATCTGTCTCCACCATTTGGTCCATCATTAAAAACATGACCAAGGTGCGACTCCTCTGTTCTAATTTCCATCCTCGCAGTTCCAAGACTCATATCTAATTCTTCTTGGATATTTGCATCATCAATTGGTTTTGTAAAACTAGGCCAACCAGTTCCCGAATCATATTTATCAAGACTACTAAATAATGGTTCCCCTGTATTTATATCAACATAAATTCCAGGTCTTTTCTCATCCCAATACTCATTTTCGAATGGTTTTTCAGTGCCTGATTGTTTTGTCACAAAATAAGATAAGTTTTTTTCCACATTATCACGATCCTCAATATATTTATTAGTGGAATCATTTAAGTTAACAATTTCATTATTAGTGCAAGAAGTGAATAAAAAAGTTAAAGATAGAATTAAAACAAGAAAAACAATCGATTTCACACTAAAACAAACAAATCATCAACTTTTAAAACTTGTTAAAGAGAAATAGTGTGTTAAGCTACACAATCTCAGGTTTTACAAGATGACGTCTTATTTTTGGAATAATTTTATTCCTCTCTTCTTCAAAATTAGAATATTCCTCTTTAGATAATAATCCTGACTTTTTAACTAAATCAAAATAATCTTCTTCAGCCTGAAGAGCCTTCTCTAAGAAAAACAACATCTTAGAATATTTCCAATCACAATCATTTTCTTCAAGAAGTTTAAGTAAGACCTTTAACCTTTGAAAAGAGTAGATCATACTATTAGTCATTAAACTAACATCAACAGAGTTTATTTGCCTAACAAAATCATTATGTCGTTTATTAGTAAAAAGAGAATTAATTTCATAAATAGTTTCTTTAAATGTAGCAATAGTTACGTAGAGATGTTGAACATCCCTGTTTTTCAAAAGACCATCATCTATTTTATGTATTAAAGAATGAATATTTTTTCTAAAAACCAGAAGTGAAGAACGCATTCTATTAACTCGTTCTACAAATGTAATCTCATATAGTTCTTCTAAAATAACATCTTGTTTTAATGAAATAAATTTAGAGGTAACCACAGCTACAACAAGCAAACTAACAATAACTTCCAAAGAAGCCACTAACTTGAAAATTCCTTCAGGAACAATATCCCCAAAACCAGTGGTTGTTGCTGCAACAACACTAAAATACAAACTATTCAAAAACGAAGTTATACGTACACCGCTAACCATAGAAACTAAATAAGCTGACTCTCCCGCTAGAAAAAAGTATAACAAACCACAAAGAAGAACAAAACCAATCCAAAACAAAAATATTCCACCAAATCCTATTTTATCTACTAAAGAAAAATTTAATCTGTGAAAATGATTTATCTTAGATTCTAATCTATTTGGCTTCTTCATAATAATAACTTCTCATCAATAGTTTAAAAATCTTCTTAATTAAAATCAGCAATATTGCGTAGTCTAAAATAACTAATCCAAAAAATAGTTGTAACAAACATTAATGAAAGTATTCCAAGAAAATCCGCTAATTTAATTATGTCAACCAAAATATAGATAGATAAAACAATTGCAAATACTAAAGAATAATTCTTAAGCGATTTAATACTCCAACCATATTTTTTCGCATAGAAAGGAACAGATAAAACCATCAAAATAAATCCTATCATAAATGGAGCAACAAGAATTAAAATCATAATCAAATTAGCTAATGCAGTAAAAACCAAATTACGGTTTGTAAACCAAGGAACAACTACAAATATTAACATTAAAACTTCAAACAAGCCAACACCAAGCCATATCAATCCTTTATGAAATTTGTTCATAACCAACAATAATCAAGAAGAGAGTTTAAAAACATTTCTAGAAACAAAATAAAATCTAAAAATAACCACCAAATACAAATATATAAATATTCTTTAAATCCAAATAAAATTATGACAATCACAATTAAAGAAGGCAATTTAGATGATGCCATCAAAGTCGATGCTTTAATTCCTGAATTTGAAAATCATTACAACAAAGAATCTTATTCTAAACGTTTAGATAAATCTAAGCATCTAATCTTAGTAGCTTTTATCGAGAATAAACTAGCAGGCTACAAAATAGGATCTGATCGGTTTGAAGATGGGTCTTTCTATACGTGGGTAGGCGGAGTTGTTCCTGAGTTTCGCAAAATGAAGGTAGCCAAAGCACTAGCAGAATATCAAGAAAATTGGGCCAGAAATCAAGGGTTTTCCAGCATAATCTTAAAAACAAGAAATCGATATAAGAATATGCTTCTCTTTGCCATAAAAAATGGTTTTCAAATAATTGATTTTAAATTAGATGAAAAACCTCTTGATAACAGAATAATTCTAAGAAAAAAATTGTAAAAACAAATAGATAATCTGTTTATTTTAAGAAATAATAAGTGAGCCCGAGGGGATTCGAACCCCCGACCTACGGCTTAGAAGGCCGTCGCAATATCCAAGCTATGCCACGGGCCCACAAAATATTAGAATAATATCGTTGCGAGTATGCTTAAGAATTGAAAACTCCTTTTTAAAGGTTATCGTTTAAATAGATTTATAAAACGGGTTCCCAATAGCTAAATTATGAAAATTCGAATACTTGGCGGTCCTGGAAGTGGAAAATCCACCCTTGCAAGGAGTTTAGAAGCTAAGTATGGTTGGAAACACATTCAAACTGATGATATTCGTTACACATCACCATCCGATTATTCTTTGATTCGTTCCCGTGAAGAACGTATTAAAATTCTCAATCAATTTCTTAAAAATAAAAGCTGGGTTGTTGAAGGAACAACTGCTAGTGATTGGTCTTGGGCCACTTTTGTTCGAGCTGATTTGGTTATTGTTTTACTCCCATCTCATTTTAAAGAAAAAATTCGTCTTATCAAACGTTCCATTAAAAATTTATGTGGATTTGAAAAAGATAATCCTCGAAAAGAAAATTTTTTCTCATTTTTACACATGATTCGTTGGTCTAATCAATTTAGAAGAGAAGTTTTAGAAAATAGACTCTCTCGCCTGAAGAAAGAAAAAATCAAATTTTTAATCTGTAAAAGCAATGAAGAAGCCTTAGAAATTATAGAAAATAAAATGAAGAAATAATTAACATTTTTGCTCTTTCTTCTTTTTGATTGCAAAGTGAGTTTTATCATCAACACCAATATTTTCTTCTAAGAATTCTTTTTGTTTCTGAAGTAATTCTTCATGTTCTCCTGGTTTGAATTTATAGTCTTTTACTACAATCCATTTTCTACATTTGGGAGACCCACACAAACAAGGAAATGCTTCATCTGGTTCATCAAAGCCATAATCATAAGTTAATTCTTCTCCTTTTTTTATGTCTCTGATTGTTTCTATCCAAACTTCGTCATCATCATAATTTATCGCTTCACAGTTAGGATCACAACTATGATTTACATATCTAGATTCGTTTCCTTGACGAGAACCATCTATGTCATATTTATCATTTAATGTAAATATCCATAATTCTCCTCTATCTCTATGATTACTGCTGATTTTTTCAGATAATTCTTTAGATATTAATTTACCTCTGTATTGAACGATCTGAGTACCTTTAGGTATGTCTCTTATTGCAAATGCTCCTTTAACTCCAGGTAGCATCTCGGATTCTCTAACTATAAAGTATGGATTAAACATATAGCTCCTTGACAATTAGAATCAGGTTTTAAAGCTTACTCTTTTATGCAGATAATTGAGTTTTGTATTTGGCAAATGCAAAGGTTGTTACACCACTCATTACAAGCATAGTTATGAAAGCAAACTCCACAGTCATAGTTGTAAGTAAAAATAAGAGTATTCCAAGCATCAATAATCGGCCAAAAGTCATGTATAATTCCCTACTCACAATTACATCTAAAGGATTATAATCTTTTGTCATCTTGTAAAATTTAGATTGGATGGGAATATTAAACAAAGGACCTGATATCCCCCCTATTGATTGGAAAAAAGCAATAAATGTTAGTGGGCTTGCACTTAGGATTATTGCAAATATTTTTGAGAAACTCCTTAATATCATTGAAAATCCAAGAGCAGTTGATCCTGTTGCGACCAGTTTTTCTGTATGTCCAACATCGGCCTTTTTTCCACTAATATAAGATAAAAGTGCATAAAATATTTTTGATACAAAATACAATGCACCCATAGTAGATACTGCTATTTGAAATAAAAACAATAATACAGGCCAAAGAAAAGCAGTTCCTATAAATGATGTTCCTTCAAAAAAGAAAACAAAATTCATATCTTTAGAAGAACCTCTAATTATATTCCCAACATTAACTTTTTCAGTTATTGTTGTGTCAGGGGAGAAAAACAGCGGAACTATTGCCACTATAAACAATGAAGCAGCAACTAAGAAAGTCAATTTAAATCCAGCATAGGTTATTAGAAACCCGCCAACTAAAGGACTTGCAATACTTATTATTGTAGGAATAGCTTGTAGCAATCCAAGTTTCCTTCCTCTGTGTTTGCTTTTTTCCGTGCTTTTTACAAATAAGACGTGAAAAGACATCCAAAACAAACTTCCAAAAATAGCGTTAAGTAAACTAAGAATTATCAAGTAAGGAACAACACCTATTAGTTTGAGTACGGCATCCATTTGATGTAAGTAAAAATAAAAAATTATACTAATTATGTAACTAACTATTAAAACTGTTTTTACACCTACATGGCGTATAAAATTAATACTAGGAACATGAAGAGCCATCAACATTAAGAATAACACCATTTCAAATGCAATTACAGAAACTATCCCAACGCCTTTTTCTAATAGAAATACTGGAATAAATAAAGAAATAAGCGATACTGCAAAACTTCTAATCGTGTGAGATAACAAGAAATCATTATATTTATTGTGTATAAAATGATGTATATCAAAATGATGTTGGTATTTGTCCACTTAGTTTCAACTCACACACTAATACACAATAACTAACAGAAATAGTTTATAAAAATAACTAAAAAAGTAAAAAAAATAAGCCTTAATGGCTTTTTGCAATATAAACTACATGGTTTGCTTTTTTCCCACAAATTGGACAGTCACAGAAGAGTTCTTCTTTTGTATTGAATTTTTCTCCTCTGACTTCTCCACCTAGTTCTTTTTCAACTTTGGTAGCGCAAGCTTCCCCATCTAAGTCTGTTGAACAAAAACATGTTCGAATCATTTTTCCACTATCAAGAGCAGCAATGATTTCTCTTTCTGTTTTTCCATCGACTGTTTTATCAGCAATAATTTTATCTGCTTTATCTCTCAAGTTATCAGTAAATGAATCTCTTATTGAATCAACAGTTTTTTGTAGGTCTGATAGTGGAACAAATTCTTTTGTTCCTAAATCTCTACGAAATAATTCTACTTGATTGTTTTCAATATCTTTTGGACCAACAACAATTCGTATTGGCATCCCTTTCATTTCCCATTCATTAAATTTGTATCCTGGTGAGAAATTATCTCGGTCATCAAGTCGTACAGTATAACCAGCATCAACTAATTGTTTTTTAATTTCTGTTGCTTTTTCTAAAACAACATCTTCTTTTCCTTTGAATATTAACGGAACAATAACTATGTGTTCTGGCGCAACATCCCAAGGCAATACTAAACCTTTATCATCACCATGGAAAGTAATTAGTGCTCCATAGTTTCTTGAATGTGCTGGACCGTAACATGTTATCCAAGCCAATTTTTCTTGTTCATCTGCATCTTTGTATGTAACATCAAATGCTTTTGAGAATGCCTGGCTAATCATGTGTGATGATGGAAGTTGTAGTACTTTTCCACTATCTAAAAGAACGTCAGCTGCAAAAGTATTTATTGCACCAGGAAATTTATCCCATTGTGGTCGTTTAAAGAATATGTGAGGAATAGCAAGTTTTCCATATAATAATTTCTCTGTTATTTCTAAGTTCTCAACTGCATCTTTGTAAGCTTCTTCTTCTGTTGCAAAAACATTATGTGATTCAGTCCAATGTATTTCTCTCGTTCTCATAAAAGGTCTTGTCATTTTTGTTTCATGACGAAATACACTTACTGATTGATATCTTTTGAAAGGTAAATCTCTATATGTTTGTATCCATTTCCCATACATGTCATAAAGTGCAGTTTCACTTGTTGGACGAAGTGCTAATCTTTCTTCGAATTCTTTATCTCCACCATGAGTTACCCAAAATACTTCAGGTGTAAATCCTTCAACATGATCTGCTTCTTTGTGAAAATTGCTTTCTGGTATTAATAAAGGCATTAAAAGAGGTTCATGCCCTCTTGCTTCTAGTTCTTCTTCCCACATTCGAGTAATTTTTCTTATACTTCTAACTGCCCAAGGCATATACACAGGGAATCCTTTTAGATTATATCTAACATCTGCTAGTTCTGCTTTTTTCATTAATTGAGTGAACCATTCACTAAAGTCTTCGTCTTTTTTTACCGTAATACCAATTTCATTAACTTTTTTAGACATTTTTTTACCTCAAGGGATTTTATAGGAGTATAATACATCGGGAATAATCCGCTAATGTGCCAAACAAATGTTAAGCAAATAAAAAAGCGCATTTAAGCACTTATAAAATTTCCTAATAAAGGAAAGAGTAATTAGAATTAGTTTTTGGGGGCTATATTTTCCCTTTCGTGAGGAAGTGACCTTTTTACAGTTAAAGGAACCACACCTGCATCGAATTCCAATTTTGCAATTTCAATTGGATTATATGAAATTTTTGCTAAATCTTCTTGAGATAAGTCAATTAAAGGTTTTGCACCTTGAGAAAGTTGCAAAGCTCTTGAGCCTACTACTCTAGCTTTTTCATAAACAGTATATTCGTCGTCTTCCATTCGAAGTTTTAATCCAGTTGTGATTTCTGTGACGAGTGCTTTTTTATCTTCTTTTTTTGCAGCCATGGGTAATTACACCTTATAATTATGAATAATTCAGTGTTTAGAAACATTATTCTCTTTATAAACGTTATGGGATTGTTTTAAGCCAACGAAGTTCAGCGCCAATCGTGCTAGACTCTCCATGGCCGGGATAAAACACAGTCTCAGGAGGTAGTGTTGATAAGAATTTCAAACTAGCAGTCATTTGGGCTCCATTTCCACCTAAATCTATCCGCCCATAAGTTCCTTTGAAAAGAGTGTCCCCAGAAAACATCACTGGATTTGATAAATTAAGTTTTTGACTCTTATTTAATACAAAACAAACCGAACCATTTGTATGTCCAGGAGTTTGAAATACAGTAAAATTAAACCCTCCCAAAATTATTTGTTTGGTTAAAGGTTTGATGTTTTCAGGTTCCTTAAAATCAACTCCCCACATCATTTTTGCTCTAGATGATTGAAGAGGCAGGTCATCAATATCTTCTTCACTCATATATTGATCGGCATTAAAGTATCTTCCTCCCCTTATGTGGTCAAAATGACAATGAGTATAAAGAACACCACGTAATCTTTTTCCAGCGATTAATTTATGTATCTGAGCAAGTATTGTATCATCATCACTGCCGGGATCAATTATCACACAATCATCTTCACTAATCAAAACATACGTATTTTCTTGAAGACTAGGTTCAACAACTCTTTTTATGTCCATTCATAAAAAAATCAACATCTAGAATATAAAAAAACTTCGATAAAAGGGAGTTATCTTCTATATTTTCTATTCAGATTATTTAAAACTAAAAAATAAAAAAAGGTAAATATGTGTGGAATTTTTGGCTATAAAGGAATTAGTAGTGACGCAACAAACATCGTTCTTAATGGATTAAAAAAACTCGAATATCGAGGATATGATTCTTGGGGTTTTGCTTCATTTCAAGAAGGTAAAATAAAAATCAAAAAAGAAATAGGCAGAATACCAAACTATTCAACCGATTTTACATCTCACCTATCTATTGGACACACCAGGTGGGCAACTCACGGCCAAGTTACGGCTAACAATGCCCACCCCCACACTTCTAAAGATAAAAAAGTTGTCGCAGTACATAACGGCATTATTGAAAACGTTTCTGAATTGGTTGAAAAATACAAATTAGAAAAAGAAACAGAAACTGATTCTGAAATCATCCCTCTTCTTATTAATCATTTTATGGATGAAGGTTACTCGTTTGTTAATGCTACAAAAAAAGCGTGTTTACAATTTAACGGATCATATGCAATAGCATTAATTAACAAAGATTCTGAAGAACTTATTGCTGTTAAAATGGGCTCACCAATAATTCTTGGCATTGGCGAAAACGAATTTTTACTTTCATCAGACATTCCAGCTCTTTTGGAGCACACAAATAAAGTTGTTTATTTAGAAGATAAAGATTTTGTTCATATTAACAAACACATTTCAATTAGCAAAATTGATTCCGAAACTAAAATAATTCCTGACATTAAAACAATTTCTTGGAATGCTGATTCTGCAGAAAAGGAAGGTTATGATCATTTCATGCTTAAAGAAATTTTCCAGCAACCAAGTAGTATTAGAAAAACATTAGACGGCTTAGTAGAAAATGGTTTTCCAAGTTTAAATCTTAAAAAAATACATTTAGAAGATTTTAAAAGAATAACAATTCTTGGTTGTGGAACTTCTTGGCATTCAGGATTGGTTGGAAAGTTTTTGATTGAAAGTTTAGCCAGAATTCCAGTTGATGTTGAATATGCTTCTGAGTTTCGGTATCGCAATCCCATCATCGATAAAGACACCTTAATCCTCGCAATTAGTCAGAGCGGCGAGACCGCGGATACTCTCGCTGCTCTTCGCGAGGCCAAACGAAGAGGAGCTAGCGTTCTTAGTATTTGTAATGTTGTTGAAAGCTCCATTGCGCGGGAAAGTGATGATATTCTTTATACAAGAGCAGGACCAGAAATAGGGGTTGCTTCAACTAAAGCATTCACAACTCAAGTTACGATGTTATATCTACTAACAGCACAACTTGTTTTGAAAAATAAATCACTATCTGAGAATAAAGTCAAAGAAATGATTGTTGATATTAAAAAAATTCCTGAATTAATCGAATTAGTTCTAAAAGAAGAAAAGAATATCAAAGTTTTAGCTAACAAACTTAGCAAAAAAAACAACGCATTATACTTAGGTCGAGGCATTCAATTTCCAATTGCACTTGAAGGTGCATTAAAACTAAAAGAAGTTTCATACATTCATGCCGAAGGATATCCTGCTGCAGAAATGAAACACGGTCCTATTGCTTTGATTGATAAAAATATGCCCTGTGTTGTTATTGCTACAAAAGATATTTTAACATACGATAAAATTCTTAGTAACATTCAAGAAATCAAGGCTCGAGGTGGCGAAGTTATTGCAATTGGAACTAAAGGAGATTTTAAATTAAAAGAACTAGTTGATGATATAATTTACGTACCCGAAACAAGATACAGTTTAACACCATTACTTAGCATAATTCCGTTACAAATTTTATCATACCATGTTGCTCTTCTAAGAAGTTGCGATATTGATAAACCGAGAAATCTTGCTAAGTCAGTTACTGTTGAATGAAAATTACAAAGTGATTACTTTTGGGAAAGTTTCAGGCATTAATGTTGTATTTAATATATTTTCTAAATCTTCAAATCGTGCCAATTCTTTTTTATTTAATTTTGATTTGTAAGCTTCAATTTGAGAGTGATGTTTATACCTATTATGTGAACGTTCTCCAAAAATATCTTCAATTTCATTTCTCATAGATTTTATATGAACACTTATTGGTTGATAAAGATCATTTTCACTATAAGAAAGAACAATCTGAGAATTTAAATCTAAATCTGTAGGTTTAATTTTATATTGAATATTTTTTTCAGCCAACTTCATTTTATAGTGATGAGCAAAAATAGTTTTGTTCTCGTCTTGTCTCACTTTTTCAATATAATAATTTTTAAAATCAACAACTTCTAAATTAGAAACTTTATTTATTGCTGACGAAAAGTAATTTAAAGTGGAATTAGGCGCACCATATGGCTCGGATTCTCCAACAACCATAATCCCAACAAAATCTCTTAATTTCTCAGAAATATCATGCAAAGTTTTTTTCCAGAAAACTCTAGCTTCTTTTTCACTCATCAAGCTGCTAAAGTCAATAGGCAAACCACCTTTATGAAATTCTCTTAAAACTTTTGATTTAGCACTAAGTAAAGATTTGCCTTTTTGTTGAATATACAGAGCATCACAACTTTTAGAGTGAATTTGAGCCATGTTCAAATCAACTTCAAATAAAGGTTGTAGTTGACCATTTTTCTCAGTGGCATTTTCAATCCAAACAATTTTATCTGATTTCTTAGCACTTCTATTAAAATGTTTTTGTAAGTTTTTAAGGTACACAGATATTTTATCTTTAGAAAGAATGATTCCAGAATCAACCAATTGTTGTTCCGATAAATAAATACCATCACACAAATGTTTATCCAAAACGTTAGTAGATAAAAACTCAACTTGCTTACCTTTGGATCGGATGTGTGTAAACTTAGTATCGTGAACAAAAAAAACACTCGATAGTAATTCATCAGTCATCACATTTCTTGCAATCCTTGCAACTTGTAGTTTTCCAGGAAGAGCATAATCTTTTGCAACAGACAATACTTGTGAAAATCCAACCCCCTTCTTTTCAACATAAGCTTTGAAATAAGGATTATACGGAAGAGATAATAAAGAAGGCAAAGGCATTGAAAATATTTCATTAGCAATTTCAGCAGTAATATAAGTAGATATTCTCTTTTTCTGCATAGTTATAGCTTCTCCAAAGTCCATTGCGAATATGTTAAAATAAACCCATTTATAAACATTATGTAAGAAATACTACTTAAAAGGGACTAATAACCTAAATAAAAAGCTTTAAAAAGAAAAATCCGTTCGAAACTTATAACATGAATAACATAAACACATTTAATTTTGTTAGCCAGAAATTATTTCTGTCTATCTTCCTACTTCAGACCCGTTAACCTAGTTCTTAGTCTATTTAATTCGCCAAATGCGAACAGTTTTAAATTTTTAATACTAAAAAATAACCAGAGGAAAGAAAATGATTAATATTAGTTTCCCAGATGGGAGCAAAAAACAATACGAACCTGGAGTTTCAGGTTTACAAATAGCACTCGACATCAGCGAAGGTTTAGCAAGAAACGCCCTTTGCGTTAAAGTTAACGACAAATTAGTTGACTTAGAAGAACCAATAAACAACGATTCTACTGTTCAGATTATCACATTCAAAGATGCTGAAGGTGTTGAATTATTTCGACACTCAACTGCACACATTTTAGCTCAAGCAGTTTCTAGACTTTATCCTGAAGCTAAAAACACAATCGGTCCAGCAGTAGAACAAGGATTTTATTATGATTTTGACAATTTAGAAATTAAAGAAGATGATCTTCAAAAAATAGAAGATGAAATGAAAAAAATTGTCAAAGAAGAACTTAAACCTAAACGAATTGTTCTTAGTGAAGCAGAAGCCTTAAACAAATTTAAAGAAAATTCATACAAAATTGAAATGATAAAAGAATATGCAACAGCAGGAGATACACTAACAGCATACGAACAAGGAGAGTTTGTCGATTTGTGTAGAGGCCCTCATCTTCCAAATCTACGAATGGTTAAAGCAATTAAATTATTTAAGGTTGCAAAAGCATATTGGAAAGGCAAAGCAGAAAATAAACAACTTACTAGAATTTATGGAATAAGTTTTCCAGACAATAAATTAATGAAAGAATGGGTAACATTTCAAGAAGAAGCTGCAAAAAGAGATCATCGTAAAATTGGAAGAGAATTGAAATTATATTCATTCCAAGAGGAAGCACCAGGAATGCCTTTTTTTCACGACAAAGGATCATTCATTTGGAACAAACTTGCAGAATTTATGAGTGAAGAGATGTTTAAAAGAGACTATGAGATCAACAAAACACCTATGATTTTAAACAAATCGTTATGGCTGCAATCTGGACACTGGGATCACTACAAAGAAAATATGTACTTTACAAAAATAGATAGTGACGAAGAAAACTATGCAGTCAAACCAATGAATTGCCCAGGAAATATTCTAGTATACAAAGAACATCTTCATTCATACAAAGAACTTCCTATTAGAGCAGGAGAATTTGGCCTAGTCCATAGACACGAACTAAGTGGTGCATTAAGTGGTTTATTCAGAGTAAGATGTTTCACTCAAGATGATGCACACGTATTTTGTACTAGAGAACAAATCAAAGATGAAATTAATTACTTGATTGAATTTGTGGATTTCATTTACAAAACATTTGGATTTGAATATAAAATGTTTCTTTCAACTAAACCAGAAAAAGCTCTTGGTTTTGAAGACCTTTGGGAGCTTGCAGAAAAATCACTAAGTGAAGTATTAGAAGAAAGCGGAAAAGAGTATATAATTAATCCAGGTGATGGAGCATTTTATGGACCTAAAATTGATTTCCAAATAAAAGATGCACTTGGACGAATGTGGCAATGCGCAACTATTCAACTTGATTTTCAAATGCCCGAAAAGTTTGATTTAACATACGAAGGAAAAGATGGTCAAAAACATAGACCAGTTATGCTTCATCGAGCTATATATGGTAGTTTTGAAAGATTCCTTGGAATTCTTGTTGAGCATTTTGCAGGAAAATTCCCTCTATGGATTTCACCAAACCAAGTAAAAATATTACCAATTGCAGATAGACACGAAGAATTTGCAATTGAAGTAGAAAAACAATTTAAACGTGCTGGATTAAGAAGCGAAGTTGATCTTCGAAGCGAATCAATTAAGAAAAAAGTTAGAGATGCACAAGTTGAACAATGGAATTATTCCCTTGTGATTGGAGATCAAGAAGTTGAAAACAAAACAGTCAACGTTCGTGCTAGAAACAATGAAATTCTTGGCAGTAAAAAAATAGATGAATTCATAACGGAATTAAAAAAAGAAATTTCATCCAAAATAATTCCTGTTGAAACTGTTAAAGAACAAAATCAAGAATAGTTCTTGATTTTATTTTTATTTTTTATTTATTTCTAAAAAATAATATTCCTAAAAGGATTACGTTTCTTTAAAACTTGATTAAATCTTTTTTCTTCATAATCACCTAAAGGTTCTATTGCTACAATATATTCTGAAGAAAAAGGTTTTGATTTTATTTCAGTTCAATTCATTTCAAGATTAGGCATCACATCAACCATATTATAAAGGGATCTATCGTTCAAATCACTACTTGGTGCAATTAAATGATTATACATCAACCCTTTGTTAAAATATATGTTGACTCCTTTCAAATCCTTGGCTTCATGATATGATCTAAAGTAATAGTCAGATAAAGTTAAACTTTCAATATTATCACTTACTTCTTTTCCAAAGTCCGCCCAGAAATCTATTTTATCATGATGCTCAAAAATATCTCCTAAAGACATACCATTGAAACTTCGAATATACATGTAATCTCTAGTTGCCCTTTGCGAAGCTAATTCTCGAGACTTATCTAAAATATCTGATTCCTCTTTTGCCATAAAATCATGAGAGTAAACTTTATCTCTAGTAAAATCAAATCTTGCTTGAACAGACATCGGATGACTAAATTCTTTTTTTGGAATAGAACCGACCGAATATTCTTTGTTAAACAGAAAAGAAGCAGCTTCTTGAAAAGAAGTTCCCCTTACAAAAACATAATTTTTTGGTTTCCCAATTTTTATTCCATTGTATTTCATAAAAGATGAAAAATAAAAAAAGTTTAAAAATTAAAATGTCAATTTATTTTGACAATTAAAAAGGTACATGTCAAAATTATTTGACTAAAACTTTTCTTTAAGTTTATACAACACCGTGGTAGAATCACTTAATTGTCGTTGCCACCAATTCTTTGCATCATCTTTTTTCCCATCAATAAAATCATCAATCACTTCACCTGCAGTTCCAACATGCATATTTTCACGCACAGGCAAACTATCTTGTTTTATTTTATCAACTAAATAAACTTCAATTCTGTTCTTTTCATTTCTTGTTGTTATAATCTCTAAATTAGTTGGTTGTGGATAATATCCATCTTCGATTGAAGAATTATGATAAAAACTTTTTTCATTTAATTTTTGTAAAGGTTGATATCTATCACCAACATACAAACTTCCAAGCATTAATCCTCCAATAAATAAAGATTTCCACATAGATTTTTTTGGTTGTGATTCTTCCATAAAATTCACCCAATAAC
>JAFGOT010000016.1 GCA_016926395.1 Candidatus Woesearchaeota archaeon
GCTACGCTTGAAAGTCTGCTCTTTATTGAGCTTCTGCTTTTGCTTTTTTTCTTTGCCATCTTAATTTTTCACCCCGAAACTTGCGAGAACTAACAAAATCCCTGCTCCTGTGGTTGCAGGTTCAGGAATGACAATCATTACAAAACCCACAAGTAACATAAGGAATTTTACGCCTCTCATTTTTGCCCTTTAAACTCCTTTAGCACAAACAATAAACCGATTATAGCTACTGCTAACATAGTCCAATTAACAGAAGATAAAACAGGTTTATTGCCACCGCCACCACTTATTTTTGGCGGTATGACGCTAAAATCAAACCAAACCAAAGTAACTCACCCCCTTACTCATTTGGCAAGATAAGTTCTTGAGTTACTACGCTGATGTTGGCTGTTCCTGTTGGTGTTCCACAATTTATTTTTAACTCAAAACTTGACGCTTCGCCTGTATCTATCGGCTCACTTCCGCCCAAATCAAAGTCAATCATGGTTACACCATTCTCAACACTTTCAAGACCGTATTCTGTTTTGTCATCTGCCCTGCTCATGTCAAACCTTTCTTTTCTGACTGTTTGCAGTCCATTAAGCAAAACCTCAAAATCTGTGCATAAAGTGTTGCTTTGAACTCCATTATCAACGACTTTTAGGAATATTTTTTGATAGACATTTCCAAGAGGAAGTTTAATCGTTTGCACTCCTGACGCTGTTACATCTTGCACGATTTCAAACTCTTTGATTACACCCATGTTTTGAGCTTCAAGACCCATCTCTTCAGGATTTCCCTCTTCTTCGACTGTTACATCAAGATAAGCCCAATCAATATTAAACCCTGTTCCTGAATCAACATCTGTTGCTTGACCCCATGTTATAACTAACTGTAAAGTGTTAAGTTCTTGTGCAGGAAGTAAGGTATCAAGTTCATCTCTGTCAAGGTCAAAATCAATATAAGTGGTTGCACTAAAAGACTGGTTGCTCTGTGACGCACTCGCTGGTGTTTGCACTTTTTCGGGTGTCGTTCCGCTTTGGTATTTATCCATAATATAAGAATTAGCAAAGCTTACGCTTTTGATGGTGTCTTTACCATTTGCGACTATTTCCATCCTTTTAATTAATTCTGTTGGGTTGTTTTCGCTTCGAGAAACTACTGACCCTGAATCACATTGACCTCTAATCCTACAAGTAAGCTTTTTTAGAAAACTATCTTTAGGAATTTCAAGAGTGCTTTTTCCATTTGCAGAATATGACAAACTGCCTAAAAATCTTTTGTGCATAACCATTTTTATTTATCCCCCTTTTACAAATATTGATTTATTTGCGGTATCCTCTTCGCAACTGCCACAGCAACAATAGCAATAACAGCCACAATCATAATGCTCTTTGCTTTCATAGTATCAAACCCCCATAAAACTTTAATCTACAAAATAATAGAAAAATTGCTCATAAAACATTAATGCAGAAATATTGCGTAAAAATGGAAAAAGTTATATATGAACCCCTTTTATAAAAGGAATATGGCTCTATTTAAAATAAAATCTTCAAAGGTTGAAAAATTATCTATTGTTAAATTGAATAAAGAAAAAGAGATACAGAAGCTTTTTGAAGATAATTTAAACATAATTCTTAATATTGATTTTTTAGCGAGTGAGTATTCCACAAGTTTTGGTGGAAGAATGGACACTTTAGGAATTGATAAAAATGGCTCTCCTGTTATAATTGAATATAAATTAAATTCTAATGAAAATGTGATTAATCAAGGGCTTTCTTATTTAAGGTGGCTTTTAGACCATAAAGCAGATTTTGAAATGCTTTGCAGAAATAAAAATATTAAGATTGATATTGATTGGACTTCGCCAAGAGTAATCTGTGTTGCTGAAAGTTATAATAAATTTGATTTAGATACTGCCGAAATTTTACCTATGAAAATTGAATTATTGAAATATAGAGTTTATGACGATAATGTTCTTTATGTTGAACCTGAAAATCAAAAGCCAGTTAAGATAGTAACAACTAAGATTTTTGAAAAAGGAAAAAAAGCAAAGGAAATCGCAACACTTCAAAAAAACTATTCTATTGAATCACATATTAAGTCTGCTTCAAAATCAATTAAAGAGTTATTTTCTCAATTAAGAGAATGGATTAAAGAATTAGACGAATCAATAACAGAAGAGCCAAAAGCCAAATATATTGCGTATAAATTAACGACAAATATTGCTGATGTTGTTATATTGAAAGACTCTTTGAAAGTTTTTATTAATGTTCCAAGTGGCAAATTAAATGATAAAAATAATATTTCAAGAGATTTAACAAAACCCAAAAAAATAGGTCATTGGGGTAATGGAGACTATGAAGTCAAAATAACTAAAAATGATGAATTGGAAAATTTGTTTGATTTAATTAAGCAATCATATAATTATAATAAATAAGCTAAATCTTCTTGATTGGTTTGTAAAATTTTATTTTTTTGTCGAATATTGAGAACATTAGGAAATAATAATATTCTATGTCTTTGAGTTTTTCTGCTTCTGTTCCTAAAAATTCTTTTAGTTTGTTTATGTCGTTGTCTAAGAATTGGTAAAAGCTTATTATGTATTCGCTACTTGCTAATATGTCGTTATGCACATTTGCACATCTTTGGCTTATTCCCATAAATCCTATGCCAAGACTTGCTCCTACGGTTACTATTGCGTTTAAGTAGTATGGTATGCTTGATTTTGTGCAGAATTTATGCACTTCGTCCACTATTAGCATTATGTTTGTTAGTTTTTGAAATATTATTTGGCATATTTCGTTAAAGTTTTCTTTGCTTAAATCGTTTGGTTGTATGACTATTTGAGAGTATCCTCTTTTTAGTGAGATTAGAAACTCTTTTTTTGTATGCACGACTATTCCAAAGCTTGAATATTCTCTTTTTATATCGTATATGATATAGTTTTTAAGCTGTCTTATGAGATATTTCGCAAAGTTGGTTTTTCCGCTTTGGGTTTTGCCTGTTATGAATATTCTTTGATTGGTTTTTATTTTTATCATTTTCATTAAGCAAGAAGTTTATTTTTTCTTGTATTGTTTTTAGTGTTTCTTTTGTTTTTTCTTCGTTTTCTTTAGCAAAATAATATAGTTCTGGCATTTTTTTAAGTAGGTAATCAGTAGCATTAATTGGTATTCCCATTATGCTTATTTTCCCTAATTCGTGTTTTTTGATTAGTTCTTCTATTTCATAATAGACTTTTAGCAATCGTTGTTTATATTCCATTTTCATAACCTCGCTAATGTTTGCGTAAAGTCTGCTGGTTGGTTTTCTGTTTTTGGTTGTGGTGTGTGGTCGTTTTCTATTGGTATGAATTTCTCTTCTTTTTCTTCGCTTGTTTCTTGTGCTTTTTTGCTAAAGAAATTTACTTGCAGGATGTCGCCCCAAAGCATTAAGTAGGTTGCTTCTGCTCCATATTTTTCTACGAATTGCCATTTATCCCATTTTTGCATAATTCTTGCTCCTGATTCGTCAAGAAGTTCTCTTTTATCTTCTTCTACTTGCATTTTGACAACAGAAAATATTATTGTGTGGATTGTTTTAGCAAATGTTTTGTATTCTTCACTTTGTCCTGTTATTCTTGGCTCTTCAAGGGTTGTTTCTTCTGCTTGTGGTTCTTCTTCTATTGGCTCTTTTAGTATTTGGCTTTCTTGCTCTTCCATCTCAATTTTTGGAGTTTCAAATTCTTCTGTTTTCATTTTTATCAACTCCTAAAAATCAAAGTCATCAAGAAAATCGTTTTTCTTTTCTTGCTTTGGCATTGGCATTGTTTTTTGTTCTATTGGTTTGTTTATTGGTTTTGGTTCTTCTTTTGTTGGTGTTTGTGGTCGCATTTCTTTTTCAAGTGTGAAAGCTGATATTTTGTTTATTCTTGTTGAAAAGCATTTGCTACATCTTGGTTTTTTTGCTCCGCTGATAAATTCGTGTTCGCAATTTACACATTTAAATTTTTGATATTCTTTGCTCATTTTTTTAGCCCCCTTAATAGTTCTTTTTTGGTTAATTGACTATATGCTTCATTGTTGAGAATTGCTTTGACATAAGGGTCTTTTATGCACTCTTTACAAAGCCATATTCCCTTTTGTCTTCTCATTGTTCTGTGTTTTTGGCATGATAGACATTTTTTCATTTTTCAATTAAAAAAATAATAAGAGCCATCAAATTGATGGCATCAAATTTTGTTTTCTTTTTTTAGCACTTGCTCGATTGCTTGAAGTCTTTTGTCAAGATTTTCAAGACTTACACCGTTTTGGCTTGTTGTTGGTTGCACTTCTTGTTTTGGTTGGTTGTTTTGTTCTTCATTCATTTTTTTTACACCTCGTATTTTTTTTAGAAAATGTCATCAGGGTCTATCCCCATATCTCTTAGTTCCTCGTCTATTTGACAACGCCTTTGCATTTCTGACGCTACATTTTTGCCTATTTCTTTTCTTTCGTGAATCAAAAGCTGTGCTTTCCAGTCTTTGTATTCGGGTTTATCCATGAGATAGATGACTACTAAACGCCTTATGAGTTGAGAGAGTGCATTTTTTCCATGTAGTTTGATATATTGCTCTACCAAAATTCTTGCAGGGTGTCCATTTTCCCCAAAGTTTATGGTTTTGATTGCATACTTCTTTGGTTTGCCCATTTTTTACCTCTTTTTGTCTTAATAACTCCACTTAATAACAAGAAACCCAAACCTTATGGTGTTACTAACTTTGATTATTTTTTCAGAACTTTTGAGCAAACAGCTACGCAAACAACTACTTTTTAAGAGACTTAACTCTAACTTAAATCTCAAGTAACTACTTTTTTGCTCTCTTTGGGTATGTATCCGCTACATTTTCGAATACATATCATTAAGTCCTGATTTTCTTATTAACTCCACTTATTAAGTGAAATTTGGATTTCTTGAGTATGATTTTTAGGGATTTTTTGAGAGTGTTTTCTGTTTTGATAGTAGGTTAAACAGAAGTCTCTTAATTCTGGAAAATTGATTAGTCTTCTAACTCCATGACAAGAAGAAAGAAGAATCAAAGAAGACCACCCCCACAGCCCTCTTTGATTCCTGTTTCCTGTGTTGGATTGGCGAAATTTGTCAAGAAACAGCGTAAATTTCCATTATATTCTTGGTTACAGACTTCTAAAGCCCATTTAATTAAGAAAAGCTCATTTTGGTAACAAACAGCTTTTTCAGGGGTTTTATTTGGGGTTTTCTCATATTTTTGCACTTTTACCACTTCCTTTTAGAGAAAGTCGTTTTGAAGTGCAATTTACGACACGCTGTCGTTTCATCACTGGATTGTCGTAAAATTTATAAATATATATAGAATAAAACATTCTCTTTCAATTACACACCCAATACCAACCCCCTTCTTTTATTTAGATAATCTGCACCACACCCAATCCACACTTCACCTCAACATTTTTTCTTACAAAAAACACATAACATTAGAATTTAATAAAATTCACGCGCAGAATAAATTTAAAAAATCACGAACCAAACAATTTTATTAACCCCTTGTTAAGCCAATCTTCTTATAAAACACAACCACCTAAAACAAATATGATATTACTAACAATCTTTCTAATTCTCCTAATAATACTTATACCATTATTCTGCCTATATATCCTCCCATTATTATATTCTGGAATCCACTACGAAAAAACCACAAACAAAAAAATAAAAACAATAAAAAAAATAATCCGACAAAAAAACACAAACATAAACGCATGCGATCTTGGATCTGGAAACGGAGCAATTCTAATCCATCTTGCAAAAGAATTTCCAAATTCAAAATTCACAGGATATGAAATCAACCCTATTCTAACTATAAAATCAAAAATAAAATCAAGAAAAATACAAAATTTAGAATTTAAACAAAAAAACTTCTGGAAACAAAATCTAAAAAATTTCGACACAATCATAATATTTCAATACAAAACACTCATGAAAAAAATAGAAAATAAAATAAAAAAAGAATGCAAAAAAAATACAACAATAATTTCAAATCATTGGCAATTTCCAAACATCAAAAAAACGAAAACAGAAAACGATATTCACATATATAAAATTTAAATTTATATCTTCTCAAGAATATTCAAATATGTCCCAACATCAACCAAATCATAAAGACTAATTATATCCGAATTTCCCATCCTTATACAACCATGTGAATACGACTTTCCCAAAGAGCCCTCACGAGAAGTCCCATGAATAAAAATTCCACGTTTACTAGTATTCAAATTCGATTCCTCAACCCCACCCAACC
>JAFGOT010000017.1 GCA_016926395.1 Candidatus Woesearchaeota archaeon
AACATTAAAAAAAATATAAAATTAAAAAAAATATAAACTAAAAAGTGAATTCTCAATTAAAAAAAGAGAACCACTTCTTAAAAAAATGAAGACTACAAATTTGAAATATATTCCTCAATCAATTTTAATACTTCAGGCATGGCAATTGGTAATGCTTTAACACTTCCAGCAACAGCATGTCCTCCTCCAGTCAAACGAGCATGAGGTAATTTTTCCTGAAGATAAGGAATTAATTTGTTAACATCAAACACTTCATTTTCTTGTTGTGCTCTAAATACAACAAATGCATCACTATAAACACAAGTAATAAGATTTTTTTCAATTTCAACAGCAGAATCATGAAGATTTATTGCCATCGCTCTTAATTGATAAAAATCACCTCTAAGAGTTGTTTTTTCACCATCTAAAAATTGAACTTTAAAATTACCTAGCTGTTTTGAAGTTGAATAATGCTTAACTAATCCTTTAATTTGAGCACGATCTTCTTCTAATAAAGGAATGTAAAGATTCCTTAATTCATCAAGTTTATCTCCTCTTAAAAAAGATAATAATGCAGATGTCGGTAAATTCATTTTAGTTTGATATATCTCATAGTCACCAACAAGACAAAGTTCTTCGTAATAGTCTCTAGTTGTATTAAGTTGAGATATTAATTGATTAACCTCAGGACCATCACATCTGTCAGAAACACCGCCAAGTAAGGCAGGGTGTTTGTTTGGTTCTTTAAACTCATTAATCAAATTAGCAAGTTCGTATGAAAGTAAAGATGCTGAAATATTTTCTTTAACACCAACTAAATGAGGATTTACATGACCGACAGTTACATTACAGACAGCACTTTTTCCATGTTCATCTAAAGGTCCTGGCTCATGATGATCAATTACAGCAACATCAGCACCAAAAAGTTTTACTTTGTTGATTGCAACGATATCTTGAGTGGATGAACCATTATCAACTAACAAAACCAAAGGAGGTTTAGTGTCTGCCCGGTCCATATTCTGTAAGAATATAGATATATCCTTAGTAGCATCAATAATATCATAATAAGGAGTCCTTGAAGGATATCTTGTTAGAAAATTAGCCATAAACTTAACTAAAGGATAGTGTTTTTTTATTAAAGGCTCAATTGCATCTTCCAAAATAAGACCAGAAGTAAAACCATCAATATCATTGTGATGACTTATAACTATTGGTCTGTGTTCAATCACGGCTTGCCTAATTAAAGTTGCAACGTGTTGCAATTTTTCTTTCATAGCATTAAAAGCAGGAGTATCAAACAATAATTTAGTATTAACAGGTTTAAATTGAGATAATTTTCTAATATTTAATCCTGCTTTGAATTTAGTTTCTTGATCGGATGAAATTTGTCTAATATCTTCTAATTTACCCTGAAGGTCACCTTCATAATGTTGCCTTTTAAAGCTAAACAAAGCAACAGAACCTTTGTTAATTTCAGGATGAGCTATTGAACCTGGAATAAATTTTACTAATTTAAAATCTTGTTCTCCATCATCTATTGTGAAAATGTTAAGACCTTGTTCAGTTCTAAAAACATCTTTAACGTAAGCTATGAGTTCATAAGTTAAACCATGAACATCTGAGTTTTTCATCTCTTCAATTGTTTCTACACGCAAAATTGCGTTTTCGTTATTTGTATTCATTTTATACCTCTTAGTATAACATTTGCACTTTAAGACTATTTATACATTACGAGTTTTTATTTAGAAAGAATTCGAGTTGTCTTATTTTGCAAATTTATCTCATATATTTTTTATTAATCTTAAATGTATAATCTGTTTTTTCTTTCTTTCAAAGGATATAAAGAATAAATGGTTTATAAATTTTACCTAAGATGATTTCAAAGCTAAGAAACGCCACAACAATAAAATTCAATAAATACAACCCGTTAGAAAAATAATTGATAAAAACCTAATAAACCCAAGCACTATGACCAACATGAATAAGCAAATCAACCTTTAATCTTTCGACTTCTAAAGGCAAATCACATGCACCAAAATTACTTCCAGACCAAATCAAAACCTTAATTTCTGGAAATTTAGAATTAATAGCATCAACAATATCTTTAGCATTTGGTTTTAGACCATCAGGTAGTTGAATACAAACACGTTTAGGTCGAGATTCTTCAATCTTAGCAAGAATTCGGTCAATTTCCAAATTGTAAATATCTAATGCCATATTTGTTCAAAAATATCATTTGTTTAAAATAATTATGAAAAGAATAAAAAAAATAAAAATAAAAGAAGATTTATTCTTCTTTTTTTGGTTCGTCATCAGATTCTTCGTCAGATTCTTCGTCATCAGCAACGCCAGACTCTTCTAAGTCTTCTTCTGCTTCTTCATCAAAGTCTTCAGAATTTTCATCTTCTTCTTCAGTTGCGTTTGGAAGTTCTTCAGATTCTTTATCATCAGCAACAGATTCAGATTCAGAAAAATCAGAATCATCAACATCTTCAGTTAATTCATCAACTGCTTTATCTTCTGCATCTTCTTGAGTAACATCAGCGTCAGTTTCGGATTTTTCATCTTCAACTGCATGAGCTACACCTTTGTCTTTCTTTCGAATAACAACTTTTTCAGAAACAACTTCTTTGTCAGTTACGACAATGTCGGTATTTTCTAGAAGTTTAACTGCTTTTAGGTCTACACCTCGAATAGGGAAGATTTTACCACAAGCATCTTTGACAGTTTTTTGGATTTTACCATCACTAACTTCTTTAAAGATTTCTTCAACAGTTTTAGTAAAAGCGTATTCTCGAATTAATCTTCTTGCTTCAAGTCTTAGAGCAGACTGAACTGAATTAGTACCATGATTATTAGTAATAATAATCGGCTTGAATCGAAGAATTTTTTTATCACTAGTTTTAGCAAGGAAAGAATCTGAAACTTTATCTCGTCCTCGTCTTACCAAACGTTTAACAGCAGCATTAATCAAACTATAACCAACAGTTTCTGTTTGACCTTTACCTTCAACAACACTAGTAACTTTAAATTGAACGTTAACACTTTGTTTTCGCATACTTCTAGTTATAGTGGAAAGATTTGAAGTAATATACTTACCATTTAATTCTTCAGCTTCACTTACATAGGATTCACCAAGCATTACTTCACCAAATGATTTTGGAGCGTAAATAGGGAACCACTTTTTCTTCTTAACTTTTGCAACTACAGTTTTTCTTTTTTTTGGAGCCATATTTATTCACCTATCTTTGGTTTCGCTTACGCTTTTCCTTCTTCATACGTTTTCGTTGCCACTTCCAACGCATTTGACCTTTCTTTTTCCAACGTCGACTTGATCGTTTCATTTAATTTTCCTCGAAATTTCCTCGAAAATTTAATGGAACCTCAAAAAACATTGTTTTTTGTTGGTTTCATTTAGTTCGTCGGTAATTTGCCTTTTTATTCAAATTAGTATATCTGGAGAAATAAGAGTAGTAATTTGTGAAGCAAACCACAATTAATACGCTTCTGATCTCTTCCTTCGCACAATAAAAAATAACGCTTAAGGGGAATTTCCCCGAAAGCTGAATGCTCCGGCCGGGATTTGAACCCGAGTCCTCGGATCGAAAATCCGAGATGATTGGCCGGACTACACCACCGGAGCAAATATGTGTGCAAAGTACTCCAGAAAGCAACTGCTTCTTGTATACTTTAACTGACAAACTACTTCATCAGCAGGTCTAGGAAATAATATTTCATTTAAAAAGGTATTGTTTTATCACAAAACCAGCTAGAAGGCCTAGAAAAGCAAAATATAAAAGGTAGAAACAAAATAAAATAGCAATAAAAAGAGACTTGAGTTATAAAATATAGGGACTAAAACATGCAATTTAAAACAGAAAGAGCAATTTCTAAAGATTATATACCTAACAAGATTCTAACATATATTGCTAGTGATGAAGGAAGACTTCTTGAAATAAAAGCAATAGGTGAAACAGAAATAGGCCTAAATCTTAAGACAATGTGGTATATACCATATAATATTTCAACAATAGTGAATTGTTACAATACAATAATCAGTGAGATTGACACATTTTCAAATATTAATTATGAAGTTGCAATTGGAAGTCAAGGAAAAAGGAAAAACAAACGAGAAGAAAGAAAAATACCCTTTTCCAGACTTGATAAAGTCATCCATCCTTTAATACTAGCGAGACCAAAAGATATTGCACTTGGAATAAATTCCAATTATGGATCATTTTGGCTTGAAGGAGATAATATACAAGAAGGAGCAGATTTTATTGAAATTGTAAGTCCATTTAATCTAGCAAAACTCATTAGTCAATTACTTAGAAAAACAAATATCATAACAACTTCTCAAAGACAAGATATGGAAACAATCCTTGACTTATCATACGACTATTACCTAAATGAAGATAGAAACAAAATGTTTTTAATGAAATAAGAAATGGTGCACCGAGCGGGAAAGCAATAATCAAAGATTATTGGTCCCTGTCATCGCATTAAAAAATGCACCGAGCGGGAATCGAACCCGCGCCGAAGCCTTGGCAAGGCCCCATTGTACCATTCAACCATCGGTGCGTATAAACGTAAGTATTTATTATTCCTTTTTAAAGCTTACGCGAAAAAACAAAATGTGAGCCTGCGGGGATTCAATTAGCTACAAATCTCAAACTTGTTTGTTAGAGTTGTCTAATTGTCCCAAAAATCTTTGATTTTTGAGGATGTGAAAATACCCGAAGGTGAATAGGTGAGCCTGCGGGGATTTGAACCCCGGACCACCAGCTCTCTTCGAGCGAAGACTCTCATGCGAGTCAGCGTCATATAAGACTGGCGCTCCACCGGACTAAGCTACAGGCTCGGTCAAAAGTTATTCTAGAGAGCCGCCATCGATTTATAAAGGCAACGGTTAGCTAAACTTTATAAATAAACTTTATTTAAAAACAATATATGAAAAGGGTTGAGCAAAGTTCTAGATTTAACGAAGTTGTTAAAGTATTCGAAAGATACGGTTTTGGACATTTTTTTAATGGAAATAGAAAGATGTCTGAAAGTTTACAAGAAAATCCTGAAAAAAGATTGCAAAAAGCTCTTAAACATCTAGGAGGCGGATTCTTACTTGGAGGAATTTTTTTAGCACACAGAGTAGATTTGATTCCTAATAGTTATTGCAAAGAACTTAGCAGAATAAAAGACAATGGACCAGTCTATAAGTTCGAATATATTGAAAAAACAATAATAAAAGACTATAGTCGACCAGTAAATACTGTATTTGATAAGATGTGGGAAAAACCCGTTGAAAGCGACACATTAACTCAAATTCACAAAGCAAAACTAACAAATGGAGAAATAGTTTTTGTTAAAGTAATAAAAGAAAAGGCGATCGAACAAGTAAAAGATGATATAATAATTGCAAAATATTTGGCTGAAGAAAGTAATGACGATAGAATAAAAGAAGTGGTTAAAGAATTTTCTGAACATTTCAATAAAAAGAAAACACTTAGAGCAGAACAAACATTTTTAGAAAATAGTGCTCAAGCATATGGTAGCGATTATCTTCCAACACCAATAGAACACTTATGCACCGATAAAGTTTTGATGTTCACATTTCAAAAAAATAAAGTAAAAAGTAAAAATCAATACGCAAGCATACAAAAAGAAATTAAAACAATCAAAGGAGAAATTATCTTGCTAATAATAGGAATATTAACTACATTAATAACCATCGGAATAAAAGGACACATAAAAAACATGGGAGGTTTAATTGGAATAACAATAATAATTGTTGCGCTAATGATAGGTATCCAATCTAAACTAAGAAAATGATTTTAATATATTTCTGGATTGCAATAATAATTTTTTCGGGTTGGGCAATTGCAAGATTTGCATACAATGCAATTTTAAAATCAGAAAAGGAATTAAGCCCAGAGCACATACATGTTAATGTCTGTCCCATTTGTGGAAGTTTAGAAACCACAACAACCGCAGAGAACACAACCCTAGGACTTAATTACAAATGTAAAAAATGCCTTTATGTTGGTACAATGCTTGAGATGAATTTGGTACAAGCAAAAAAATACGAAGAAATGAGAATAAAAAAAGAAAAATAAAAACTATCTAAATTTTCTGTTTCTATCTTTTTTAACCTGACAACCACCACTTGGAAGATGTTTAATTATCTCATCAAGATCGACTTTAACAGATTCTTTTTCTTTTAAAAAATATGCAATGTGTTTAGCAACAAGACTTGATTTTTCATTACCTTGTTCAATTTCAACAAAAGTCTTACAATGAGCTTTAACAGCATCTAACGGACCTGATAAAACCAAGTAAGAGTCGTCAAGGTTTAAAATTCCTATTCCAAAATCCATAACTGGTTGAATATAATTTGTTTCTCCTCTAATCATAAAACTTCCTTTAGGCATAAACTCTCCAGAATTAGCTTCTTTTGAAACTTGATCAGGTTTGACAAAGAAAACATCGCTAGTTCCTAAACCTGCTTTCCAAGCCCTAGAATGAACTGCAGTAAAAGCAGCTGCTTCGAATACTGTTTGAGTTGGAAAACCCCTTGTATCGACAGGATCGCCATCTTGAGAATCATCATCCTCTAACTCATTAACAGGTTTTGGAATTGGTTTGTAGTCATCGCCCAAAAGCCTCTTTACATCGTCTCGATTGGATTTTATTACAACAAAAGGCGAACCTGCCATGTCAGTGTGAAAAACTAAATCAGGATTATCAGTATGTTTCTTAATAATTATTTCATTAGTAGTTGCATCACGTCCAGCAATAACTAAATAACCATCGGAACTTATGAACCATTTAAATTTTTCAAACCACTGTTTTTTAGAATTATCAATATGTTTAATTAAGGATTCGTGTTTGGAAACAACAACTTCATCTTTCTTCTTTTCAAAAGTTTCTAGAGTTTTTTTTACTCCAACTACTTTTCTCTTTGCCTTTTTGCCATCTTCAAAATAAAGAGCAGCATTTTCGTCAATTGATTTATTTAGATAAAGAGTTACTTCAACCATAACAGCATAAGAAATCACAAGCATATAAAAAAGCTACTAATTTTAACAAGTTGCTAGAGAAGTCTGACTAAAACCTTCACATTCAACCAAGTCACCATCATAATTAACTAAAGGTAAGAAATCTAACTCTATACCCCCTCCACTGTAAATAAAAGGAATACTTCTTTCAAGAGCTTCACCATTAATCATAGAAGAATCTTTAACAGCTAATTCTAAATCACCAATCTCACTTGAAGATTTAATTCGAACCGCATTAATACGAGCTTTACCTACATTCTTAACGTTAAAAGTTAATTTGCCATCAGCATAACAAATGTTTCCATTATTTTGTATTTTAACAGAAGCACAAGCAGTAGCTAAATCTACAGAGTTGTCAACTACGGCATCCGCACTCCAATTCATAATCATAGCGCCTAAAGCTACAGCGAATGCAATTAGAAGAACTGTCGCAATTAAAGGAGACATTGCTTTTTTTGAGCTGAACAACATATAAGTAAGCTGGATAATCAGAGTATTTAAAGGTTTTGAATAAAATAGATATCATTTAACAGTAGCAAAACACCTAATTCAAAGTCATTGAGCGATGTAAATTTGAATAAAAAATGTTTGATTCTTTTCTAGCTAGACGTTCAACAATAAGTTGAGGAGTGCTTCTTGCCAGACGACCAATAATAGGATTTCGATCAACAACCAAATTCAAATCATTATCCAAACCTTTAGCTTCAATTCCATCAAAACGACAGTTAATAGATGGTGAAAGTTCATTACCCATGTGAGTTACTAAAACCATCATAGTTCTTTGTTGAACAGAAAGATGATCTATTATCCCTTCAATAATCTTTGTTGCCACACTTGGTTCAGTAACTGATTCAATTTCATCTGCCAAAACTAAACGAGGAGAATTATCATTATTTATTTCCGCAAATTGTTTCAACAAAGTTTCAAAAGCACCAGCATTAAGACTGCCTTTATTTTTAGAAAAATAATACAGCTCTTCAATTATTCCAACTCGTGCTTGCTTTGCAGGAACAAACAAACCCATTTGAGTCAATAATTGAACTTGAGCAAGAAGTTCGAGCAACGTGGTTTTTCCCCCACTATTAGCGCCGGTTAAAACAGTTATGTTGTCAGTATTGGAATTACCATGTGCAGTACCAATGTAATACTCAACAGGAACCGCATTTGTTATATTTAAATTTCTCCCATAAACAAAAGAGAGTCCTTTTTCCGAAATAAAAGGTCGTTCTAAATCATAATCAAAAATAAAATTACCTATCGCTAAAAACAAATCCAGACCATAAACTTCTTCAACAACAAAAGGCAAATTTTCAATCAATTCCTTGGCAGAGAGGGCAGTTAATTGTTTATGTTTAGTAAAATTTTGTTCTTGCGAAATCAAAAATTGTTGTTTAATAAGATCTAATTGAGACTCATCAACGGACACATTTCCAATATAATCAACACTGAATAACTCAGAAGTTCCAGAACCTAAAATATCAGAAGCAGATTTCATAATTTCTTGTTTCTTTGAACGTATAATTTCTTGAGAAGAAACATCAAGTAAATCAATTAAACTCTTCTTGTTTGAAATAACACCCATCAAAGTATTTCCAGAAAATGCTGCCTTTGAAATTTGCGATTGAATTAGTTTCTCCAATTCTTTTGCAAGAGAATATATTAAAGGTTCAATTTCAGAAAATTTTTGTTTTGTTAAAACTGTCGAACTTGGTTTATCAGGAAGAGATTTTAATTTAATTAAAGAATCAAGACTGTAAAGAGAATCAATAACCAATTTATTTTCCTCAACTAAATCAGTTATGAATTCAGGAGCAACATCTTCTAGAGAGGGAGTTCCTAGAAGAGTTGTTGCCTGAGGAAGTTGCTCGATAAGAGAATTAAAAGAATCATTTTTTCCAGGAATAAAACGTATTTGTTCATAATGATCAATCGACATTATGTCATGTTCAGACTCAATAAAAGTGATATAAAACTTTTTTGAAAGGATGTTTTTCATATCAGAATAAAGAGAGTCGTCTGCAAAAGCAATAACAACACCATTACGTCTTTTCAAAGAAGAATATTTAACATTAGAAATATTTTTAATGAACGTCCTTACAAGTTCAATACTGTCCTTTACAGATTTATAATTGTTGCTTGCAATCTCGGAAATGTTTTGACGCTTTTTTATTTCATCAATATTTGTGGTTGGAAAAAATTTTAAGATTAATTCCTTAGCATAATCGGTTGTGATATAACTCTTTATTTTATTAATTATTTGCATCTGTAATTCTCTAGCTTTTCGTGTTCTAAAAATATTAACATAATTTTTTGAAAAAATAGTACGAATTATTTTAATTTTGGAATCGTCTTCAATATCTAAATTCAACAATAAGTGATAATTTTCATTTTCGAGAATAGTTTTTATTTGAGTAAAATGTTGAGGATAAGATTCTTCAATTTTTTGAAGGAAGTTTTCAACCATAAAAATTAAAATAATACCAGGAGTTTAAAAGAGCTATGTGTGTTTGTCCAGTGAAGGTGCTATTTTTCTAAACGACATAAAGTAACAGTATAACCACAAGAATCGGTGAAATTCTTAAAACAAGAGCCCTTATCCATAAGAGTTTGAGAATACAAATCATATTTAGAATACATGAAAAGCCAAGCATGAATCTTCTCGTAAATAAGAAGCTCATCAACATCATCAGTCCAAGGCGCTAGCACCCTAAAATTCCCATAATAACCAAACCAAGGCCAAGCATTAGAAATAATTAAATCACTAGGCAGAATATGTTCTTTGGCATAATCAATACTCTGTTGCAATGAGGAGTTTGTTTGACAATAAACAACACTTTTTTCATCTTTAAAAAAAACAACTCCATTACTGACCAAAGTTAAAATTAAAAAAAGACCAAAAACAAAATATAGCAAATAAAGATAGTTTTTCTCATTAAATAATTTGAGAGAAGAAATATACTCCAAACCAATACCAACTAAAAGTAATAGAATAGGAAATAAAGCAATAACGTAACGTTCTAATTTCAAACTTACGAAGAAAAAATAATAAGGAATTAAAACTAAAACAAACAAAATTAAAGATTGATAATTTTTAGATGACCGCTCTTTAAACAACTTGATAAAAGAAAAAGGAATAAACAACAATGAAAGTCCAAAAGATACATAGATAAAAAGCAAGAGAACACTAAGTGGTTGCGTTGCATTATAAGTTGCAATAACCGAATACTGCGCAAAAAAATCCCACATTGGATTGCCATATAGAATAATATTTCTAATAGACCAAGGAACTAAGATAGATATGACTCCAAGAGCAAAATATAACAGACGGTTCCATTCTTTGTAACATAATAGTATTACACCTAAGAAAAGACACCCACCTGCAGGGAATCGTGTGTTAAAAGCGAATATTGCAGCCATTCCTGAGAAAAACAACAACCAATTGTTCCTTTGTTTATACTTCCAATGATATAAAAATAAATACCAAGAAAGTAAAAAAAAGAATATTGAAGGAATATCAGTATAAACCCTAAACGACCAAAACAGAAATAACTTTGAAAAAGCTAAGAAGACAAGTAATGAGAAACTGACCCGCCAACGTTTAATATAAAATTTTGAAACTAAATAAAATAAAAACAAAGTTCCTACAGAAAATAAAATTACAACTAGATGTGCTGAAAAGTCAGAAATACCAAATACAAACCACACAGGAACAATGTATAATTCTAGAAAAGGAAATCTAAAATCTTCATCATAATTAACAGGTTCAAAATAACTTTTGGCATTAGCAAGGTAAGCATTTTCATCCCAAAGAAGAGCAGTATCTTTACTGGCTAAAAATACTTGCAAAACTAAAGAGATGAGTAAGACAATGAGAACTAAAATTATTTTAGTTTTATTATTCACTTTTGAACACCCATCTAGAGTTAAATAAAAAGTTAATAACAAAACCTAACAAAATACCAACTGCTTGAGCAATTAAATACCACATGGAAGTGTAAGTAGTAAATAGCCACACTACAACGAGAGTTATTAATAAAGAGATTAAGGAGATAAAATTAAACCTTAAAAAACGAGAGAACAAAGATGAAGAAATACTTCTTTTTGTAAAAGTCCAGAAATTATTTAATAAAAAATTATGAATAATAGAAACCTCAACAGCAATTGCTGAGGATAAAAGAACAGGTAAATGAACAATATCAACCGATAAAAACATAACAAGCAGATTTACAATAGTCCCTAAAAAACCAACAATAGCAAATGTTAATAATTCTTTGTTTGAAGATATAAAAAATTTCATTAACATCAAAATATATTCAAATATAACTTTAAAACCGAGCTTACTCTCACCAGCAGTTCGAGTTCTAAAAACATAAGGCACTTCTTTAATTTTTAACTTTCTTTTGGAGGCAAGAATTATGGCAAGCAGAATCTTATAACCTTTAACATCCAAATTTAGTTTGTTAAATAAAGATTTTTTTAATCCAAAGAAACCCGCCATAGGGTCATTTATTTTATTTTTTCCCATAAAAGGGTAAGCCAAGTAAGAAGCGCAACGACTAACAAAAATTCTTGTTTTCGACCAAGAACCAACACCTCCCCCAGAAACATATCTACTACCCACAACCAAATCATTCTTTTTTAGTTCCAAAAACATTTTTGGAATAATAGAAGGATCATGCTGACCATCAGCATCCAAAACAAATAAATAATCACCTTTAGCCTTGGAAAAACCTTCAATTACTGCTTGAGATAAACCTTTCTCACTCATACGACGAATAACACGAACATTCTTTTCTGAGGAATAAGTATCCTTAATTAATTTCCAAGTTTCATCAGGAGAATTATCATCACACACAATAATTTCAAAAGACAATTTAGCTTTATTAAGAACAAAAATTATTTCATCAATAGTCCTACAGATAGACTCACGCTCATTATATGATGGAAGGATTATTGATAACACAAAGATATATATTTGAAAATATATTTATAAATATTTGCATACAACATATGAAAAAAATTAAGAATACAAAAAAACAAAATAAAAATCTAATTTGAACAAATATTCAAATCAGAGTTGTTTTCACAAACAGAAGTCATTATTTCTTCACGACTTTGGATACCACAAACAGGATTTTTATCATTTATAACCAAACAAGGATAATTTGATAAGTTATAGTATTTAGCCAAAATATCAATAGACTTAACATCCAAATCAGTGTCTAAAGAGAATACAGCCAATTCACGGTCTTCATTTAATTTATCATCATCCAAAGTGATATCTCTTAAAATAAATGATTGATCATCACACTTAGAACAATTATCTCTATCAGCATAGAAATAAAGGATTCTTTGTTTTGATAAATCGCAAGTCTCAACAACATTGCTTAGAACCAAATAGTATAAAACTTCATTTTCATTAAAATGTATTTTTTGTTCTTGATAATAATCACTTTTTTTGAATTCTTCAGAAGCAGAACTAAATTTTTCCAAATCAGAACCAAGGTCCCAAAGATTACCATCTAAATCTTTAAGTTTTTCTTTAAATGCAAGACATGCTAAATCCTTATCATGAGAATCAGCGAGTAAAGAAATTGTTTGCATTTCACTAAAATCTCTATTGATTTGCGAGAATGTTCCTTCTACAGAAACTTCACGTTCTTGATTCAAAACAGAACCAAGAAGAAAAATTGCTGCAAAAAGTGTTAGTGTAATAGCCAACGAAGCCACAAGTAATCGATATTTTATCTCCATGATATCTTCCCTTTTTTAATTATAGTTGATATTACAGCTCCCCACCAGTAAATCTGGTAGAAGATGTAAAAGAAAGGAAACAACATTATTCCAATTGGGTTATCGCTAAGTTTCCTCTTTGAATTTAATAGACCTAATAAAATAAATAAAATAACCATCACAAACATAGTCATTCCAAGAAAATTTACTCTACCAAAAAATAGCGGATTAAACTCAAAAGTCCAATGTTCAAAAAAGTTAAAACCAGTTTGACTAAAGAAAATTATATTCTTAATTATTTTATGTAACAGCAGACCTGCAGATAAAACAAACATACCCATAGATAAGAAAATTATGAACATGTTAAAAGGAATAAAAAAACTAAACAAACCATGCTCTTTTTTTAATAACATTTTTCTGTGCTGAAACATAGTTAAAATAGAACCAGAATACCAACGTCGCCTTTGATAATAAGAACCTTTGAAAGTGTCAGGCATTGTCGCAAAAACCCTAGCATGCATGGTGTTCTTAATATAATAACCCTCTTTGTATATTCTAAATGCAATCTCATGATCTTCAGTAATATTATTTGGATCAAACCCTCCAATCTTTTTCATCAGGTCAGCTCTATAAATAGAGAAAGGACCAGGAGTTACCCAAACAACTTTTGCAAATGAAAATATTTTAAGAAGTAAAGAAAGACCTAAATTAAATTCTACTGCAATAACTTTGTTAAGCCAAGTTTTTTTATTAGCAACTTCAACAGCAACAGTTATAGCACCAGCTTCAGGATCTTGAAATTCAGGAATAACTTTTTCAAAAATTCCAGGTTCTACTTCAGTATCGGCATCCATGCAAGCAATAAATTCTCCCTTACATGCTTCGATACCTTGATTAAGTCTTGCAGCCTTACCTTTATTATCTTTGTTATCAATAAATCTAAAACGATTATCACCTTTTTCTTTAATCTTCTTTAGATACTTAGTAATTATTTTAGAAGTTTTATCAGTGCTACCATCATTGATGAAAATAAACTCAACATTTTGATATGTTACTTTATGTAAAGACTTAATTGTATCAGCAACAGTATCTTGTTCGTTCCAAGCAGGAATAATAAGTGAGCAAAAAGGATTATAATTAGGATCTTTTTCTGGTTTTTCAAATAGGCTATGTTTGAATACTACGATTGAAAGCACGATGTAAATCATGTAAAACGTTACTATGAACCACATAAAATACATAAACGCATTGTACGCCACTATCATTTGTCTAACCCTAAGGGAAGAAAAGAGTAAATTGGGCTTTAAATAGGTATCTAAAGATAATTTGTTTTATTTAAAAAGGATACAAAAATTGACAAAAATTGCAATTATTTCCACATAGAAAGAGATTCTTCTTCAATATGATGCAAAGTCCCAGGAATAATAATACTATGAAGAGGAGCTCCGAAATCCACGTTCAATAATTCTTCAATAGGGGCTGCAACGATTTTAAAATCATCATGACCTAAACGAGCAACACCAATAGCAAAATCATCTTTTAAAATAACACCTTCTTTCTTTTCATCTTCAATATGAATTAATACTTCAAGACCTTGTTTTACAGTCATATATCTTGGTGGCATGGTTTTTGGAACGTAATTTGGATCTCGAGCAGATTTAAGAAGTTCTTCCTTACTAGGTTCTGCAACTTTAATATCAAGTAAGCAAAGAGTGTGAAGGCCTAAAGATTTGTTTTGTTTAATCACATCATAAGGAGTGCTTGGGTACCAATCATCATCTGGAAAAACAATACTAGTAGTTTTACCATATTTGTAAAGCTCTAAACCAACAATACCAACAGCATTTAATACGGAGACATTAAAAATTGGAACTACTTTGACGTCTTCTTCTTTAGCTCTCAACATAAGATCGCTGTGCGTGGTAGCACCAAAAATATCACCAACAACAAGTAAAGCAACATTTTTTTCTTTAGCAGGATTGATAAGTTTCTCTTCAGCCTCTTTTTCAACTAAATCACGAGAAGCGACAATAACTTCTTTACCATAAAGAGATTCAAGTTTATTTTTGTCCACGCCCAAAATTGAAGTATAATGTTCTAAATAAATGTAATCACAAGACTTAACAGCTTCTAAACCTTTAAGAGTGATATCTTTCTCGTCAGCAAGCCCAATTCCAATTAAGTAAAGAGTCATGTAATAACAAAAAGGAGGATTTGTTTATAAAAGTTAAGAAATAATTAGTTAATCAAACTTCATAATAAGAATTAAAAAAATAAAAAGAAGGTAAAAATCTATTTACCTAAACTTTTTTGGAACAACAATAATCAAAGATTATTGAGCTTCAAAAGATCACTTTCCAAGTGACTTTTGAAATATAAGTAAGTCTTCGGTGGTAAGTTTTTTACCAGTTTTAACTTTCTCATTAACTTCTTTAGCTTTTTCTTTAAGGTTGATTTGTTCTTGACGTTTTTTATCTTCGTCAATTTTAACATCAGCTTCTTGAAGAACGCCTCTAAGTTCATCAGTTTCTTTTAGAAGTTCTTTTAATTTGTTATTTTTTTCAGTAAACAAATCCTTGTATTCTTTGAACTTTTCAAAGTAACCTTGTTCTTCTTCTTTTAAGGCATCAATTTCTTTAGATTGTTCAATAACATTTTCATGTTTAGTTTGAGAATTTGCTGCTTTTCGTTGAATTTGTCTATGAGCAGTGTTTGATTTTCTTCGAAGTTTGTTAACTTCTTTAGTTAGAACACTAATTTTTTCCCAATCACCAACAACAGAACTCATTTCATCTAGTTTTTTTCGAAGGGATTTGATTTCCTTCATCATTTTTTGTTCTTTATCAAAACTCATTGGTTGAGTTTGCATAACATAATCTAGACGTTCAAGTTGTTTTTTTATAAGAGCTGGATTGTCTTCTTTTGAAGTTTTGGAGGATCCAACTTTAGAATCGTAATTATCTTTTAGAGCTTTTAATTCCGCAGCTTTTTCGTTAATCTCTTTGTTAAGCTCGTCTCTTTGCTCTTTTAGTTCTTTGACTTTTCCACTAAGTTCGTTTCGTTCGTCTTTAGAACCTTTAACACCACCAATTAAATCAGTGATTTTTTTGTTGACTTCAGAGCGCTTTGAATACCAAGATTCTTTTTCTCTGTTTAACTTGTTTAACTCTTTCTTTAAAGCACTAACTTGTACTCGTAAATCCTTAAGTCGCTGAACTTGTTCTTTAACTTCTGCGTTCTCCATTATTGATCTAACCTACATTATTTTTCGTTTAATTTAAGATTTCTCTTAATCATCATTATAAAAGTAAAGATAAAAATAAAAGCCCAAAGGGCTAGTTTGAGTTATCTATCCGAAAAGAGCGCCAAGACCAGCTGCTGCTGCTCCATCATCTTTCTTTTCTTCTTTTTTCTCTTCTGCTGCTGGAGCTGCTGCTGGAGCTGCTGCTGGAGCTGCTGCTGGAGCTGCTACTGCTGCTTTAGAGATAGCTTCTTCAATATCAACACCATCAAGTGCTGCTACTAAAGCTTTAACTCTGTTATCATCAACTTTAACGCCTGCTGCTTCTAAAACTTTTTTAACAGCTGCGTCTTCAACTTTTTGTCCTGCTTTGTGCAGGAGCATTGCTGCATAAATGTATTCCATTTTTTTAACCTCAATATAGAGTTTTTATTGTAATTTTTTATTTAAGTTAAACTTAGGTTTAACTATCCAAAGAGTGCACCAAGTCCTGCAGCTGCATCAGCTTTAGGTTCTTCTGGTTCGTCTTTTTTATCGTTGTCAGCCGGTGCGGATGCAGCCGGGGTTGCTGCAGCAGAAGCTGCTGCGGATGCTGCGCCTTTTAATTCCTCAGAAAGAGCTTCTTCTGGAAGTAAAGATGCAACAGCCATCATTTGACCATATACTTTTGCAAGTGTATCGCCAACAGTAATATCAGTTAGGATATCTTCATTGATTGCTAAATTTCGACTTTCACCAAATGCTTTTTGAAGAAGAGCTTCAATAGATTGTGCGTTTGGAATTGCCGCATTAACAGCCAAGTTAAATGCCCATGAAGCTGCAGTTCCAATGTCGTTGATGTAAGCATCTTCGTCAATGTCAAGAACAGCTTTTGTTAATATTTCACCATTTTCATAAACAGCAGTTAGATCAAGACCAATTTCCATTGGTTCGATTCCAAGTCTAGTTAAAAGAGCTGCTAATTTAGCATTAACAACGTCACCTTCTTTAGCAACAACTGCATCAGCTTTAATTGCAACTTTTCCACCATCAATACCCGCTCGAATACCAACAGAACCAAGTTCACCAATAACTGGACCTGGAGCAAAACCAGTAGGACCAGCAGGAACAACAATGTCGTTAGGAGCAACTTGACCGCCTTTAATAGCTGCAGTGGATTTATTTTTCTTTAAAGTTTTGAAAAGAGTAAACGGACTTTCATTAGTAAATAATAAAGCAGGCATACCTTTTAGGTGTGGAATAAGTTTGTCAACACCCTCTTTCTTGGAATTTTTTAGAGCAACTGTAATAAGTCTTCGTTTAGTCATTCTAATTAAAACAGAATCTCGAAGTTTAGTTCTCATACCATAAAGAGTTTTTGCAGGTAGGTTTTCCATATTTACTGCGCCAACATAATCATACTTATCAATCAGTTCTACAAATTCAGAAACTGTGTCTTTTTTTTGTTGTGAAACGTGAGCCATTTTTATTTACCTACATTAATTTAACAGGATTACTCATTGTTAATTTTACAAGAGCATCTTTAATATTGTGTCTTTCTTTAGGAAGATGATGTTCAATTTGATCATAAAAATACAATATATTTTCTGCTAATTTTTCATCATCCATATCCATCTTACCAACTGTTAATTGCATTACAGGAAATTTCTTTGCGCTAAATTTAACAGTTTTTTGTAATCGTTCATAAAGAGGAGCTAAAGCACCTTTTGGTGGAACAACACAACCAGCTTTAGGGTTAGGCATTTTTCCTCTTGGACCAAATACTCGACCAAAAGTTCCAGCTACAAGACCCATGATGTTTGCTTGTGCAATAAAGAAATCATACTCATCAGCAAGTTTTTTAGAAGCAACCTTATCATTTTTATATTTTTCAAGGTCAGATTGAGTTAAAGCAAAATCACAAACTCTTTTTGCGTCTTCAGCTAACTCTCCACCAACAATTGCACAAACTTTAATTTTTTTGAAAGAGTTTGGAATAGTTGCGAAGAACTCAACTTGCTCATCAGGATTTTTAAGATTCAAATCTTTTAAGTTTACAATTAATTCTACACTTTGGTTGAATTTTCTTTCTTTAGCTTCAGATCGAAGCTTTTTAAGTGCAGTCAATACTTCTTGTTTATTCATCTTGAGTTTCCTCCGAATCTTCTACGTGGAAACGTAGTATGATGTGTTTTCTAAGCCCAATAACAATACAGAAAGAGTGGTAAACCAAACATTTCTGCGCTCATATTAAGCTTATTGCCGCGAAAAACCCGCCAACAACAGCGACCAACATTCTGGACACAGTTATTCGGTAGTCCGCAAGTGCGCATCTAACGATTCTAGAAAACAGGAAACACGATTTTGTTTATAAAGCTTATCGTTTATATTCAATTCGACTATACTTGGCAGACAAATCGACACTAAGGCCTCCATTTAGAGGTTTAATCTCTTTAATTAAGGTAGCCATAGTCATATAGACAGCTTTTCCCAAACCATTATCTAAAGGAGATTTAATCCGAGAACGTTTTGAAGAATTATTAACAGAGTATTTAGAAGCATAAGAAACAAATGCATTAAATAAACCCAACAAATGGTTCTCAAATTGAGCTAAAGAAGTAGAATAAGAGTTTTTAGAATCATCAAACATAGACATCTGACTAATTCCTTTTTTAGCTAATTCTTGATTAGATATTTTTGTTTTTATAGATTTTTTAATTTTTTGAGGACTTTGCTGACCAACTAAAGAATTATACAAAACAGAAAATTGATCGTCAGGAGATAATTTGCTTGCTAGAAGAGCATTTGCTTTACTAAGAAGTTTTTTATCAACGCAGTATTGAAGTTCGTGTGGAAGACTAAGAAGAGCAAAAGCTTCACGCATTGTTTTTGGAGACTGAAGTGAACGATGAGTTTTAATAAAATCTTCTTGGCTATAATCCTCGCCTTGAATTTCTTTTTGGGATTTTATTAATTCATAATGAGAGTATAATTTTTTTGCACGCTCTAAAGGAGAATCTTTTTCAGATAAATCCTCAATAGACTGAAGCAAACCAATATCGACTGCATCCAAATCATCTCGAATGTAAGCACTATAAGTTTTTAACTTGGCCATGTTGGCTGCTTTGAATCGACGATGACCATAGATAACTTCATAATCATAATTAGGATCATCATAAACTGGTTTTAATAGTCCTGGTTTTACTTGCCCAATTAAAGCCATCTCTTCTGCTAAATTTTCTAAAGATTCTGAATCATAAGTTGTTCTTACTTGACTGTCAGCCAAACGAATCCTATTTATTGGAACTTGAACTTCCTCGTCACCAATTGCTCTTAGAACTAAATCCCCATTTTGTTTACTGCCTTTCCGTTTAGACTTAATATAATCAAGATACGTTTTAGTGTCAGATTCATCTTCTTTAGTTAAGAAAGTATAAACAGCATTTTGTAATTTTTCAGGAGCATCACTTAAAGCAGACGAATACATGTCATAAAGTTGTTTTATAAAATCATTTTTAGATAAACCGCTGAATTTATTATCGGAAAAATCTTGAGTGAAATCACTTGAAATATCAAGAAGTTTTTTAAAGTTAGAAATATATTTTTTTATTTCATTTATTTTTTTAATAAAACGTGTGGAGTCATTAGATGTTGATTTTGTTTCTTTGAGTTGTTTCATATAAACAATAGAGTTACCAGATTCATCAGTATACCTATCAGGATTGTTTTTTTCCTCAGCAAAGTTAATTAGATAAGAATTGAATTTGGTTCTTGACATTGGTTGCAATTGAGCAACATCATCAACACTAATATGAAAATCTTCTTTTTTGGATTTAATGTCAGAAAGGGCTTTTTTATTTTCTTCATCTTTTGCCAACTGTTTTTTTAGAAAATCAAAGAATTCAATTTGAGCATCAGGTTCAATAATTTTCTTAGATATTGCAACACCCTTTGAGAATAATCTTTGCTTAGGATGAGTTTTAATAAATTCTTTAATTAAATCAGGAAGTGCATTAAAAGTTCTATAATTGGAAACAGTATCAGGGGATCTTGATAATATTTGACCTATCGCTTTATTTGTTAAAGGAATTGGAGAATCTAAATGAAGAACATTATAATTTCTAATATACCCTTCAAGTTCATTTGTCCAGGCTGCTAAATCAGGAGCAGAAATTTCTTCTTTTAATGCATTTAAGGAAACAACCAAACGCTCTTTAACTGCTAAAGGAAGATTATAAAATATTTTCACAGGAACATAATCCACGCCAAGAATATATGAAGCCCCAGTTCTTCTTCGACCATCAATCATCTCCCATTTATCATTATCAGAATCATAATGTAAAGTTATTGGTTCTAAAAGACCGTATTCTTCTAATGACTTTGCTAAATCCTGCAACCCAGAAAGAGATCTTTTTACATAGTTGGTTAAATCAAATTCATCAACAATCTTAGATAATGGATATGCTGAAACAGTTCGAGAAAGATGTTTAGCACCAGAAATGTTTTCGGGAAGAGAAGTGACTTCATTCATTATTGCTTCTAGGTCCCTCTTTTTTGTATGCACGCCCCCGTCTGCAATGTTTGTCTCCATACCCTTGTTTGGAGTTAAAAGAGAGCTTTCTTTTAAGTTTAACGAATAGAATTGGTGTTTTGTTATTACTTTTCAGTAGTGTAAAAACGAAAAGTATATAAATAGAACCAGCTGACAACACAGTATAAGGGGGTAGCTTAAATGATTAGAAAAATTACTGAGTACGATGGTCAAAAAGCAGACATCGATAATAGACTATACACAAGAGTTGATTTTGAAGATAAAACATTTCTTGTTAACGTAGCACTAGAAAGAGTATACAAATTAATGGGCAAAAACTCTGTAAATTCAGGCAATCAAGGTTATAATGTGGCATTAGTGAATAATCCTGGAACAATACAAAAAGCAATGGTTCATGCTAGAATTGAAGATTGCAAAACAACAAATCTTAACACCACAAAAGATGACTCGTTTGGGGAAGAAACTATCGAAAGCCTTTTAGAGTATAACACATTAACGTATTAACGATGATGGAAGAAAATAATGAAATTCAATACACATATCAAGATTTTCTAGATGCATTAAGCGCAAGAGATTTTAAACTAGCTGAAAAAATCAGTTTAGAAATAGGTCAAGAAATACCCATAGAATATCTTGATGATTTAGTTCATGAATTAAACACAGATATTGCAGATGAAATCACATTAACACAAACAACAGAAAAAACAGCTGAACCAACATACGATAAAATATATATAACAAATCAAACGACTCAAGAAGAACTATTAAAATACATTTCTAACAACGCAAAAAACAAACAATATAGTGTAGTAATATTCACAGAAACACCAAAATTCAAAAACTATGTTCTAGCAAGAGAAGATGCATTTTCATATTATAATTTTAAGGATCCTAAGGAAGCAGAAGGAGTTAAAGATTTATACAACTCAATAAGCTACATAGCAAGAGGTGCATTTAATAATAGATTTGCTGCAGTAATGCAAGAGACCACAAAAACAATAAAATACCACCTTCTAAAAAGCGTAAAAGATAAGGATGACTGCATAAGACCTGAACTTCCACGTTTAGAAGAGAAAGATGTTTCTATAGATGAAAAATTAGAACTAATAATAGAAGAAGGAAACTTTGAAAAACCAGGATTGCTTTTACCAGAAAAAAATTATGACTGGAAATTAGCAATCACAAAAAAATAAAAAAAATTAATATTTCTTTGCAGCACCAACAAGACCTACAAATAAAGGAGCAGGTTTTTGTAGACTACTTTTTAATTCAGGGTGAGCTTGAGTTGCCATAAAAAATTTATGAGTTGGCAATTCAATAAATTCTGCTAAACGACCATCAGGAGACAGACCGGAAATTTTCAAACCTGCCTCAATTAATTCTTTGTGATATTTAGGATTAACTTCATATCGATGACGGTGACGTTCAGAAACAGTCAAAAGAGAATTACGAACTCCAAGACCAGCAGAATCATAAATCTTCTCAGCCAAAGAACCACCACTCAAAATTGCAGGATATGCACCTAATCTTAAAGTACCTCCAAGATCAGTAACATTTTTTTGATCAGGCAAAATATCCACAATAGGAGTTGTTGTATCAGGATTAACTTCAGTGGTGTGAGCATCAGGATGACCACAAACATTTCGCATCAATTCAATAACAGCTAACTGCAATCCATAACACAATCCAAGATAAGGAATATTATTTTCTCTACAATAACGAACCGCATTAATCTTGCCTTCAATCCCTCGAGAACCAAAACCACCAGGCACGATGACTGCATCAATATCAGAGAGCAGGGATTTGGCCGACTGCACATCAACAACGTTTTCAGTATCAACAAATTTTATTTCAACAGAAGTATCATGATATGCCCCTGCATGATGCAGTGCTTCAACAACACTAGCATAACTATCTTCTAAAGCAGTATATTTTCCACAAATAGCAACAGTGGTTTTTTTAGTTGGAAATAAAATAGAATTAACTCGTTTTGTCCAATCAGTTAAATCAGGTTTTGCATCAAGACCCAAAGTGTTTTTTATTACAGTCAAAATATCTTGTTCATAAAATCCCTTAGGAATAGAATATACAGAAGTTACATCAGGAGCCCCAATTACAGCGTTTTGAGGAACATTACAAAACATAGAAATTTTTCTTTTTATACTATCAGAAACTTGTTCTCGCGATCTACATAAAATAGCGTCAGGACTAATACCTCGTTGCATAAGTAACGATACAGACTGCTGAGTGGGTTTGGATTTTTGCTCATTAACACCACCAGGAATAGGAATATAAGTTAAATGAACAAACATGACATTTTCTTTACCTAATTCCGAGCGTAAAGACCTTGCCGCTTCAAGATATAACTCATTCTCCATATCACCAACAGTCCCGCCAATTTCAACTAAAGCCACGTCAGCATCTTGAGATTTGGCGACTTCTTTCCACCAATCAACAATATGGCCTGAAGCATGAGGAACAAGTTGAACTGTTTTTCCAAGAAACTCCCCTTTACGCTCTTTTTCGTAAAGTTCGTGAAAAACTTTACCCATTGTAAGATTCTGACGACCATTACAAGTAGTATTAAGAAAACGTTCATAATGACCAAAATCCATATCTACCTCAGTACCATCATCAAGAACAAAAACTTCTCCGTGTTCAATAGGATTCATAGTCCCAGGATCAACATTTAGATATCCATCGCATTTGATTGGAACTACCTTATAATCATAAGATAATAAATGACCTATAGAAGCCGCAGCTACACCCTTACCTAATCCAGAAAGAACTCCACCCGTTACCACAATGTACTTAACCATTATGGGATTATAATTCGGGAGGGGAAGTATATAAGTATTGTTCTTTTCTAGAATATAGGTAAGTTTTTATTTAAAAGAGAAATTAGAAATCAACATGGAGTACAAAGAATTAATTAAAAAATTGTCAAGTAGCGAAGGTGAAGAAGCTTCAAAGATAATGAAAGAACTAGGGCAATTTCTAACAAAATGCACTCCAGGACAAAGAACAACATTTTCTGCTGAATGCATAAGTGCAATTCCTAAAGCAAATGAAAAAAGAAAAGGTTCACTAGGATTCTTAATAGCATTAGCGAACATAAATAGAGAATTGATAACAGACTTACTACGCTCTGAGTCACCAATAATTAGAGAACAAACAATTAAAGGTTTACTTCACCAAGGAGAAGAATACATTTTAGAATTAGAAACTAGGCTGAAAGAAGAGAAACTATATCGAATAAAAAAATGGATTTTATTAACTCTTGGAAATGTTGGGACAAAAAAAGCAATTAAAATAATTGAAGAAGCCAAAATAGAGCCTCAAATATTCTCTACAAAAGAAAAAATATTATCACAATTCAAACAAGAAAAAAAACACAATCAAAAAATTACAGGAAAAGGAGGGCTAATGTTAGTTCAGACAGTGATGGGCGCAGAAGAAAGTTTTTTAGAACATTATGATTTAAGAGGAGTAAGATTTGGAGGGGGAATTATTCAATTAGATGGAGAATTTGAATTTGATGATTTTGCAAAAAATAGAAGCATATTTCACTACGGAGTATTTCTTGGAAGATTAAACGAAATAGAAAATGTAGTCAAAAAAAGATTTGGAGAAAAAGAACAATATTGTGTTGAATACACAAATGAAATCCATGGTGAAAAAGAAAGACTTAGTGAATTTCAAGCAGAACTATCAAAACAAGGCTTCGAATATAATTCTAAAGCACCACTAATATTAAGACTGTTGAATGAAGATGAAGGAATGCTTCTAATTAAACCACTAATCAAAGAAAATTTAGAATATTTACCTGCAAGCATAAATCGTGTTGTTGCAAGTGTTGTTAATTTAGTCTCTGAGAATGAACACGGCAAAGCAAACATAATTCTAGACCCTTGTTGTGGAAGCGCCACATTATTATGTGAGCACCACGCAATGAGCGAACAGAGAACAGCGACAAAAAATAAATCTAGAGACGAACATGTAAAAAAGTATGTTGGAATAGATAAAGATAAAGAAGCAATAGAAAAAGCTAAGAAAAATTCAGAAGAATATAAATTAAAAATTGAACTTCACAATAAGAAATTTCAAGAAGTTTTACCAACACGAGCAGCAGATTTAGTTTTTTGTAACCCTCCATTTGACATTAGAATTAAAGAATACTTTGATTATAATGAACTAGTTAAATTTATTTCTAGAAACACAACAAAAAACATGACAGCAATTATTTATACAGTTAAAAAACAAGATTTAAGAGACGCTTGCGAAAACAATAATTTAGAAATAATCAAAGAGATAAAATTAAAACTTAAAAAAATAAGTCCAAGTATTTTTATTATTAAAAAATTAAATTAGCAGAAACACCAAGTGAATCTCCTGCTTTAATGGATGTTTCTAAACCAAGTTTAGTATTGTTAATTAAATCAATATCGAAAATAACTTTATTTTTTTCGAAAAATAATAAAATGGTAGATCCACCAAATTGGAAGTAACCTTTTTCTTCACCTTTACTAAATCGTCTTCCAAAAAATGTTTGAACAATAGAACCAACCATCGTTGCCCCAACTTCACAATAAGCAACATCCCCAAACACATCAGAATGAAGAATAGAATATGAACGCTTATTCTCACAAAATATTCTGGCACGCTTCCTTAACGCGATTGGAGAAACAGAATAATAAGACCCAGAAATATGATGGGAAGAAATTAAATTTCCTGAAAACGGAAAATGAAAACGATGATAATTACTTGGCGCTAGACAAATAATACAAAAAGAACCACTCAAAAATCGTTCAGCCAATTTTTTATTTTTAAAAAAACTAGCCAAAGAAAATCTTTGACCTTTAACATAAAAAGAATTAAAATTGTAAGTTTTATCAAAAGCCAAAATTTTACCATCACAAGGAGAAACAAGTAAGTTCTCAGAAGAGGAAAAATCACGAGCATCTTGATTTAGCTTTCTAGTAAAAAAATCATTAAAAGAATTAAACAACTTATATGATAAAAAAGAATCAGACATATCAACATCATATGAATCAATAAAAGGTTTAATCTTTTTTCTTGAAGAGTATTTATCCATTAAATTTCCATAGAAAGAAGAAAGAAACTTTCTTTTAACTAAAACAAACAAACTTAGTCGTCCAAAGGGTTTATAGTAAAGCCATTTCAAATAACTAAAAGAAGGAGAATATTCCTCTTCTAGAAGACCAGATTGCCTATTAATGTAAGAAATAAAATTCTTTTTTGAACTAACCTTGACCACAAATACAACGGAAGAGAAGATTGTTTAAAATAGTTTGTGTAAAAAGAAAAATTATTTTTTAGCAACTAATGTCTGGAATTCTCAAAACGCTCAAAAGCAGAAAAAAGTTCTTTTCTAGTCGGCTTAATCAAAGATATTTTTTCAAAACGAAGACGTTTAGCATTTTTTAGAATAGAATAATCGTTTAACTCAACTGGACGTCGATACTCTCTTGTTTTATAACGATCTAGATTAATATTTTGTGATTTGTAGACCATACTAAGAATTTTTCTTTTTAATGCTTTTTCTTCAGCAGTAGGTTTTACAACTTTGAAATCAGCAACAGAAGGAATTTCATATTTTCTTTTACGAACAAGATTATTGGAATATTCGATTAACTCAGCACCAACAGCTTTAGCAACAAACCACGCACAAAAACGAACAACATCATGATCAGGATGATTACCCTCATAACAAAGAGTGTGAATTGTTTTTATCTTGTGTTCATGAGCATACATTATCAAAGAATCAACGATAAAAGGAATGTGATTTTGTGTTTCTTGATCATTAACACCTAAAAACTTTATATCAGATTCATCAACTCCCAGAACAATTCCTGAAATTTTTGTTTCTGCTTCTCGAATCTTCATATAATGTTCTCTTGAAACATAACCCTTGTTTAAAAAGAACTCCTCACCATAACGAGGACCGCCATTTGTAATAACAACTAAATGTGAATCAGATGCATTTCGCATAACACTAATCCCCATACTAATTATTTCATCATCCATATGAGGTACTAAGTAAAGGTGTTTATTCGCCATCTAAATTCAACTCTTTTTTAAAACGCTTGAAAAAAGGATGATTAATATCTTTAAACTGTGAATTAAAAACATTTCGGTCTCGAGAATCAAAATAAGCGAATGCACATATATTTTTGTATGAATTAAACAATTCCGCTTCTGAAACAGTTCCTTCAACAACATGCTTCCAATCTCTTCCTTCATCTACCCATTGAACACCATATTTAGCCTTAGGTAACATAGATAATTGACCATTTTTACTTTGGTGAAATAATAAAGGAACATTGGAACCCGCAGCTCTAGAAACATCAACATTTCCACTAATTCTATAATTAGCTTCAATAAAATAATAATCGCCGTTGATTGAACTTCTTTTGAAATCTATATCAACCGGACCATTCAAACTTAGTTCTTTTAAAAATGCATTTGAGAGACGTTCAAGTTCAGGGTTATAAACAGTCTCTAAAAAAGTTCCACTTCCAACCAACATATCAGGATGTTGTCTTATTTTCTGAATAACTACAGGCGTATAAGGAGTTCCATCTGAAAGAACAAAACCTTGAGTCTCGAATAAATCAGTGACTAAACCAGGAACATACTCAGCAATAAGAAGATGAGAACAATACTTTATTTTTTCATTAATCAATTTTTTTAATTCATCTTTATTATCTGCAATACCCATCATATCTTTATAGCCTTCAAGGCTATTCTCAGGTTTTACAAAAGCAGGAAAAACAGCATTTTCAATTATCTTATCTGTAGAATCTCCTTTGACTAAAATAGCATTTTGAGGAACTTTAAGACCTGCTTTCTCTGCAACAAGACCCATCTCTTTTTTAGACATTATCTTTTCTAAATCATACTTATCAGAATCAGGAACATGATAGTAGGGTTTCAATTCATTTCCAAACTTAGCGATGAATTCAACCATAGGATCTGAAGCAACAAAAATAGTAGCAGGAGATTCAAGATGTTTAGCATTCTCTAAAAGAAATTCCAAAGTCATTTCATAAGAATCATTAATTGAAATTATAGAATTATTAACAAAAGAAGAATTTTGCGCTATTGGAGAATACTTAGTAGTATGAATTCCTAAAATATCAATATCATTTCCACTCAGACATTTTGCTGTAGCATACCCTGTTGAACTCAAATCTAAAATTACTGCAGATCCTTCTTTTTTCATAATTACACCTTTTTAATATAAGATTTAACCATATTTGTTAAATTAATTTCTTGAATTGATCTATTAATCTCATTTTCCGCAATTGACAAAATATTACAAATTGGCTCTTCTGCGGGAATAATAGTTCCTTTTTCATGAACTCCAAAAATACCACCCTCCAAATCATTGAAAGAATCTTTTTTAGATTTTACAGGAAAATCACCAACTATTTTAACAGCATGAGGAAGTTTATACACTTGCTTTTTCCAAACAAAATCATCAGAATCAACCAAATAATTAGTATCTATTTGATTTCCTAAAAGAGCTTGTGCTTCAACATCCATGAATTTTTTTCTTTCAGGATTTAACTTATCCATATGAAGAGCAACTTCTAAACTAGTTCCACCAGAACGAGGATTAATTTCAATAAAATAAATTGAATTATTTTTTAAGAAATCAGTTCCCCACATACCCAAATAAGGCAATTTGTTATTTTTCAACTCACCACCAATAATATCTAAATACGTCTTGAAATCTTCTGAAAAACTTTGTTTCTGATTATTATAACCAGTTCCGCACCAAGAAGTTTGGTTTCTTAAAACCATCTCTGAAATAGGACCGCTAAGAACATTCCCAAAAATATCAACTATACTGTATGTTGAAAGTGAACTAGCATCATCCAACCAAGTTTCAACAATGTAAGGAACATCCCCTTTTTCTTTAATCCAATTTTTTAGTTGGTTTTGATTTTGGATTCGTTTAATTCCTGTACCACCACCGCCTAACTCAACAGCAACGGCAACACCTGCTCCTTTATCAAGTCGTTTTACAACATCAGATAATTCATCTTTAGAAGTGATGACAGGATTATTAAGAGGAACTTTTCCATTCAATAATTTTTTATTTTCTAATTTATTATCAAAATAGTTAACAGATTCAAAACTTGGAGCTAAAGTTATAATTCTAGGATTTTCAAATTGCATTCCTTGATTCATAGTTAAAGGTTTCATATACACAACAGAATCATTTAGTAAAACAGTATCAATAATTTTTTTCAGACCCTCATCTTCAGAAGCTAATTTACTAATTAAGTAAGGTTGTTCAAAATTATTTTGAACAATAAATCTTTTTGATATATCTTTTTTTAAATCAGGATTTATTACAATAGTATTTGGAGGTAAACTTTTTTGAAAAAAAGAAGTTATTACACCAATTTCAAAATCTGAATAAAGCTCATTAAAATTCTCAACAGAATAAGGAGATGCTGCAATCACAAACATTTTTGGTTTGTTGGTTTTAAAATTAACACTATTATATACAATATTATTCAAATTGATCACCTATAAAATTCATAAAATTAATTCGAACATCTTCTGGTTTAGACTCTCTAATCCAAGGACTAAGATAAGGAACTTTTTGCAAAAGCACATCTAAAATAAAATCTCGTTGACCAAATTCTTCAACAGACAATAAGTGATTTTTTAGAATACCTTCTTGTGAGGAATATATTTTTAGCAAATCTTTTTTTTTAGATAATTCATCTTCATTTAAAGTCCTTTTGTAAAAACTCAAATAAGTAGAAGTGGGTGGAAATTCAGTTATACAAACACCTTCATCAAATTTATAATTTGGAAACTCCCAAACAGGAATACTATTATTTTTAGCAACCATGTGACTTGCAAACCAAGCAACTTCATGATCAGGGTGTGTTTGAGGAAAACCATGAGTTACAATTTGTTCTATTTTCCAATCAACTACAAAAGAGTCTAACTTTTCTATTACCTTAGAAACATTATTAATTAAGTCTTGATCGCTAAATTTAAAATTAAAAAAATTAGCGACACCTAAAGATTCAAAAGCTTTAGAATCTTCTTCCAATCTCTTTTTTGCATATTCTTTTGGATTTTTGTAGGAAACACCATCGTCACCCACCACAGGATAATCTATTTCAAATAAAGGAGCACCATCAGTTAAAGTAAGAACATAAGAATTTTCAGGACAATCCAAAATAGTTATACCTGCAAAAATAGGAATATCATCAGGATGAGCACCTACAAATAAAGTTTTTTTATTAAGTGAAAATAATTTGTTCATTTAAACCCCCTTTAAAAAAATAAAAAAAACTAAAAAGAAATTGATGACTCAACAGAAGGCTTAACAAAAGATTCATTTTCTTTGAAAGAATCAAGCAAAATATTAACTCGTTCTACAGTAAAGTCATTGGCCATAGAGTGGATTAAAAACTTGTTCTCGGAATAATATGAATTAGCGTTCAGTTCTGGTAAGATAAGAGTTTTGTTTAATATTGACGTATCAACTAACCTCTCCTCTATTAAATCACCATATAATCTAACTTGCTCAACGTCATCAACATGAACACTGTTTAGTGAAGCAACTTTTGTAAAGTTAAGTTTGAAAATTCTAGGATTTTTTACTATTTGAGAGAATGTTTCAGGAAAATCTTCTTTTAGCGCTCTAAAGTAAGCACCAATTATATTTTTTCCAATCATTTTTTTACCTTCTAATTCAGTAGAAGTTTGATCGACAATTCCAAGGTTTACATCAATTGCTAATGCGGCTTCATCCAATAAGTTGCTTATTTGCATAAGTGAATAAACTTCAATACCATACCTTGTTGGAATTCGCATATTTTTCCAAATGTCAGCAGAAGCACCATAACCACCAGAAATAGGCCCTTCAAATTCATTCACCCCAGGATGAGTGCCAATATCATTAAGAAGCTGCATAAGTGGTCTTGCTAAATTTCGACTCACACAACTATTTAATAAAGTATCACAAGTAGGAATAACTCTACCTTCTTCATTGCAAAAATCAATAACCGTTTGCCATTCATCTTCTAGTTCGAAAGTAGCCTTCACTAATTGAGCATCTTCTTTTTCAATAGGACCTATTAACCCATTCAAAAATCTTGGATGAATATTGAAAAAATCACTATCTAAAAATATAAAATGGTCGCCAGTAGCAACTGCCATTCCAACATACATTGTTCGACCTTTACCAGGTGCTTTTCCTGGTTCTACGGTTTTTTTACCAAATAATTTTTCAAATCGAGGATCAAAAACACTAACAGCTTTAACAGGCAAAGGTAAACCTTTTTCTTTTGCTAATGCAATCATAGAAGCAAAAGGTTCTGTTTTGATTGCAGATGAAAGAAATTCATTAATAGTTCTACCATCGTCTGAACTATCAGCTAAAATAATTTCATGAATAAAACCAGCTTCCATCAATTCTGCAAATTCAGGAAGATATCTTCCAATTGTTTGATGCTCATTTCGTGCTGGAAGAATCACACTAATTTTTTTAGTGCCGGAGGGTGTTGTTTTTGCCAAATCGTCATATTCTCTGTGGTGTTTTCGTAGTATTTTCATAAAAAATCACGTCTTTAAAAGCGGGAATGTTAATTCAAATATAAATATAACGTTTTTTTAACAATTCACTTAGCATAAATATATGTAAAATGGCTAAATAACGCCAAAATAAACTTCTTTTCGCAAAAAAAGGTTAAAAAACCATGTAGAAAGGCCAAAAAAGAGAATTTCTATAAAAGAACAAACCCACACCAATATACAATATAGTATACTAAAACACAATATTTATATACTAGTATGTCAATGTCAGATGTATGGTTATGTTGTTCAATCAATTTAACCTTCCCGAAGATGTGTATGAAATCATCTTCGCAACTACACAACAAGTGGAAGTTGCTCGACTCCTAATCGATGAGATGAAGGTCAAGGGAGGAGAGATTGGAAAAACAGAAATGAGTCTCTTTGCTACCGCTCTACATGACGGTATAACAACAGAAACTATGACCAACGGTCCTTTCCGGCAGAAAAAGAAGGTGAGTATATCATACAATAAACGGCAATTTTACGACCGTATATTGACCCCAATGAAAACAATGGGCTTAATCGATTATGATTTGTACAAAAAAACGTACAAAATCAGCGAGAAGTTCAATAAGAACATGATGAGAATCGGTCTTATGTGGCTTCAAGAACTTCGAAAAAGTCCGCTTGAATTACGATAAAACAACCAAAGCAACAACAAACTTTATCGTTTTCAAATAACCCCCTAAAAGCACATCATGTGCTTTCACGATTAATAGAAGTTGGATGGCAACATCCTTCTCCTTTGTAAACCCCCCAAGAAAAGAAGGTGTCTTCCGCGAGAGTTTCTTCTTGTAAACCACCCCTCCCCTAAACCCCTAACTTACGTGGAAGATCCTTCTTTTATTTTTTCTAAAATCAAAATATAACCAAAAATACACATCCCACAAGATTTATAAATAATAATTCTAGAAATAAGTACATCCTGCTTATTATTGAATAAGCAAAAGAGGTAAAAAAAATGCAAACAAAAATGAATTTTCATTTTTGAGTATTTTTTTAACAAGAGGTAAAAAAAATGAGTTGCAAAGTTCTACGTGAAAGAATCATGCGTGAATCTAATATCGAAATTAGAAAAAGACAAGAAAGCATAATGCGAAGAAATCACACAATATTACTAATACTATTCTTAGGTGGCGGATATTTGGTATTTAGAAGCCTACTAACATACGCACAAGGAATTTTTGTTGCAGCTATTTTCCTAGCATGGTATGGATATTTAGAAAACTATCTTCACAGATATGAAGAACATACTAACGCTCTAATCAAAGGCGTTAAAGGAGTAGAAGCAGCAACAAAAGTTGCAAAATCTAAAAAGAAATAATTGAAGCAATGCTTCAATTTTTATTTTAACAAAATAATAAATCAAATTTAGTAAATTTCTACCACTTTTTAACTTCAGAAAGAACTGCATTATACCACTCAGATACAACTTCAGTTATTCTTTTACGCAAATACTCTTTGTCTTTAATTTTATAAACAAAAATATAACCTCCTTGATCAAGGTTAACTTGATGTTTATGAACTAAATCCATGTCAAGCAAGTGCTTGATTGCTTTTTGTATAGTGGTTCTATCTTTGCTAACCATTTCACCAATAGAAGAAGCGCAAAGAGATTCAGTTTGCTTCATTAAAAAGAGCAAAAGATTATACTCTGTTTTGTTAAGATTAAAACTACACATCAAAATATCTTTCAAATCAATTTGTTTACAAGCAAACGAAACCACCACAATCAATCCTCCAAACTTTCTTTATGTTCGATAAATCTTTGTGCATCAAGAGCAGCTTTACAACCACTACCAGCAGCTGTAATAGCTTGACGATAAGTAGGATCAGCCACATCACCTGCAGCAAACAAACCTTCAACATTAGTTTTTGAAGTACCAGGAATAACTTTCAAGTAACCACGTTCATCAATTTGAGCAATATCTTTTACCAAATCAACATTAGGTTGATGACCAATAGCAAGGAAAACACCATCACAAGAAAGTTCAGATAATTCCCCAGTAATAGTATTTTTTAGAACAAGGCCTTCAACTTTATTTTCACCAAGAACTTCATCAACACCACTATTAAGAACTAATTCTATTTTCGGATTTGCTTTAACTCTATCAACCATAATAGGACTAGCTTTGAATTCATCACGTCTGTGAACCAAATAAACTTTAGATGCAAATTTAGTTAAGAAATTTGCTTCCTCCATAGCAGAGTCTCCACCACCAATAACAGCAACAACTTTATCTTTAAAGAAGAAACCATCACAAGTAGCACAAGCACTAACACCTTTTCCTTTAAGTCTATCTTCACTTTCTAAACCTAAATATCTAGCACTAGCACCTGTAGCAAGAATAACAGATTTAGCAGAATAAATAGTTTCACCGCTTTTTACTTTGTAAGGATAAGAAGACATATCAACAGAATCAACAGATTCGAATTTATCAACAGCACCAAAACGAATAGCTTGCTCTCTCATTTGACTAACAAGTTCGTTGCCATCAATACCTTTTGGAAAACCAGGAAAATTTTCAACTTCAGTAGTAGTTGTTAGTTGGCCTCCAGGCAAAGTTCCTTCAAGAATTAAAGTAGAATGATTAGCACGAGCGCCATAAATACCTGCAGTAAATCCAGCAGGACCGCCGCCTATAATAATAATATCATAATTTGTTTCTTCCATTTCTATACACCTAGGATTTTCAAAAAAGAAAAAATAAAGAAAAAATCAACGCTTAAAGCATCGAATCAATTCTCTGTTTTAGAAGATCTTTTGGCAAGAATCCAACTAATCGATTAACTTCTTTACCATCTTTAGCAAGAACTAAAGTAGGAATACCTTGAATTCCAAAAGGGCCTGCAAGTTCAGGATAATCCTCTGTATTAATTTTAACAAAATTAATTTTACCCTCATAAACTGTAGAAAGTTCTTCAAATACAGGACCCATCATTTTACAAGGACCACACCAAGGAGCCCAAAAATCAATTAGGACTGGAAGGTCGGATTTTACTATTTTCTCTTCAAAATTTTCTGGAGTTATATGTTCTACCATTTGTATATCACCCAACGTTTGTTAGTTTATGCGTACTTTACGCACTAGTGATTAGAATATTCGCACTCATTTATAAACATGATGAAGCTGTGCTAAAGAAGAGAAAAAATAATCACAACCGAAGAAAGAAAAAGAAAAAACTAATCTACCTTATCTAAAGGTTTCATAGTTGGAAAGAAAATAATATCTCGAATTGATTCTTGACCAAGAAGGATCATAATCATTCTATCAATACCAATGCCAATACCACCTGCAATAGGCATGCCTGTTTCCATAGCATCTAAGAATTGTTCATCAATAGGATTAGCCTCATCATCACCTGCATCAAGTTGTCTTTGTTGATCTTCTAAAAGAGTTCTTTGAAGAACAGGATCATTTAATTCAGAATAAGCATTACCTAGTTCCATACCCATACAAAATGGTTCGAATCGCTCAATAAGACGAGCATCACCAGATCTCAGACCCTTACATAAAGGAGTAGATTCACGAGGATGGTCTATTATGAAAGTAGGGTTAATATATTTATCTTCACAAAAATGTTCAAAAATTGCACCAACTAAATTACCCCAATTAACTTCTTTTTCAAAATCAATTAGATTTTCTTCAACAAAATCTTGAAGCTGAGTTGCATCCATATTTAGAACATCAATGCCCGCATGTTCTTTTATAGAATCAGCCATCGTAATTCTTGGCCAAGGCTTTTTAACATCAATTTTTTGACCTTTAAATTCAACAATAGTAGTTCCTAAAACTTTGTTTGCAACAAAATCATACATTGATTCCATCAAGTCCATCATATCATGGTAATCAGCATAAGCTTGATATGCTTCAAGTAAAGTAAACTCAGGATTATGTGTTGTATCAATACCTTCATTTCGAAAATTTTTATTAATCTCAAAAACTTTTTCAAAACCACCAACTAATAATTGTTTTAAAAATAATTCAGGACTAATTCTAAGATACATATCCATATCAAGTTCATTATGATGAGTTACAAAAGGCTTAGCAGAAGCACCACCATATTGTGTTTGTAAAATAGGCGTTTCAACTTCTAAGAAACCACGCTGAATCATAAATTCACGAATAGCTTGAAGAATTCGTAGTCTTTTTTCAAAAATATCTTTACTACCTTTGTTCATAATCAAATCCAAATGTCGTCTTCGATATTTTATCTCAGTATCTTTAACGCCGTGAAATTTTTCAGGAAGAGTTTTAATAGCCTTACAAAGAATAACATACTCTTTAGCATGAACAGTAACTTCACCCATTCTGGTTTTAAAAATAGAACCTTTAACACCAATAATGTCTCCAATATCTAATTTTTTTAGAAGTTTGTAAGTGTCGGAACCAACATCATCACTTCTAAGATAAACTTGAAGAGAACCTTCACCATCTTGTATTGTAACAAATGAAGCTTTACCCATATTACGCATAAGCATAATACGACCAGCAACTGAAACGACATCATCAACATGATCCTCAGGTTCTAATGAAGAATAATCACTCTTAATAACAGAAGACTTCTTAGTAACATCAAACTTGTGAGGGTACGGGTTTATACCTAGCTCTTTAAGCTCGTTAAGTTTTCTGACTCGTTCTTGTATTAAACGGTTTTCTTCTGCCATAGTACAGCTTAAAAAATAGGCTTTGTTTATAAAATTAGCGAGAAAGAAAGAAAATAAAACTAAAATGAAGCGTTTATAGTCCTCAAAAATGAAATTTTTGGGACATTAAAAAGAAGCTTTTATTGATTCTATGAATTCTTCTTTCTTGTCTTTGTTAATGACAGCACCGGCTGCATTATCATGACCGCCACTAGTTCCACCAACTTTGGAAACTGCATCACTTAAGACTTCTTGAAGTTTAAAATCTTTCGCAGATAAACTTACCCTAAGAGAAACTTTAATTTCATCAGTAGATGTTTCACCAAGAGTACAAACTACAACACCTTCACGATAAATTTTATTTCTTGCAAGAATTGAAGCAACAATACCAACAATACTTGAAGGAATTTTATTTTCAAAATCAATTAAAACTAATTTATCATTTTCTATTAAAGTACCTTGTGCTCTTTTATCATCAACAATTTGAAGTGCATCCCTGATTGCAGATTTGTAAACACGAAGATTCATACTTGCAATTTGTGCGGCATCTCTATCTCCTTTTAATGTATTAACACCAACCCTATATTGTTCGAGTCTTCCGCTTGCGTTAATTATTGTTGCACACTCACGTATATCAATCATTTCACGTCTAGGTGCATTTGGAAGAGAATAAGCATAAACCAATAGTTTAGAATCATCCTCTTGAGCTCCTTTTAATTCAAGAATCTTTTCAGTAATAGCAGCTTGTTCAAAAGGTCTTAAATTAAACCATTTTTTTAATCGGCCATTCCATTCCCACATAATACCAAGATCATCTAAAAAATCTTTAACACCTTTAGGATCATTTGTTACGCCCGGAATGTCAACATCACTACTGTATTCTAGAACTTTAAGTAAAGGACGAGAATTAATACCATAAAGTTTTATTTGTTTAGATAACACAACAGTCTTTTGAATAACAGCATGTTGTAATATTCTATTATTTAAATCTTGAAAACCATTATCTTCTTGAGAATCACCAATCGCGCCTATTACAGCTAAGTGAGCAAGTGTACGATTATCTTTGTTCATACCCATAGCAAAGAAATAACAAACACCACTACCGCTGATACTGTTTTTTTCAGTAACACCACTAACCAAAGGATTAATATGAACTAAATGTAAATTATCATTAGTGGAAGGTTCGTGATGGTCAAGAACAAAAACTAGTTTATCATTTGCAAACTCAGATATTTTTTCAAGAACAGTAGCACCAATGTCTGCAAAAACATAAACATCAGAGTCAGTCTTAAAAACAGAATCTAAAAAAATCTCATCAAGAGATTGGGCGTGCATAGTAACATACGAAATATTCTCTCTATCAAAAGCAAGTTCTAAAAGAGCAGCAGAACTTAAACCATCAGTATCAAAATGAGTAACAAGAGCAACATGTTTACCTTTTGCTACTTCAACAAATTCTTTTCCCGCCTTAGTTGCGGCATCTACAAAATCATCATGTAAAGACATAAAATATCCCCTTTTAATAGTTAAACTGCAAACGGTAAGCTAAAAAAAACTTTCGCGAACAGCAATAAGAAAAAAGAAAAAAAATGAAAGTAAACAACTAAGTTTACTCGATATTCATTTTGATTTGTTTTGGATTGTAGTTCCAATCTTTAGAAACTCGACCGGTTTTTTTGTAATACTTAACTAATCGAAGAATTTTAGATTCAGTTAAAGTCAAACCTCTAACAGCAGGTTGATCTTTATGATTTGCCTCTAAGTGTTCTTGAATTGACAAAACTTTTTTTAGAAGAGCAGTTAAGTCATCTGGAAGTTTTTTAGTCATTTCTTTTTCGCCAAGTATTGCAGAAATAGTTTTACCAGTCATAACTTTAACACTAGGAATACCATATTCATCTCTTAAGAAAAGACCAATTTGACTTGCAGTTTTTCCTTCTTTAGCATATTTAACAACTAGAAGTTCAATTTCCTTAGCGGAATATTTTACCCAAGACGGAGCTTGAGGAGCGGAAGGTTTAGTACTTCCTGAATTACCTTTTTTTCGACTATACATTCGTGCCATTTTATTTACCTTGTGTCATATAGCTACGCGGAAATCAGCGAACTGAAAACAACCACCATAAGACCATTTCAGCGACCAAACAGCGAAACAAAAATCAGAGAACTGAAATCTGCAACCGTTGTGGTGCGTAGGATTAAAGAATCATCTTCCTTTTATAAATATTATAGTAAATCAACCAAAACTTTATAAATAAATTAAGTCATTTTTAAATACATGAGACTTCTCCAATCAAGAAAAGGAATGATTGCAGGCATGGAAATGCCAAGAGCAGTAAACTTGATTCTAGCAATAATTACAGCAGCAATTGGCGTGATTGGAATATTTGGTTCAGTAATTGGTTTTAATCTACCAACAATCCCAGGAATAATAATATATGGATTGCTTGCAATTGCAGGCTTGGTGATAATTCTTGACGGAATGCTTGGCGTTGGAATGGGAATGGTTCAAATGATGCCAAGAGCAGTAAATTTTATGGTTGGACTCTTAGTATTACTTGCAGGGGCAACACTTTTAGTTGGACAATTTGGAATAATACCGCTACCAGCAATACCAACAATTGTTGAGCACATAATCTTACTATTAGCAGGCGGAGTTATGCTTTTAGATGGAATCTTGGGCGCTAGAAACATGTAAGAGTCGCTCTAAGAAAGTTAAAAGATAGCTTTATAAACAAACATCGATTTCTCGATACTACTATGAATGGCACAATTGTTAATTACAAAGGCGGAAAGCATACGCAAGTAACTAACCAAATGATCATTACTGTCGAAAATATTACTACTAAAGAAGAAGCTGCAAAACTAGTAGGTAAAAAAGTTACTTACAACACTGGTAAAAAAGACATTACTGGTGAAGTACGGTCAGCTCATGGTAATAGCGGAGCTATTCGAGTATTATTTGAAACAGGAATGCCAGGTCAAGCAATTGGCAAACCGGTTAAAATTGCGTAAATAAGTAAAGTTAAATATCCATGCAAACAAAAATCTTGCCAGGTTTTTGAGCATTTTTTAAGGTGAAAAAATGAAGAAAAAAGTTTGTCGAACATGCAAAATATTCGTTGAAGGCGAATTATGCCCAGTATGTAAAAAAGCAGCATTTTCCGAAAGCTGGCAAGGACAAGTTACGATCATGGACCCTACAAATAGTCAAATTGCTAAACAAATGGGATTTGTTGTAGAAGGCGACTATTGTATCAAAGTTAAACGGTGAAATTATAATGGATCTTACAATCAAAAACCAAAAAGAAAATCCACTTCTAAGTCGAAAAGAAATAGTAGCAAAAATCAACTTCGAAGGCAATACTCCGAACAGAAAGGATGTTCAAGTAGAGCTAGCTAAAAAAGCTAAAATCGATGAAAAACTTCTAATCATAAAAAAAATAGACACTCTATTTGGTGAAACAAGTGCAAACATAACTGCTTACGCTTACGAAAATGAAGAAGTTATGAAAAGAAACGAAAGAAAAAACCTTGTTGAAAAACACAAAGGTCACGAACCAAAAGTAGAGGAAGAGGCACAATAAAATGGCAGCAGCTAAAAAACCAGCAGCATCCGCAGCAGCAGCTAAAGAAAAAAAACCAGCATACTCAATCAGCAAATCTTATGAGAATGGCAAAAGTAAAAACAAATCTTGTCCAAAATGTGGACCTGGAGTTTTTATGGCAAGTCATAAAAATAGAAACGCATGTGGTAAATGCGGTTACACAGAAAAAAAGTAAACTTTTTTCTGAACCGGTGAACTGGAAACAGTGAACTGGCAATTTATTTTTTCAAATTCTACAATAATTTTTTATACTAAATCTATTAATTTAGTTACATGTTAAATAGTGTTGTTACAATTTTAGTTACTTTAATCATTGGACCATTCATGTTCTATATTCTAAGCAGACATTATGGAAAAGAAAAACATCTTAAAAAATATCCAGTTGGATTGATTGATGGATGGGGAGATATTATTTTTCTACCATTATTTAATGCAGTTGCAATAGCCACAATAGAAATTTTCAAACCATTCATTGCATCAATTGCATGTTTATTAGGATTAATATTAACAACATCTTTTATTATTTGGAGAAAAAATTATGCACACCACAATGATTGGTCTAGACCTAAAAAATATGTTTTTAACAATGGTGGGTGGTATCATGCAAGCTACATGTTTATTCAAGCAAGTTTTGTGTTTTATACATTAATTCTTCACTACAATAAATTCATATCTTGGATTCCACTATCAGGATATCTAATACTTGTAGTAATAAGATTTGTTCAGGTTCATGAGAAAATAGACGAGGTCTAATTTTTCTTGAAAATAGAAGGATCGTGACCTAAAATAAATTTCATCCTTTGAATAAAAATTTCTGCTCGAACATAATACTTATCAAAATCAACGCCTGAAATGTGAGTTTTTTTATTATGCCCAATATCTTTTGCAAGACGATAAAATAATCTTAACGTATCAGAATATTTTTTTTCTAAAAAATGATGTTTAACAAAATGTTTTTCAAGAAGTTCCGCAACCTCATGAGGAGCGCCAGGAACGATACCAATGTGCATAAGTGCAGCATGAGCTGCATCAATAACGCCCCAGTACAAATCAACAGTCGCTTTTAGAGTGTGTGACTTTGCTTGTTTTAACGTTTGCGGAGCACGATTATAATAAGTCCAAACTGCCTCTTTAGTAGGTCTTATCTTTCCTTCGTCAAGAAGAGTTTGCATCGGAGTAAAAAAACCTTCATCATAAACAACTTTACCTTCTCGCAAAATATTAACAATAACAGGATCAGCATTTTTTGCATAATCCCAAAAATCACTTAAATGCATAGGCGTAATATGAAAGCTTTCAGAAATATCACTTGCAGTATTTTGTATTATTACACGAAGAGAAGTAATAACCTCTTCAGAAAATACAACACTCAAATCATTAATTAAAAGGAGAACGTCAATATCAGATTTTTCAGTTGAGGAGCCACGAACAGCACTGCCAAAAAGAATCACGCCCTTTAGTAAATCTCCAAGTTCAGAGTTTAGTTTGTCAGCTAATTGTTTAGTTAAATTAAAATCATCTTCGTGATAATGATAAGAAACGGGTCGCTTCTTAAATTCAAAAGAAATTTGTACCATCTATATTCAACCCTCAATCAGTACGGTGACTGAACCCTCTAGCAATATACTAGAACTAATCATTTATAAATCTATTCCAAAGGAGTACCTGACCATAATTGCCAGTCATTAGATGGATTGTATGCACCAATTATGTAATTTGGTGGAGCTCTATAACCGGCAGCACCCCTGCCAGAATAAACATTACCAAAAGGATTCCCTCCTTTAAAAGTTGAAAAATGACCTCCTCTAGAACCAATACTACCACCAAATTCATTCCATAAAGAGAATTGAGTAGAACCAGGATCAGTATCTTCATACATATGACCTTCTGAAATTATAGGACCATTAAAACCTTTTTTTTGTAATCGTTTAACAGCTTCAACAGTTGGAAAAATACCTTCCCCAATTGGAAGATGTTGGTGATCTCCAGTAGCACTATCTACAATTTGAACACTACCAATAACATTAGCGTCAGCAAGTTTATCCATTTGTTTTAGATACCAACCATTAAAACGTTTAAGACGTTCTTCCTCGGACTCGTTACCTTGACGCGGAAAATGATTATACCACATAGACAAGTGCGAAGTGTCAAGAACACCCTGTATATGTTTTTTTGCAAGATCTTGCATTTCAGAATCTTTATATCTGGATCTTAAGTGAGGATCTTTTTTCATTTGATTAACCATTTCTTTTCTTGAATTTTGAATGATTTCAATGAACTCATCAGTGTGACCACCGTATCCTTCAGGCCAGCCAAGTTCAGGACCAACATAAATAGGATTTGCAACATTATGTGCTTGTGTTTGTTTTAATGCTTCAATACCAAGTTCACCATAGGACTGAAATGCTTTTTGTTTACCATAATCCTCCATTTTTTTGATATGATTAACATTCTCCCAAGCAAGTTTAGCCTGTGCATCCGCACGACCAGAAGTTTCTTGAGTGTGTTGAATACCAAGTTGCAAACGAGGAATAGAATCTATAAGCTCAAGTTGATTACTTACCGTCTTTAGTTCGGAAGATAACTGCTCTCGAGCATTAGATAAATATGAAAATTCTTGACGTTCCTGTTCACTTAGATCTTCTCCAGATTGAGATTTCTTTTGAATTTCACTAAGACGAGACATTATTTGAGAACCAGTTGATTGTAACTCATTAAATTGAGATTCTATTTGAGATTTATTTCGTTTTAATTCTTGAGCGTGTTTTAATTGCTCCAACTCCTGCTCATAACGTTGTTCGTGGTAGATAGCATTTGCTCTAAGTTGTGCAAATTGTTGTTCCATCTGAATCCGTCCAACCCACTCTTCAGGCGTTAAATTAAGATTTAGGTCCTTGTTTAAATTTTGAGAATACTCTTTAAACTCATTCCAATCCATTTGTTTAGACTCAAATTCTTGTTTTTCAGAGTTCCATTTTGGAGCTCTATTCATAATAAAGTTTGGATCATTAGGATTTGCAGAGAGTTTGTTACCTGTTGCATCAATATAATCGCCTTTCTGAACTAAAACACCATTTGAATCAGTATAATTTTCTTTTGAACGACCCCATACAGGAACAGAAATCTTAGCCATTCCTTGACCACCAAGTTGGCCAGTTTGAAACTGATGAATCGCACGACCAGTTCGGTCGTCAACAAGAGTATAAACAGCATCTTTGTTAGGATCAGCCCCTTCAAAATCCACAAAACCATCAAAATTACCACTAATAGAACGAGTAAATTCTCTAGACCAAAGGTCAACACCACCACCCGCACCTATTTCTGCAGCAAAACGAATAGCTTCTCGAATATTTCGTTTGTCAGTTTCTCTCCTTTGATCATTAAATTGGCCAGATCTAAAATCAAAACCAGACAAACCAGCAACACCACCCTCTTGATTTGGAGCAAACTCTAAACCTTCCCAAGTAACCTCGCTGGCTTTTAGAGCCTCTCTAATTGCTTCTCGTTTGGATTTACCAGTTGCAGATAAATCATGAGTTGTAAAACCAGCTAATTGAAGAGTTGATGAACCTTTTCGAATATTACTAATAACACCTTTTAGAACATCTTGACCAAAAGCAGTCCTTTCAGCAACAAAAGTAGTTCCTAATTTTTTAATAGAAGTGATAGGTTTAGATAAATTTGGAGCACCATCTTCTCCGACGGTTTTTCCAGAAAGGAATCGATTTTCTTCTTGAGGCGCTAAATATTTATCAAGTCCTCTAAAATAATCTAAATTTATTCCAGCCATAGTACACTAACTCTCTCTTTATAAGTCTAATAAGGAATTGTTAATTTATAAACATATTGTAAGAAGTTGAAAAAAAGTTGCCTTCACCAGTTCTATTCGTTGGGGGGTAAAAACAATAGTGAAGGCAAGAAAGCCACCC
>JAFGOT010000018.1 GCA_016926395.1 Candidatus Woesearchaeota archaeon
CCATTGTTAATGGTTCTGCTTCTTCAGCACCCAACGCTATAGAGTCTTGCTGAAGTTCAGGAATTTCTTCAATAAGTTTTATATGAAAAAACTTCTCTAATTTTCTAGCTGTCTTAAAGCTGGGTTTTAAATTTCCAGATTCAATGCTGTGAATAAGCGATTCTTTTTCATTAAGCTCTTTTGCAACTTGTTCTTGTTTCAATTTTGACTTTTCTCTAGCATTCTTAACTAAAGAAGAATAATTTTTTACGATTACTTTATTTTCATCAGGATCAACAAAGGTTCTTTTAGGTCTGGATTTTGTAAAATTATTAACTCTTTGAGACGGTGTTTCTAGTTGTGCGCCGTACCTAGCACAATTAGGACAAACTTTCATTATTGTTCCTTCAATTTTAGCTGAAACAAGACTACCAACACTTAAGCCACACATTTCGCAATCTGCCATAACAATTATTATAACAAAACTAGTATTTATAATTTATTGATAATACATTAATTTTAAAGAAGTCTATTTTTGTTTAAATTTAATCAAATCGTATTTTTGACCACCACTTTGAACAGGAATAGTTTGAAATACTTTAAAACCGTGCTTAGATGCCATTTCGATTGCTTCATCGCTATGAATAAGAAGAACTGCTAAAACTCCTTTTTTAGAAAGAAGGTATTTGCCTTGATAAAAAAGATCATCATATACTTTGGTTATTTGTTTTTGATTACCATTTCGATTACTAATTTGAGGGGGGTTTGTAATAATTAAATCAACTTCTCCTTGTTCAAATTTTGAATCAACCCAATCAATATCCACTTTAGAGAGTGTGATTGAAGTAAACACTCCACTTAGTTTAGCATTCTTTTGAGCGCCCTTAATAACTTTTAACATATTATCAAAACCAAAGACAGAGATTTCTTTTGAAAGTTCCTTGTCAAGAATTTGTTTACTAACTTCTTCAAAACTAGATTTAAGGATTGGAATTCTAAATCCTGTAAACTTGTTTTCATAAGGAAAAGAGCTGGTTTCTTCTTTGTATGTTGCAACTTCTATAGGAATTGTACCTCCACCACAAAATGGGTCCACAATTAAACTATCCTTTGTCATTCCAGACAAACGCGCAATAGTATATGCGATGACTCCATTGATTGATCCGGAGTGTAGTGCAATTTTATATGGTCTTTTGCTAAGTGAAAAACCAATAACATCTAATGAAATAACTAACTCAGAGTCAGTAATTATAGCAAGTATTGGTAAATCTGGATTCTTAAGTTTAACATCTAATTCTTTTTTTGATTGATTAAAAAACCATTCTCCAACACTTGATGAAACATCAGGACTCGGTATAGAGACTTCGCCGTCTTTGACAGTTCGAACACCAAAAGAATTTGCATCTTTCAAAAATAAATCGAGTGTTTTTTGATCAAATTTCTTCTCTATCTTACTAAGGGAGTCTTCAACTGTTCCACTAAATTTATCTTTCCCAAGAAGAACGCCTAAATGAATGGCGCTTTGAAGTCTAAATGAAAGGATAGCAATCTCTTTAGGACTAACATCTTTTATGATTGTTAGTTTATCTTCGCCAGTAACTTTCTTTTTACCAACTAAAGCGATGATGTCTTCTTTAACGATGTCTTTAGCGCCCTGATAATGATGAATAATTAAATCCATAAATTAGAAAAACAAAACTTCCTTTATAAACTCTCTGAATATTGATTTATTCCTTTTTTGGAGTACATCTTTGTGTTACACAAAGCTTATTAATGAAAGATTTCTGCTTAAAGTTGATTATTATGGCTGAAAAAAAACTATTCAAATTCTATCCAGAAGACTTTGGTACACAACCAATTAAGGTCAAACATATGAACTTACATTTTGATGTATTTGATGATTACACTGTTGTTAATTCAGAACAGATTGTAATTGTACAAACCGATGTGTTATCAAAAGTTTCTTTGAATGCAAAAAACCTTGAAATACATGACGTCTTTTGTAATGAAAGTGAAGTAAAATATACTTATGATTTTGAAAAAGACTTGCTTCATATAATGTTTGAAACTCCTCAAGCTTTAGGAACCGAATTGCACATTCACACAAAAAGTACTTGTCGACCGACAAAAAATGATTTGGAAGGTTTGTATTATGATCAAACACCAGAGGGTGCACCTCCACAGCAAATAACTCAATGTCAACAATGGGGATTTCAAAAAATAGTTCCTTGTATTGATGATATGACAAATAAATGTACTTATAGAACAAAAATAAGTGCTGATTCTAGATATACTAACATAATTACTAATGGCGATCCCTTGGGTGGTAGAGTTCCTGCCGTTGGAGAGGATGGTAAAGTTGTTGAGGGAAGAGTGACTGTAGAATTTGCAAATGAAACAACTCCTATGGCAACATACTTATTTTTCTTAGGAGTTGGAACGTGGGATACGCACGAACGCGTATTTACATATCCAAATGGAAACAAATTCAAATTGGAATTGTTAGCTTTACCTGGTTCTGATAAAGTTGCGTGTGGACATTCTCTTGATATGTTAACTGATGGGATAATGTGGATACACTTATTCACTGGCGAGAACAAATATGAAAATGAAAAATTAGGAAATGAAATATTCCAATTATTCAAAGAACGAGAACAAGCAGAAAAAGATGGAAATGAAGAATTAGTTGAAGAACTAAATCTCAAAATGAAAAAGTTATCTCAAGACAAGACTTGGGGTTATGAGTATACAGGAACTGTATATAGAGAAATTGCAATGCAAAATTCTAATTTTGGAGGAATGGAAAATGTTGGCAACACTACAATTGCAGGAAACAGACTTCTTCCATCAAAAGATGTGTCTGATAGACTAATTCATTACATTATTGGTGTTAAAGAACATGAATTCTATCATAACTTAAATGGTTCCGAAGTAACTGGTTATACTCCATTTGAATTTTGGCTTAATGAAGCGATGACTGTATACGAACAAGAACATTATGAAGAATTTCATTTTGGAAGAGAAGCTAATAGATTTGGTTCTGCTCTTGGAATAATATCTCCTGATTCAGGAACACTATCTCTTGATCGGGGAGCAACAAGCATGCCGATAGTTCCTGATGGATTTAATACTCCTGATGAGCTAGTGACTGGAATAACTTATGTTAAATCTCCAGAATTCTTAAGGATGATGGCACGTATTGTTGGTAAAGAAAAATTTACAAAAGCATTCGCAAAATATCATTCTAAATTTAAACACTCAAATGCACGAACAGATGATTGGATTAATACTATGTCAAAAGAAACGGGTTTTGATCTTGCACCGATGGCAAAACAATGGCTTAAACAAACAGGTTATCCAACACTAAAAATAACTTCAGAATATGACAATGGAAAATTAAAACTAAATTTATCTCAATCTAACGATGAAGGAAAACAATGGATGTTTCCATTTGCATTTGCAGGATTTGATAAAGATGGGAAAAAATTATTTGAGGAAGAGTTATTTATTAAAGAAATAAATAATCAGTTTGAGATTGAAACAGATGAACCTTTCTTTCTATCTTTGAATAGGGAGTTCTCATTTTATGGAATGGTTGAGTACACGCAGCCAAGAGAAAGCTTAATAGCGCAATACAAATACGATGATGATTTATTTGCAAGATTCTTAGCATGGTATGCCCTTTTAGATACTGAAAAAACAGAATTACTAAAAGGCAGAGAAGAAGTGGATTCTCAAATATTAGATTTGTATTGGGAAAAATTTAGTGATGAAAAATTAATGTTAGAAGTAGGCTCTGGATTGTTAGTTAACTTTGAATATGTGAGTGATAAAACATTCTCGCATGATTATGAAAAATTATATCAAGTGAGAACAAAAATATCCAAAGCTGTTGCAACTAAAAATAAAGAAGGTTTGCTTAAAATATATAAAAAATATCATGGAAAAACATCTGAGAAAAAAGATTATGTTCAAAAAATAATCGAAGATGGAGATATTAGAGGTTACAAAAACACTGCACTTGCACTATTATCTCGACTTGATACTCCTGATATTCACGAAATTCTCAAAGAACAATATTACACTGCAACAAATGGTAGTGACCGGATGAGCGCATTTAGTATGATTCTTGATAGTAGTATGTCTGATAAAGAAGAAGTCTTAAAACATTATGAATCCCAAGCAATAAATGATTTAGTTAAATGGGAATCTTATCTTGCAATGCTCGGACGTGCAGAAAGTGATGATGTCGTTGACATGCTAAAAAGAATAGAAAAACACGAATATTTTAGAATAGATCAAGCAAATGATCAAAGAGCAACATATATGCTTTTCACATATAATAAAAGAAAATCATTTCAGACTCAAGAAGGAAGAGAATTTGTAAGAGATAGCCTATTGAAATTATCAACACTAAATGAATTTACTACAGTTGGAATCCTAGAAGCGTTTGGTGAAATAGATAAGATGGACAAACAATATCATACGCCTTTAGTTCAGATATTAGTTGATGTGCTCCGTAATGTTACTGAAGCAAAACAACCAAGTGTTTACAAAACAATAATTAGGATGTTATTATCTTTAAAAGAAGCAGTAAATACTTATACTCAAGAAAAAGGAGAAATTTCTGAACTACAAACTCTAAATGAAAATTGATGACTAAATGGAAAACAACCTTGACTTAGGACAACACTTCATGAAAGATGAAGAAATATTAGAAAAAGTAGTTAACTCTTCAGAAATAAAAAATGACGAAATAGTTCTGGAGGTTGGAAGTGGTGAAGGGGATTTAAGCAAAAAAATACTTGAAAAAAATCCTCGAGAACTTATTTGTGTTGAAATAGATTCTAGATTCAAAATTTATGATGATAGAATAAGTTTTATTCAAGGAAATATTTTAGAAGAAATAGAAGATATAACTTTTGACAATTTTGTAGCTAACATTCCATATCACATCAGTGAACCATTGCTTATAAAATTAATACTTCGTAGAACAAAAAAAATTAACATGGTTTGTGGGAAAAAATTTGCAGACGCGTTATTTGGAGATTCAATAATTGGATTAATCACAAGATTTTCTTATGATATAGTTTTAGTTGAAACTATTTCGCCAGAAAAATTTATTCCTCCTCCAAAAGTCAATTCTGCATTAGTAACTCTAAGATATAAAAAAGAAAGCGATATATTTCTAACCTTTTATGAACATCAAAAACAAAAGGTAAAAAACTATATTTTGACAATTTCAGAAGGTAAAAAGACTAAAAATGAGGTAAAACTTCTTTCAGAGACTATAGCGGACTTACTTGATAAGAATTTATATACTCTAAATTTAGAAGAATACAAACAACTCTATAACTTTATAAATAATAACTTACTTTAATTTCTAGAGGTTAATATGGAACGCACATTTAAGGATTTGATATTGTCTTTGTTTCCTTTATCAAAAAATCACAAGTTAACAATAAGTAAGTTATCTAATGACTTAAAACCTGAGCAAATAAAAGATATAAAATATTTGTTAAAAACAAAGAAAATAGGAATTGTAACAACGCCAACAAGAATATCCAAAGAACTGGCTCATTTTTCTGCTTACACACAATTTCAAATAATGATTGAAAATCCTCAAGTGCAGACTTTCATAAATGATATTAATCATCAAGTAAAAGAAAGTTCTCAAAGAAATTCATATCATTCGTTTTCAAAACATGCATATGAAAGATTAGTGCGATATATTGCTCCAAACATTTTGGGTCTTGCTGAAATAAAAGAATCAGTATTGTTATTATTATTTTCAAAAGAAAGATTTCACATTTTATTAGTTGGTGATCCTGGAACTGGAAAAACAGATATAATAAGATCGGCACAAAGATTGGCTCCAATATCTTCGTTCGGACTTGGATCGGGAACAAGCGGTGCAGGTCTTAGTGTTTCAATGAAAGGAAAAGAATTGGAACTTGGATTACTTCCTCTTGCCCATCAAGGAATTTGCTGTATTGATGAATTAAACTTAATGCAAGTTCGAGATCGAGCCGCACTATATAGTGCTATGGAAAAAGGTTTTGTAACTTATGATAAAAAAGGAATGCATAAACAAATCCCTGCAGAGATAAGAATACTGGCAACGGCTAACCCTGTTGGAGATAAATTTGTTGGAAGAAGTTTAAGTGTATTAAAAGAACAATTACCTTTTGATGCAGCATTGCTATCTCGATTTCACTTATCTTATGTTATTAGAGAACCAGACGCTCATAAACTTGCAACCATTGCTAAAAAAATAGTTAAAAGTGATTCAATAAAATTAAGAGAAGAAGACTTAGAATACATAAAAGGCTACATTGAATATTCATTAAAACAAGATGTAGAATTTGACAAACGTTATGCGCAATTAATTTCTGATTTTATTGAAGATGTAAAAACTAATGAAAGTAAATATGTTGTAGAAATAGGCCCTCGATTAGTTCATGGAATAATGAGATTAGCACAAGCAAGGGCGAGAATAGAATTACGAGACAAGACAACTAAAGAAGATGTTTTAGAAGCAATAAGGCTTGTTAAAGATTCCCTATATATTGAAGACATAGTTCGTCCTTGAGAAAAATTTCCCTCAGATAACTCTCTTCTCATCACTAAAAAGTTTCAGACGGGAATAACCTCATCATAGGGATGTTTTATCAGAATTCTTTTTGATTTAAAAATTATTTGATTGCTCTTACTTTAACAAAATTTATAAGTGCCGATTTGACTTTTAATGTTGGTTCTTTGGTTAGATTAAACATTTGAGGTGTTATATTTTATGCAAATAAGCTTTTTCGAACTAGAAAACTGGGAAAAAGAAATTTTTCAAAAAGCATTACCAAAACACAAATTACTTTTCGACCCAAAACCATTAACTGCTAGAAATGCTCTAAAGCACAAAGACAGCGAAGTATTGGCGATATTTGTTTTCTCAAAAATAACTAAACAAGTTTTAGACAAATTTTCAAAACTAAAATATATTGCGACAATGAGTACTGGATTTGATCATATTGATTTAGAGGAGGCAAAAAAAAGAGGAATAAAAGTTTCTAATGTTCCTTTTTATGGACAAAATACTGTGGCTGAACACGCATTTGCTTTACTTCAAGCATTAAATAGGCACATTGTAGAAGCAGTTTGGAGAACAAGAAATCAAAAATTCGATTACAAAGGTTTGATGGGATCTGATCTTGCAGGAAAAACAATTGGTATTTTGGGAACTGGAAACATTGGCCAACACATGATTAGATATGCTAATGCATTTAACATGAATGTTATTGCCTATGATAAATTCAAATCACTGGCTTTAGAAAAAAAACTTAACTTCAAATATGTGAGTTTGAAGAAACTTTGCACGACTGCTGATTTTATTTCTTTGCACTTGCCTTTGGTTGAAGGAACTTGTCACATAATTGGTGAAAAAGAATTTGATGTTATGAAAAAAAGTGCGATGATAATTAACACTGGTCGAGGACCTTTAATTGACACAAAAGCTTTGATTGATGCTTTGAATAAAAATAAAATTGGAGGAGCTGCTTTAGATGTTTTGGAATTAGAAGATGATTTAAGAAAAGAAGCAAAAATGGCTTCATCAAGTTTTGTTAATCCTAACAGACTTCACGGACTTGTAAAAAATCATGCATTACTTCACAAACCTAATGTTATTGTAACTCCTCATCTTGCATTTTATACTCGAGAAGCAGTCACTAGAATAATGGATACTTCAGCTCAAAATATTAAAGGTTATATTAATAAAAAGTATAAGAATTTAGTAAAAATGTGATTAAATAATGGTCGAGAATAAGAATACAAAACCGCCTCTAAGTAAAGATTTACTTATTTCTGACGCGGTCTCTTTATATCCTGAAGTAGTGCCTATTTTTATGGAGTATGGTCTTCATTGCGTGGGTTGTTTCATAAGTGACTCTGAAACAATTCTTGAAGGTTCATTGGCTCACGGGATGAGTGAGGCTGAAGTTGATAATATGATTTTGGATGCCAAGGAAGCAATTGAGGCAAAAAATAAGTAAATGTTACCCCTTCACAATAGAAACCTTTAATAAGGAGCTATGCATTGATTTTCTTTATGGATTTCAAGTTACCAAAACCTCCACGTTCATCAAGAGAAAAAGATGCCTATGCTGGAAACTGGCAACTTATAAACCAATTCTCAAAGCTTGATAATATTTTAGTAGATGAATATGAACGAAATATTGTTATAGGTCATGGACTAATATATTCGCTTCATGATTTTACAAAATCTAAGCACGCAAAATCTCTTCCATCTGATGAGCTAAGAGCTTATTATGATGTTTTATACACGATAAATAGTGGTTTAATAAACAACGTTTTCTCCGTGGATGAAGCTGTTTGGGATTTGCAAGAAGCAGTTGATAGTTATTTACGAAACTCAAATCCAAATGCAAATTATAGTAGTCCTTTGTTAACAGAAATAATAAATGAAACAAATTTAACTGGTGTGTTAAATCCAACAGAAATATTAAGAAAAGGAGCCAATAAACTTTATTCTTTAGTACGATCTAAAGGTACTTTAAAAGGAAACAGAGTTATTGAAGGAGAAAATTATTTAGCAATAAAAAATGCGTTTAGGGTTGTGTGAGGGAATAATTATTGACAAAAACAAAATATCATAACATATCGATACTTACTTCTGATGTCTATGCTAAGGCAGGGTCCAAAATATTTGTTGAATTTGATCGAGGGAAAAAAAGCGATTCTGCTGATGACAAAAATCTGCTAGTTCTTCCAAGAGATATATTCGATGAATTAAAATATTTAAAGAAAAATCCCAAATATCAAAATAAGCTCGAAGAATTTTTTTCTGATTTAGATAATTATACTTCTAAAGGAATGAATAATTGCCCGATAGAAAATGATAAAGATAAAAAATTAAACTTTTCAATAGGTCAAATTTCAACTGGTTTAGATATTGCATTAGTCGATGGAGCTTCTGATTTAAGTTATTTAGTTAATTCTCTTGGTTCTTTTAATCCTGATGAATTAAAAATAATTTCTTCAAATCCCGAAACAAGATTTGATTACAAATCTAAAAAATTACCTGTCGAAGCTCCAAAAATATTATTGGGGGATATTTCTATCTTAAATCAAGGAGTAATAAATGGTTCTAAAAACTTGGAAGCTAGATTAAATGAAGTAGAAAATAATATTCTTCCAATTGAAGAAGCAGAATCATTTTTTGATAAAAAAGAGCTTTATATGAATCAAGTTGTGCGACTTGGAAAAGAAGATTATGCAATAGTTGAAGGCGATATTAGTCGTGGACGATGGGGTGCGATAAATAGAGCTGATAATGTGCGTTTGAGATTGTTACATCCTAGAGAAAAGTCAAAAAAAATAATTTTAGGAAAACAAGTAATGCCTTCGTTTATTGGTTTGACACCAAGAGATATGACTCAGTATATTGCATTACAATATGGTTTATTAAATCCTAATGTTTCGTTGTTATTTTTAGTTGGTGGTGCGGGTTCTGGTAAAACTCTACTTTCGTATGCTGCAGCAATGTACCAAAGATTGGAATTTTCAGAAAAAGGTTTGAAAGATAAAAACTGGGAAACCCTTTTGCTAGACCAACTCCTGAACAGGGAACTGATGATCCTTTACACTTAATGTCTAAGTTAAAATATAATGGTAATCGTGCTCCTATTTATTCTAATCTGGTTTTATTAAAATCGGATAATGCTGCAGGAGGTAGGGAAGTTGGTTTCTTGCCTGGTTCTTTATTTGACAAAATTGTTGATGACTTAAAACCATTTGAAGATGCTCACAAGATACTTCATTTTTACAGAGATTTTGAATTTGGAGATTTGATATATCATCAAAACAGAGAGCTACCTAGAATTGGAGGTCCAAGAAGTGCGGCTGCGGCGAAAGCAGAATATGATAATGGTAAACTACCTATTGGTCCTGCTCTTGAAGTTACTCATTTTTCAAAATTTAGAGGAAGATCTTTTGAGAACACTTTCCTAGTTGTTGATGAAGCACAAAACTTTACGCCGCAAGAAATGCAAGTTATAATAACTCGAATGGGTACTGGTTCTAAAGTTGTGGTTTTAGGAGATCCAAACAAACAAATCGACAATGTTGATTGTACTCGAAACTACAATGGAATTGTCCAACCTGTGGAAGAATTTTTAGATAAACCTTATTCTATGCTTATAAATTTAGGATCAAAATACCGTTCTGAGATGGCTAAAGACGGTGACGATTGGAATGTATAAAAGCTTAAATACTTCCTGCTACTAAATATTCTGTTAGGGTGAAACTATGCGAAAACATGACAAATATGAGTATATAAACATAAGAACGGCATCTATAGCTTTGGTTGTTTTGATCATACTGATTATTGTTATTTGGAGGCCTTTTTCAAGTGCACCTGAAACTTCAACGGATAATTTTGAAAGTTTAAATCTTAGTTTGGATGTAGCTGCTGATGTGCCTTCTATTCCAGCAACTGATATTCCAACAAAAAAATTAGGAAAAGACGATTTATGTAAAGAGTATATTTTTAGAGATGGAGATACTCTTAATATTTTAAATCATGAAATATTGGTTGAAGCAATTGGTTCAAAATCGGTCAAAGTAGTTGTTGATGGAGAACGAAAGATACTTAGTGAAGAAGAAAATGTTTATTTTGAATCCGGTCTTAGATTGGGCATGGCTAAAGGAAGTTTATTTTATTATGCGGTTGGAAGTGATGAAAACGTTGCAGAAATAATGGTTGGTTGTAAGTATGGTGACAATCTAAATGATAAATATATTCAAGATAAAGGGGAATTATTTTGCAGATCTTCATATGAACAATGTTTGAACACATTTGGTGTGGAGAACTAATAGAAAAAGTATATAAATAAATTTGGGGTGTTAATTTTTTATGGCATTTTTAGAAATAACTTTTTGGGGTAATACTGTTGCTTCGTATCTGTGGGTTTTAATAATTCTAGCAGTTACATATTTAGGAGTGCGAGTTGCTTATTTTATAGTTGCAAAAGTAATTGGTGCTTTAACAAAGAAAACTAAAACGCGACTTGATGATTTATTAGTTGAAGCTTTAAGAGCTCCAATTGTTTTAGCAGTTTTTTTAGTTGGAATAAAATATGCAGAGAATGCATTGGTTTTATCCGCAGGGTTTGAAAGAGTATATTCAAAAATAATTATTGTTCTTTGGGTATTTGATGTGGCTTGGTTTATAGCAAGACTTGTAGATTCAATACTTGCAAATTATATTCAACCCCTTACGCAAAGTTCAAAATCAAAAATGGATGACACTTTATATCCCGTGTTGAAAGTTCTTATTAATTTCATTATTTACGCAATTGCTGCAACAGTGATGCTGCAAAACTTAGGAATAGAAATAACTGGACTTATGGCAGGACTTGGTCTTGGAGGTTTGGCATTCGCCTTGGCTGCTCAAGATTTACTGTCTAATACATTTGCAGGCGGAGCAATAATTTTTGATAAACCTTTCAAAGTTGGTGATCGGTTAAAAGTCGAAGGTTATGATGGCTTTGTTAAAAAAATAAGCATGCGAACAACAACTATGGAAACATTTGGGAAAACACAAATAATAATGCCTAATAGTCGAATTGCAAATAATGTTGTTGAAAATGTATCTCGAGAAGATAGACGACGAGAACTGGTTGTTTTGGGTGTTGAGTATGGGACTTCAACAAAGAAAATGAAAAAAGCAAAAGAACTTCTTCATAAAATTGTTTTGAAGAATGACAAAACAGATGATGATAGTTTAGTTCACTTTATTGCGTTTGGCCCAACAAGTCTTGATATACAATTGATTTATTATATTAAAGACATGGATCAAATACTTGCA
>JAFGOT010000019.1 GCA_016926395.1 Candidatus Woesearchaeota archaeon
AAACATTTATAAATGTGGAAATCAATATACTTAATGAAATGGTAAAAGAGGTGCCTTTCACTGTCATTCGTGATGGGAAAGTAATGTATCAAAGTCATCCTGAGAGTCAAAACACTCAAAAAAGACCTTCTAAACAGGTTAAACCCAGTCTTGACTCTGATTTTGTCTCTAAAGTCAAAAAATACTTTAATATTGGCTGGAAGTCGGCACTTGCAACAGGAATTGTGGTTGGCGGGCTTACTTTAAACTCAATGTTTAAACCATTCTATCATCCTACTCAGATGACTGAAAAACAGTTAACCGAAATTCCTGATTCTACTCGAAATATGATGCGAGATTTAGCAGCTAGGAATAACTTGTCCTCGCGGCACTCATTATCTGTTGATGATTATTTATTTGATAAAACACAAGAAGTATTTGACACTATGAGCTACGAGCAAATTGTTAAAACTGCAAATCTTAATGGATTGTATAAAGATTTTGGCGGTCTTAAAGTTGGAGATCATGTTGATTTTGAAAAAGGCTTTGCCTATATGTGGAATCAAAAAATAAATAGAGATAAGAAAAAAGACGGTGCTTGTGATTATGAGGATTATGCAAAAGACTTAGTTAATAATTATTCTCAAACATGGTCAAGAAAATCAAACCTAAAAAAATATTCTAAATCATTAGAAAACAAAATTGAAGAATACAAAGAAGCTTTTAATCTAGATTCTATGTTATTAAATCCAAAAGGGAAACCAATCCATCCAGAAAAAATTCGTTTAATAAAAAATTTTTATGATCATTTAGATGCAGATATTTTAATATCTTATAATACAACAGAATTATTCCCAGATATTAATCCTAAACTAAATTTAATTATTTTTGAAAAATTACTTCAAGAAGCAGGACTTGATTTTTTGTATGATGGAACTCCAGCTCAATGGGATACTCTAAACTCCAGAGGACCATCACAGCTAACGCCTTATGTTGTTAATGAAACTGCTATTGGCTCACTAAATCCTTTTTTACCTGATGAATATAAAATTCCAACTAGTATGGAGGATATCAAAACAAGAGATGATTATGATAAGGTGAGTTTTTTTAATTTAGTTTACAACACTAAAAACTTATCTGGAAATTTATTTAAGATAAATACTCTGACTAACTTCAACAATTTATTTGAAAATCTAAACAATGAAGAACAAGACTTGTTAGTTACGGGAATTCTAACTGCGATGAATTATAGGCCTCATGATGTTGCAAAAGGAGTTGCAAATTATGTTGACGAAGCAAAAGCAGGCAGAGTTACCGATGAGGGAATCATTAATGGTTTGTGGGTTGGAAAAGCTCAAAACTATTATAATAAATCTGTTAAGAATTATTTAACTTTAACTCACGAGGATTAAGATGGAAACTAAAAACAACTCTAAACAATTTTTTCTTATTGTTAATGGACCTTCCTGTGGGGGAAAATCATCCTTAATTAAAATATTAAAATCACAATTAGAAAATATCTTTTCTGCTAGCAGGGATAAGGTTAAATGGTTGATTTCAGATTACGCCTATAAAGATCATAAAGAAATTGTTGACGAGATGATGTTTGAAATGATTTCTGTGGCTTTGAAGCGTGGTTTGTCTGTTATTAAAGATGGTTTACTAGAGCCTGCCGATAACTATGTTGAGTTGGCAAAATCATTTGATGTTCCCATCTATTTTGTTAATGTTTTTCGTTTTGATGAATTAACTCAAATTTACGAAACGTACAAAGTTTCTTCATCTTTAGAATTTGATACTTCTGTTAATTCTTCAGAATATATTGCTGATGTGGTTATTGATTATATTAATTCTTAATGGGGTTCATTCTAACCTTCTTTAACAATCACCTTTATAAATAGAAATTGATTACTATTCACTATTATATATTGTTTCACTTAAAACTTCAGGGCGATTAGGTATTTGAGTGATGATAAAACTTAATATGTAAGGAGTTAAGGAAAAGAGATTTTTTCGCCCCACGAGAATTTGAGTTTACTTTTTCTAATTAATAATTTAAAATGAACAAATTTAGACAATTAGGTATAGATGAGGATATTTTGTCCTCTATAGAAAATCTTGGTTTTAGCGAACCAACTGAAATTCAACAAAAAGCAATTCCTGTTGTAATCCAAAAAAAGGATTTGATTGCAGGTAGTGCTACTGGTAGTGGAAAAACTCTTGCTTTTGGAGCAGGAATAATTCAACACATAAGAAAGGGCGCAGGATTGCAAGCTCTTATTTTAGCACCAACAAGAGAATTAGCTGAACAAATTAGTGAATCTCTAAAAACATTTGCTAAACATAAAAAATTAACTGTAGTTTCTATTTATGGTGGTGTTTCACTTAATCCTCAATTTTCTGCACTACAAAAAGCAGACATTGTTGTTGGAACTCCTGGAAGAATATTGGATCACATGCAACGTGAAACTATTAATTTAACCAAAGTTAAACATTTGGTTCTTGATGAAGCTGATCGAATGCTTGATATGGGTTTTTTAGATGATGTGCGGCGTATTATGAGTCAATGTCCAAAAGAAAAACAAACTCTTCTTTTCTCAGCAACTATCTCTCAAGATATTAGAGATTTATCTAGAAATTTTATGATTGAGCCTGTTAATATTTCTGCAACTCCTATGGTTGATCCAAGTAAATTAAAACAAGTTTACTACCAAGTTAGTGGTCCTTTAAAGTTTTCTTTACTTTATCATCTTTTGGCTAATGATACAAAAGGCGGTCTTGTTATGATTTTTTGTAACTCCAGACAGATGGTTGAAACTGTTGCAAAGAACCTTAAGAAAAACGGGATTGATGCTATGGGTGTTCATGGTGGTCTTTCACAAAACAGACGAAGTGACACTGTAAGTGGTTTTAACAAAGGTAAAATTACTGCTCTTGTTTGTACAGATGTGGCTGCTCGAGGTCTTGATATTCCTGGAGTTTCGCATGTTTATAATTATGACATTCCAAATGATACAAAGCAATATGTTCATCGAATTGGCCGAACTGCTCGAGCTGGTAAAGATGGTCTAGTTGTTAATCTTTTATCTCAAAGAGATCATGAGAATTTTGGAAAAGTGGTTTATGATCACAAAGATTTCAAAATAGAACGAGCTGATCCTCCTGTTGTTAAAAGAATAGAAACTTCTGCTGCTTCAAGCAATGCACGAGGTAATGGTAGAGGAATGTCAAGAAGTTCTTTCCGTGGTGGCGATCGTCAAGATGGTCGAGGCCGAGATAGAATGAGAACTCAAGGTGAACGTTCACGTCCTTTCGAAAGAAGAGAAGGTGGAAGTTCTGCTTCTCGAGGTCCATCTCATGGTGGTTCTTCTCGAAGCTCTGATGCTAGACCTCAAGGTTCTGGTTTTAGATCTCGTGGAGGTCAAGGCGGTCCTTCTCGAAGTTCTTTTGGTTCTCGAGGTTCTTCTGATAATCGTTCACACTCAAGTGATCGATCTCGTCCTAGAATGGGCGGTAATAGAAGTAACTCCTCTAATCGAAGAGATTAGATTTTTTTATTTTTTATTTTAAAATTTATTTTCTTTTATTCTTAAAACATTCATCACAATAAACTTCTGGATTTCTAGGTTTAAATGGTAAAATGAATCTTTTTTTACACCTTATACATGTAACTTCGGTTGGCCATTTTCTCGCGTTTCCTTTCTCCTTTTCTCTGTCAAAATTAATATGTTTATTGAACATTTGAAGACGTGGATTGGTTTTGGATTTAGTTGTGGCTGTTTTTTTAGTTTGAGGTCTTTTTTTTGCTAGTGTTGGTTTTTTCATTTTTTATCCTTTATTTTAATATGTTTATATACTTTTCAGCTAAGTTTATATACTCTTTGTTAAGAATATCATTAGTTTCTTATATTGTAGGATAGTATTAAAATGTTACCAAAGTCACAAGAAAGAATTATGCATTATAAGGATGTTTTATGTTCTATTCCAAGGGAGAACTTTGTTCTCCAAGAATTATTTGGAAGTGATTTTTTTAGTGGTGTTGCAGTTGTTACAAATGAGAAATTGGCAGGTAGGCTAGAAGATATTAAATTTTTAGACTCTTTAGAGCCTTCTTTAAGAGAGAGATTTCTAAAGGAGGGAAAAATACTTTCTGCGATAGATCATCCTAATATTCCTAAGGTTTATGATATTATTGAGCATGATGATATTCTGTTATTTAGGTCTGAAAATATTGAAGGTTTCACTTTAAGAGAGATTTTAGATGAATTAAAAATAAGAAAGCAATCTTTTCCTGAGGATGCTGCTCGTTTTATTATGACAAAAATTATTTCTGCTTTGAACTATGCACATAATAATTTAAAATATCATAATTCTATCTCTCCACTAATTCATTGTGATATAAAACCCGAGAATATTATTTTGCAATTAGATGGATTTAAACGTTCTGATGGTCTAAATGATTTTTCTTTAAAACTGATTAATTCCTGTTCGTTTAATCCTTATTTGATTGATTTTGGTATTGCAAAATTCAAAGAAGAAATAAATGATTCAAGCGGGACTCTTTATTATCTTTCACCCGATCAATTAAATTCAAAATCTCTTGATTGGAGAACTGATATTTATCAATTATCTTTGGTTTATTTTGAAATGTTATCTGGTGTTACTCCTTATTCTTATCTTTCCAGACCTAATATTTTAAAATCAAAAAAAAATTCTGATTTTCGAGTTCTTAAGCGTTATAATATCTCCTCTTCTAATAGGCATTTTATTGAAAAAGGAACTTCATTTTCAGAAAAAAGATTTTCATCTGAATCGGATTTTATTTCAAGTTTTCGCAAATTAAACAAACGTGCAAATATTAATAATTTTGTTCGTAAGAATAAAACGCCTGCGCTGGTTATTCTCGCTATTATATTATTGGTGTCTTTATTTTTTCCAACTTATGCTTACATTGATTATAAAACAAACAGTATTGATGCTATTGTTAATAAAATTAATTCTAATCCTGATCCTAGTTTTGATGATCTAACTACTGCATTACATAAAATTCAAAAGCGTGGTTTTGAAAAAAAATATATTGAACCTTTGTTTGCGGGAGATTTTAGAGATAAGGAAACTGGAGAACCTCTTTATCCAAGTTACTTAGATTCTAATGGTGATTGGGTTTTATCAAGCAAAGACGAGACTGAATCAGGGGTTTTTGTTGGTTTGCTTTTTGAAAAATCTAATGATTATCCTCAACTTCTTCCTTATGCTATTGAGTATGCAAAACCTTTGTTGAACTCTAGTTATGAGGGATCTCAGCCTTTAAGATTTTATTATGGATTAATTCCTGCTTACAAAGCAACTGGTGATGATATTTATTTAATCAAATTAATTAATATTTCTAACTCTTTGATTTCGGATATGAATAAACGACAGGGATTATTTATGAATGAAGATCTTTTTGTATGTGATTTCTTACTTGATATATACACTTTGACTGGTTATGATTACTATTTTAATTTTGTTGATTCTTATATGCGTGGTTATCTATCAAACAATGTTGATGATGATGGTTATGTTTATTCTCTTTCTATGTCTAATTTCACTTTACCTTCTGGCTTAGTTCTTCCTGATGACAAAAGTGGTTTGGCTATAATAAAGATGGGGAATCATAATTTGGGGGAGTTTGTTTCTGTTAATGAGTTAAATGAATCTGATTTTAAATCTTCAACTTCCGTTTTTTCAGTTGATTACTTGGTTCTAATTGATTTATTGAGTTTTTTAGTTAATCTAACTGAAGATGATTTTTATATTGATTATTATGCTTTTTTAAGAGATTCTTATTTTGAATATCAAATTGATGATTTTGTTTTTATTTCATACAATACTTTTATTGATTATCCTCTTGATTCTCTTTCAAAGGTTTATTCTATTAATGTGTTTTCTGATGACTCTTATTTTGTCAATAAAAAAATTCAAGCATTATTTAATTCTAATATTAATTTAGAATCTAAGAATGGTTTGCTTAGCGGTGTTGCTTTGCTTGCTTCAGGCAGGATCTATGATAATTCATTAGATTCTTATAAGAACCAAACTTACATTTTAGCTGATTATTATTTTCTAGAAATATAATTGCCCAAGGTTCGCTTGGGCTTAAATAAAAATAATTTAACAACAACTAGCTGATGCAGTGCATGAAATGTGAGGACACCAACTACATTTATACCAACATCCTGCTGCTAATGGTTGAACATATGTGTACATTGTGCTTGTTCCATCTGGATTCACTGCTTCGGTTTCATCCAAAGCCATTACGCTTGTCATGCTAACAACTAAAATAGCAACTAGTGCTAAAAGAATTAATATTTTCTTCATATAAATTCACCTCTGTTTATCCCTTGCAATTTGCCGTATAAAAACCTTATTGATGTTTTGGGATAATTTTTCTAGAATTGTATCGCTAGTATTGATGATAATATTCTTTTGATATTCTTATTTATTATGTTCATTTCTGTTTTTAATTCTTTTAATGATTTAATTTCTTGTTCCATTTCTTCTATTGAGCTTTTTATTCTTGTATATTCTTCAGTCGAGAATTGATAATGTAGATTGTATGTTTGGGTTATTATGTCCGATATTTTTGAGAATATTTTGTTTGTTTCTAAAGATATTATTTTACCTTCTTTTGTTTGTTCTAGGATGTTTGTGAATTCGTTGTTTATGTTATTTATGTTACTTATTATGTTGTCATAAAAAGTTCCTGTTTTTTTATTTTCTTTAATTATTATTCGTCTGCAGTAATTAGATAATCTTGATATCGTGGTTTGGTATAATAAGTTGCTTTCTGTGATGTTGTTTTCATTTATCATTATTGACTCTGTTTTTCTTGCATATTCATTTGTCATTCGAAATATTCTTCTAAATAAATTATTGAATTGATCACATGGAGGGTTAGATATGTTTCTTATTGTTGTGCTTTGATTACTTTGTTCTATTATTTCAAATCCAAGTTGTTCTTCATTTAGATATGTGTGTATTTGTTTTGTTATGTCTTCGCAGTCAAAATTAATTTTTATTTCGTCATATCCTTGGTTGTGTAATGCTAAAAGAATGTCTTTCCAAGCGTGTTGGTTTTTTTCGTTTATTATTATTGTTTTTCTTTTAATTTCGTTGTTTTCATTTATTGGTTTAATTAGGAGCCCTTTATCATCTTCAAATACATCTATTTCATCACCTTTTTGAAGATTACACTCTTTAACCCAATTTGATGGTAATGATATTGTCAGACTGCTTGGTCCGTGGGATATTATTTTTCGTCTCATGTATATTATGTACATAATGTCATACTTAAATATATATTTTACTATTTTCTGGGATAACTTTAGGTGTAATTTATCATGGGAAAAATAATAAGTTCGAAAAGGAGCGGATCAGAAATTTTATTTGAGGTTGAAGTAGGACCTGAAGAAGCCACTATTTTAAATGGTCATTATGATGATGTTCACCTTTTTACTGAACGGGTTGCAAACATTGATGCGAACATTTCTTCAAGGGGAAAAAATTCAGCTACAAAATACTTTCTTATTCCTCGTCAACTTAGAAAGAATCTTGATTATTTTCAACCTGTTGGTTGTCAAAAAATAGAGACGGGAGATAAAGTTATCTTTATTTATGTTGTTGATAAAGATGGTAAGCGAGTAACTACTTAGTGTTGTTTTTTTAGTTATTCTTTTAAATGGTTATTTTTTTCACTTATTTATATGGATTCAATACATGGACATGAGGTTATTACTTTTATCAAAGAATCAAAGCCACAAATTTCTAGACATAATTTGGAAATTGCAATCTCTAAGAAATTTGGGAGTGAAAGCATTTTTCATACTTGTGTTTTAAATAATCTTTCTGCTGCTGATTTAATTGCTTTTTTAGAGCGAGCAGGAAAATTAGTTGTTCGAAATGGTATTTCTTATATTAATTCGGATTTGATTTGCGATGATGAGTGAATTTTATGATTAATTTTATAAATAGATTTAGAACTACGTAATACTTAATATGACTTTAACTAATATAGTTGGCAATGTCCAAGCAAAAGAAATTATGGATTATGTAGTTGAGCGATATGCTGAATCAGTTGATAATTATGCTGCTAATATGGCTAGACTTCCTACAAAGGAGACCATCTTATCAGAAATTCAAGATTTAGCTGAATGTAACAATTGTGATGCTGTTAAATTATTCCATCAGGTTACTGTTGACAAAGCATACCAAAAACAACTTGCAAATGCAGGTCTTCGAGTTAGTGCTGGTTTAATCGAGCCTAGTACTGAGTTAAAAAGACAACGAGAACACAAGCAGTTTTTAGTGAATAAATATCAACAATGAGTTGATTTTATTTTTTTTATTTTTTAGAATTTTATTCATCTTCCTCTTCAGTAAATATTTCACCAAGAGTTGCTATTTTTTCATGTCTTTCTTTTCTTTTCTTATTGTGATCTTTTTCAAGAAGCATCAATATAACTCCTAAAAGTCCAAGTATTATTATTGAGAATATGACATCTTTTCCAGTTAGTGCTTTCTCTTTAAGAACTTCAGGACTGCAAACATCTGAATTTTGTTTGTCATTTTCACCGATCGGTGCTTCATCTCTTGCTGTTGTTGTTTGATTATCTGTTTCTTTTTCTAAGACTATAGAATTATTATATGGTGAACTAGGATTTTTTTCCGGAATTGATGGGATGTCAGCTGTTGTTGAAGATGGTTTTTGTGGTACTTCCCCGGGCACAAAAATTGTTAATTGTTGGTTAGTTACATTGATTGTGTCGTTTAATGTTATGTTTATTCTGTATATTCCCGGTGTTCTTGGAGCATATATACGACACGTTTGGTAACAATTGTTATCAACACAATATGAACAAGAAATAGTATTTCCATTTGGGTCTGTTATGAATGAATAGATATCTCTGCTAGTTCCTGGATTTAGATTCATGGATGTGATGGTGAGTGTTGGTAGGCTGTTAACGATGTTTGCAGTAGCTAACGCTGCACTAACAAGTCCTATTAGTAAAAGAAATGCTGCCAAATAAGGCACTATTTTCGTGAAAACCAACTCATCAAACCTCTTTTTTTGCAATGTTTTTCGATAACTGCTATTGTTTCCTCTTTTGTGGTAACTAGCTTAATTTTATCGGATAATTTATTATCTTGGAAGTTATTTATTATAAAGTCTGCGATTTTGTTCTTCTTTTTGGTTACTAATTCTTCAAATTGTTTCTTATTTGCTTTTTGAATATATTCATATATGTCAAAAACTGACCTTAGATATGTCTTTCCAATTTTAATTGCGTTTTTAGGTGTTGTTGGTAATATGTATTTTGTTTTGAATTTTTTTTGCTCTTTTGCCTCTTCACTTAAGAGTTCTTTTCCAGGATTAACTGTTAAATTTATCAGCAATCCCATAGCAATAATCATAAATATTGAAATTAAACCCCATTTTATTGAATTACTTGATAGTCCAACTACGTTTCCAGTGATTTTATTTTCTGTTCCTTCTTTGTAAATTAACACTTGCGCTGATTCTATTGGTTTTTTTATTAGTGTTTTTATTTTATTTGTGTTTGATACTTTTATAGCAAGACCTTCTTTTGTTTCAATTATTGGGTTGTTATCTGTAGTTTGTATTACATCTTCCTTGTTTATCTCTTTTGGGAGGATAACAAAGAATATAGCATCATCAAGTGTTGATTCTGATGTAATTTCATAAACGGTCTCTTTATGGTCTTCTGTTTCTATCTCAATTTCTTTTATAGTGTTGGTAAATACTATTTTTGTTTCTTTGTTATCATAACGCATTGATTTTACTAGTTTATTTGTGTTCGTTGTTGGTTCAAGTCTTAGTGTCCTTATTACTTCTTCATCAAATTCGTCAGTATTAGCAGGTATTTTAACATCTAAACTTTTAGAATTATCTTCTGTTATTTTTACAGGATATTTTTGAAGTTCATTTTCTAAATTTTCTAAACTCTCTTTTAATTCATCAAGCTCTTTTATTGTTGTACTTGCCTTTGTTAGTATTGTTTCTATTTTTGATTGAATCTCGTTTAGTTTGTTTTCATTTAGTTGCAAATCTGAAAAATATTTCTCGTTTAGAATGTTGTTTTTTGTTGTTGATTTTATTAAGTCAATTTTATTTTGATTTTCGTTTATCAAATCTTGAATGTCGCTGATGATTTCAAGTTCAGTTGAGCTTAGAATTTTGCTTTCTTCTTCTTTTTCTTCTTTTACTTCTTCAATTGTTATTGATTGAACTGCAGATAATAATCCTTCGTTATGATGATCGTCCACTGGTGAAACTCTATAATTGTATGTGTTTCCAACTTCTACGTTATCATCTTTATAGTAATTTGAAGATGTTCTGTCATATAAATCAAATTCATCGACATTAGAATCATTTATTTTTCTATATATGTTATATGTTGCTATATCTTCGTTAGGTGCAAACCATTGCATGAATGAATCTGTTCCTTGTTGAGTTATTTGTATTGATGTAATTTTTTGTGGTTTTATTGGATCTACAACAAAATATTTGCCTTTTACAATTGAAATTGATTCGTCATTTTCTGTAAGTGCAAATTCGCCAATTTGTTTTGCAGTAGATTCTTCTATGTTGAATAATCCCTGCCATTGGTCTCCATCTCCTTCTAATGGAATTACTCTTGTGGTTCCTGATGAAATAAGTTGATATGTTAATTCAGGATTTTCTACATCGAAATCTAAAATAACTTCCACTTCAAAGATTCCACTTGTTATTTCATCTTTGTCAAATAATATTGTTGCTTTATTTTGCTCTTGTTTTTTTACTGTTATTGTTGTTGGATTAGACAGCTTTCCAAATTCATTTTCACAAATAATTTTTGCTTGTGTGTAGTCTGTGTTAAAATACCATTCGTGATATGTTTCTGATAAGCTCATTGTTGTTTGCATATACTCTGGATTTGTAATGGATAAATCATATGTATAGTAACACTGTTTTGCATTTAATGTGTTAATTCTAATTATTTGATCCCATTTTTTTAAATCGTATGTTTTAGGGTTATAATCAGTTACTTTAGCGTCTGGACTGTTTATACTAAAAATTATTTTCTTTGGAAGTGAAAGAACATTATTTGTATTTTTACAAACCACGTTGAATTTTTGTTCCCCTTCATCTAAATATAAGCTTGCAGTGTGTTCTTTTTGATCACCATTGAATGTATATTGCATATCATTAAATGTTGTTCTTGAAGAATCATATTTACAGATCGTATTCTGGTCTGTTGTTACTTCCAGAAGGACTGCGGATACATCTAAGTCGCCCCTTGGTTTAGCTTGTATTATGTTTGGAGGATTAGTTGTTGCGTTGGCAGGGTTTATGGCAATTGTGTATGCTACTTGAGTTTCTTTTACAGATGATCCTTGTAATATATTTATATTTACTAAACCAACTTTCTGTTCGCTACACGTACTTTGAAAATTTATATTTCCTAAGTTTATTTCTTGGTTAGCAGTGTAATTTGCAATAAATAAATTTAATGGGGTACTTATTAAGTTAGAAATGTCGCTTGTTACTTCGATTGTTATGTTGTTGTAGTTTTGTTCCAAAACAAAGCTTGGTATTGTTTTTGTTGTGGTGTTTGGTTGGTCGCCACAAAGAGCGATATGTTCTTGAGTTATTTCAAATGCTTGAGCAATGCTTGTTAATGATAGAGTTAAAACTATTAAAAACAAAATATTTATTGTTGTTTTAGTTTTTTTAGTTTCTGTGTTCATCCTTTTTTTCTAATATATGTTATCAGTAATAATGCAACAACAATTGCTATTGCTAAGAATAATAATACATTTTCAGTCGTGATTCCTTTTTCTTCCTGAGGATTAACATTTATTGGAGTTGTTTTCTCAAATGTTTCTTTTCCATCATATTGCATTGTTCCTTGAATGAAATATTTTCCTGCTTTTTTTGGATTAAACTCTATTTCAAATGCTATTTCTTCACCAGGATTTATTTGTCTTGATTTTGTAGCTATTACTTCTATTAGTTCACCATCAAGTTCGATTGTTCCTACAAATTGTGCTTCTTTAATTAATTGTGTTCCTGTGTTTTTTGCTAGGGCGTGAATTTTAATCTTGTCACCTGCATTATTCCAAACATTTTCAGGATATAGACTTGTAAATGTTAGTTGTGAACTGGTGCTTCCCCATTCTAGAATATCAAATGTTAGTAGTTTGCTGTAATCTTGACAGTTAGGAACTTTGACGTTGATAAAGTATTGTCCAGGTTTAAGACTTTGTTCGATTTCTTCTGTGATTGTTTTTCTTTGTGTAGGTCTAACTATTTCGTTATTTTTTTGACCTGTTATTTCTTCTTTATCATCTTTGTTTGTTATTGTGTATTGTATTTCTGGTTTTGCGTCGATGTTTCCGTTATTATATATACTAACATCCAGATTTAGCGGATCAAATATTTCTACGTTACTTATTTTTGCATCAACCACTCTACAGTCAGTTACTCTGTTTGACGTTATCGTTATGTTTAATTTAGAAACAAGGCCTGGTTCTATGATTACGCTAGTTTGCCCTTCGGGTGTTTGGTCTGATTTTATTGAAAATCTTAATGCGCCTTCATAATTTCCGTTTGCTACTGAATCTCCCGGTTCAATAATCATTTTGATTGTTTTAGGGTTATTTTCTGAAACATAAAATGAAGTTTCTTCTGGTTCAAATTTTATCCACTTGTTTATTGCTGAATCATCTAATTTCATTTCAACCAGTGTATCTTCTTGAGAATTTACATTTAGGAGAAATTCTGTTTCATAATATCCTCCTTGGACCATGTTTGGTATTTCTATTGATGCCGGTCTTAGAGAAATCTGAAGTGCAGTCACATTACTCATTATTGTTAGAAAGATTAATACTGCTAATAATACTTTGATTGTTTTCGCCACTTTGTTACACCCAAACCCCTTATAATATGTATATACTTTATTTTTGTTTCATTTATAAATTTTGGTGTTGTGTTTAGTTTTGTTTTTTCTTATTTTTTCTTTATTTAGTTGAATTTACAAATTACCACTGTCTTGTAGTATGAAAACTTTATAAACTTGGACGGGATAAATGTATACTGTTTGGGATAAAAAGTTCCTGGTTGGGATTAATCCTAGCAATTCATATTCCCCTCCCAAAAAACGCATCAAATATGCGAGGTGTGTAAAACAATGAAATTAAAACTATTATTGACTATGTTTGTATTGGTCGGTCTTCTATCTGTTGGTGTTGTTCTTGCAGAAGATGGAACAACTCAGGTAACAATTCTTAACACTGCCCCTAGTGCAGGAACTCCTCAGTTAAATGATGCTGTTACTGGTGATGAAGTTATGACTTTAACTGCAAATGCTACGACAACTATAACTTGTTTTGGTACTGCTTCCGATGCTGATGGCTTAACTGACATTACTGGTGTGAGTGGTGTTATTTGGTCTGCAAACTCAGCTTATGGCTCTGCAGATGCTGAACCTAATCATTATAGTGATGCTGATTGTGGATATAATTCGGGTGATGGTTCTTACTCGTGTAGTTTTGACGTTCAATTTTATGCTGATGCAGCTCTTTGGACTTGTAATGTAACTGCAACAGACAATGCTGCTGATACTGGATCTGCAACTGATACTGCAACCATGAATCAATTAATGGCTTTAGATATTCCTAACAACACAGACATCGACTTTGGATCTTTATCCGTTGGTCAAAGTGCTGAAGGTGGATCTTTAAATGTTGTATTTGAAAATCAAGGTAATGTTGCATTTGATGTAGATGTTGACGCTTGGGAAACTGCAGGTAACTCAAACAGTGCAAATTCATTTAGTTGTACTTCAGGAAACATTGGTATTGGTCAATTAAAAGCTGACCTTGTTGATCAAGCATCTTATGCTGCATACACTTACACAATGACCACTTCTGGTTATGTAACTGTTGATGCGAGTTTAGCTCAACAAACAAGTGGTTCAACTCCTACAAGCGACACTCTATACTTCGGTCTTCAAATCCCTGGTAGTGTTAGTGGTACTTGTACTGGTGTATTCTCCTTGCAAGCAACTGCAGATGTATAAGGCTTAAGCCTTATTTTTTTTATTTTTTTATTTCTATTTTTTAAGATAATTTTTTAAAGAACTCTTTCTAACTTTAATTCAATGAAGTTGGGTATTTTGGGTTTGATGTTATTATTTTTATTAGTTTTAACTTCTTTAGTTTCTTCTCTGAGTTTTACAAGCAAGGTGGATGTAACTCCTAACTATCCTGGTTTTAAAGATGATATAAGTTGTTCTTGGGCGGGTAGTGGAGATGTTACTTCCACAACTCTTTATTGGTATAGAAATGGTGTTTTATATGATACAATAAGTTCTGCCACATCTCCTCAAGTTATTTCTTGGAAAACACATTCAAGCGGTCAAACTTGGAATTGTAGTGTTGTTTTAAGTGATGGTTCTTCATCAATAAATGATTGGGATTTAGTTCTTATAGGGAGTACTAATTCTGCTCCTGTCATAAACTCGGCAGAATTTAATGATGCTTCTGATAGTGGAGATGAGAACATAACAATTAACTATGTTGGAACACATGCTGTTAGGTGTTTTGGAACTGTTACTGATGCAAATGGTAATTATGATTTAGAATCTGTTAGTGCTGTTTTATATCATTCAAGTTCTAGCGTAGGTGATGTTGACGACCAAAGTGATCATTATACTATACCTTTTTGTAGTTTTAATTATTCTGGAGACTATACTTGTAATACTTATATGACTCCATCTGCTCTAGCTGGAACTTGGACTTGTCAGGTGACTGCAGTTGATCAAGGAGCGGCATCTGGAACGAAAACCGATACTGTGATTGTGTATAAAATTTCTCCACCTGATAATCCTCCTAATATTACAAGCGTTGAATTTAATGATGTTGGTGATAGTGGGGATGAAAACATTACTTTACCTGAATCCGGAACTTATCCAGTAAGATGTTTTGGTTATGCGAATGATGTTGATGGGAATTCTGCAATAACATCTATCAATGCTACTTTTTATCATCAATCATCGTCATATTCTGCTAGCGATAATCCAACTTATCATTATTCTAACTCGTCTTGCTCTTATACTACTTCCACTGGTTATTATGAATGCATGGCAACATTCGAATATTACGCCGCTAATGAAACTTGGTATTGTAATGTTACTGCAAAAGATAATACTTCTTTAACCGATAGTGCTATTGATTCTGTTGTTATTTACAAACCAGTCATTCCTCCAATTATTCCTTATTTTTCAAGTCTTGAGTTTAATGATGTTGGTGATAGTGGTGATGAATCCATAACTTTAACTTCTATTCAAACAAAACCTGTTCGTTGTTTTGGTTATGTTGTTGATAATGAAGGTCCAATTCATATTGATTCGTTAAATGCAACTTTTTATCATTCTTCATCTTCTTCATCTTCATCTAATAATAATTATGTGCATTATACAAATTCTTCATGTTATTATAGTAGCTCAACGGGAGAATTTGGGTGTGAAACTTATTTGTGGTTTTACGCAACACCTGGAACTTGGTATTGTAATGTAACTGTTATTGATAATGATTTAAACATTAATTCTTCAACAGACAGTGTTGTTGTTAGTGCTGGTCCTCCTGCAGATGTAAGTTTTTTAGCTAATCCTTTCATCACTCCACAATATCCTTCTAGAACTGAAAATTTAGTTTGTTCTTGGACTGAAAGCTTAGATGTCGAAAACAGAACTGTTTATTGGTATAAAAATGGAGCTCTAGATAGGACTGAATATCCTATTGCTTCAACTTCTACAGTTTTATCTGCAGACACTAAAAATGGTGAAACTTGGAACTGTACTGTTTTACTTGCTGGTGCAAATCTCACCGCGACTGCTAGTGATTTGGTTGTAATTGGGAGCTCTCCTCCAAATGCTATTCCTGTTATATCTTCAGTTCAATTAAATGAGGTCGGTGACAGTGGTGATGAATCCCTACTTTTGCAAGCAGGCACAACGCAACCAATGAGGTGTTTTGGAACTGTTACTGATGCAGATGGTAATTCCGATATCAATACTGTTCGTGCAGTTTTTTATTCTAGTTTGGTTTTAGATGTTTCTCCTGATGCACCTAGAAATCATTATTCAAATTCTTCTTGTAGTTATGATACTGGAACTGGAGCTTATGAGTGTTCTGTTCCGATTTATTTTTATGCAAACCCTGGTACTTGGTCTTGTAAGGTTTATGTAAATGATAGTGTTTCAAATTTAGCATTTAGCTCTGACTCTGCAACGATGGGTACTTTACTTGCGATGGACATTCCTGATGGAACAAATATTGATTTTGGAGGAATGGTTGTGAATGAACAAAAAATATCTCCTAGTTTGAATATTTCTATTTTTAACATTGGAAATGTTCTTTTCGATGTTGATGTTGATACTTGGTTAACGGGAGGTGATTCTTCGTCTGCAAATTCTTTAAACTGCACAGTTAATAATATTCCTACGTCTAATTTTAAATCAAGCTTTACTTATGGTTCTTACTCCTCTTATACTTCGATGCTTATTTCTGGTTATTATCGATACGATGCGAATCTTGATCGGCAAATATCTGGTTCAACCCCTACTCATAAAACGTTATATTTAGGTCTTCAAACACCCAGTGACGTTCAAGGTATTTGTAGTGGCGTTATTTCTGTCCTCGGGGTTGCTTCTTAAATTGTATTTATAAGCCAAGCCGGAATATTTATATAGAAATCCAAATTGAACTTCCTTAAGAGAGGTAACAAATAGTTATTATCTTTGTTTTTGGTTAAACAATCTCGGGGGGAGATTATGCAAGTACAGCGAAAAAACGTATTTATACTGGGAATTCTTTTATTAATGACTTTAGTTTTATCCACTACTGCTCAAGCGAGCACGACACTTTTTACGCAAGCACCGGGTCCTAGTTCCACGCCTCTTATTACTCTAGTGGAACTAAATGGAAGTGCTTTTTTGTTAGAAAATAATTATTTGTCTGTCACACTTCAAGATCCTGAAGTTGATATTGACACCGTGCATCTAAGTCTTTTTGATCCCAGTTCAAACATGATTGTAGATGAAGATATTTCTCTATCTGCAGGCTATCCTGTTGGTGTTATTTATAAATTCGATTCATCTATTTTCTCCCTATCAGTAACTGGAACTTGGTCTATTAATATAACTGCAAATGATAGTGTAAATCATATTTCCACTCAAATAGTAACTTTTAATGTGGTAGTAAAAGATGATGCGGCTGTTTGGTCTCCTTTATCTGATCAAAATATTAATGAAGATTCTGTTGATGGAACTGTGGTGTATTCCAACCTAAAAAGTCTTTGTACTGATGTTGATACTCCAATAAAAACATTTACTGCATCAACAATTAGTCCTTATTTTGATGTATATTTCTCTGCTCTTGACAATGATTTGCGAGTTGAAAATATTAGTTCTAATGTTAATAGTGATGATGTTGGTTTTCAGCAAGTTACTGTTTATTGTAATGGTGTTGGCTCTTCATTTGATGTGTATATTAATTCTATTAATGATGATCCAACTTTAGCTCTTATGCCTGCACAAACTATTGATGAAGACACACTAAATAATGTTCTTCCTTTAGATTTGGCAACTTATGCTAGTGATGTTGATGGTGATTCTTTAACCTTCACTGCTACAGGCACTGCTGATCTTAGTGCTGTTGCTATTCCTGATGGTCTTGGTGGAGTCTATATTACTGTTAGCACTTTAACTCCTAATTTTTATGGTGATGTTTTGGTTGATGTAACTGTTAGTGATGGTAATGGTGGATCTGCTTCTAGATCTTTAACTGTTCATGTTAATGATGTTGATGAAACTGCTGTTTGGGCTCCTTTATCTGATCAAAATATTCCTGAAGATTCATTTGACGGAACAATTATTTATCCTAACGTTGAGTCTCTTTGTACAGATGTTGATAATCCAACAAAAACTTTAGTTGCAACTACTACTAGTCCTTATTTTGATGTGTATTTTTCTGCATTTGATGATGAACTTAGAATCGCAAACTTAACTGCAAATATTAATGGTGATTCAATCTCTCCACAACCTATTGAATTATTTTGTAATGGTGTTGGAACTTCATTTGATTTAACAATTGATCCTGTTAATGACAATCCTTTATTTGGAGTTCTTCCAGCTCAGACAATTGATGAAGATTCTGTAAATGTTGTTCTACCTTTGGACTTGGCAACTTATGCTAGTGATGTTGATGGTGATTCATTAACTTTTACTGCAACGGGTGTCCCAGAATTAAGTGCTGTTGCAAATCCTGATGGTTTAGGAGGAGTTTACTTAACAGTTAATTCTTTATCTGCAAATTTTTATGGTGATGTGGTAATTAATATTGATGTTACTGATGGTAACGGAGGATTGACATCTCAAGGATTATTAATTCACATTCTTAATGTTGATGATGCTGCAGTTTTGAATTTGCCTGCAAGTTTAAGCGTTAATGAAGATAGTGATGATGGGACTGTTGTTCTTAGTAATGTTAATTCTGTTTGCACCGATGTTGACAGCCCAGTAGTGGTAAGCGCAACTGATACAAGTTCATTTTATGATTTACAAATAGTTGGTTCTGACTTAGTAATAAATAGTTTGGATGCAGATTACAATGATGTGGTTGGAACTGCAGTAAATTTCAACTGTAATGGTGTTTTAGGTTCGACTCTTCTTTATGTTCAACCAGTAAATGATAATCCTATTATTAATGGTTTTACGGGTGCGACTACTGCTTCTGAATATTCTTTAGTACAGTTAACAATTGATGCTAGTGATATTGATTTAGATACATTATCTTATTCTGTTATAAATCCTGTTGGTGACATGTCTTTTACTGGAAATGTTTTCTCTTGGACTCCTCAGACTTCGGATGTTGGAGTAACTAATGTTAATATTGAAGTAACTGATGGCTTAGCGACTGATAATATTACTATTCCTATTACTGTTTTTAGAAATGTTGACTTTGATAATATTTTGATTACAACACCAAACTTTGCACCTTTAGTTGATGTGCAAGATGGTGATAATATTGGTTTCTTGATGCCAGGAGACACGATGACTATCGATCTTGATTTAATCAATTCATTAAGTGATGGTCTTTCTGATATGACGATTACTGCGCAAATAAGTGGTGTTGATGTTGATCAAACGCCCCAATTTAATTTAGCAGCAGGAAGTAATACGAGTAAATCTCTTAGTCTAAACGTGCCTTATTCAGTTGCATCAGGAAATAATAATCTTGTATTAACCGCATCTGGTTATTCAACTGATGGTTTGGGAAATAATTTCCCTAGACAAGTAGTTTATACTATGCCTATTTCCATAAACAAAGATTCAAGAAAAATAATTATTCAACAAGAAAGTTTTACTCCAAGCACTGTAACTTGTGTTAGGGATACAACTCTTTCATTTGAATTAGTAAACATAGGCTTTAATGATGAAACTACTGCTAACACCTTAACCGTTACAATTCCTGGAATTGATTCTTGGCAAACAACTAATGTTGTTGTTCCTGCTGGAAGCACAAACAATGCAATTCAAATAAACGTTCCTCTAACTGTTCCGTATGTTACTCCTCCGGGTTCATACAATGCGCAGATTCAATTCGTCTATGATAATGGGGTAAGTACTGCGAATGCAACATATCCTATAGTTGTAGATTTATGTCCTGTTCCTGCAAGTCTTGGAACGTATGATGAAGATGAAGTTATTGGAACAATATTAGATTTAAATTCTATATTTGCTGATAGTTATTATAATAATCTAGTTTATTCTGTTTCAAGCCAAAATCCAAGCTTAGTGTCTTGTTCTGAAAATGCAGGATGGTTATCTTGTTCTTTGGTTGGCGATGCTTATGGCTCTGCTAATATTGATTTAACTTATAGTGAAGCAGGTTATTCAAACACTGTTTCTATTCCTATGGCTGTTAATCCAATAAATGATAATCCTGTTCTGTCATTCGCACCAACATATACTATCGACGAAGATACTGTTTTAACTATAAATTGGAATGCATTGGTGTCTGATGTTGATAATTCCGATAATCAACTTCAAGTTAGTCTTATTGGAGATTCTGCATTTAGTTTTAATGTAACTCCAACTGAAATTAAAGTAACTCCAAATCATAATTGGTATGGTACTGGTGTTGTTTCGGTTCAAGTTACTGATCCTCTTGGCGGTTTTGCTCAAACTTCTTTTGATTTAACTGTAAATAGTCTGCAAGATGATTCTCCAGAAATATTGCAAATAACTCCGAATGTTTTTGACATTGCATCTCCTGAAGATAATGGTTTTGTTGAGAATTTTAATGTTCTTGCAACCGATCCTGATGAAGCAGAAATATTAACTATAACTTGGTTTGTTGATGGTCTTCAAGTAAAAAATAGTGTTGCGTTCCAAGATTCAATAGATTTAGTAAGTGACGGAACTGAAAAAAATCACACAGTTCAGTTGTTTATTGCAGATGATGATGGTCATCAGATTAATAGAACTTGGCGTGTTGAACAAAGAAAAACTCCTCGAAGTTATCTTTACACTTCAAGTATTTTCTCGCTTAATGCAACGCAAATAGAAAATGTTTCTTCGTTTGTTATACGTGGATCTGACACTATTCTTACATTTGCACCTGGACAAAACTTTAACTTATCAAGAACTGTTGACTTTGACAGATTCTTTAATTTAAGTAATGGTGTGGCTGCAATTGATACTAATCGTTTTACAACATTTAATGGTGCTGATGCTCACGTTCAATTCTTGAATTTGAACTATGCTAAAGAACCTATATTATATTACAATCCAGCTTATATGACAACTGGTGGTGTTGAATGTAATAGTGTACTTTGTTTAAACCCTGTTTGGTCTAGAGTTGCAGATACATATACTTTTGATGTTCTTGGTTTTAGTTCATATTACTTAGCAGCTGATCCTGCAAACTATGCACCCGAAATAACTTCAACTCCAATAACATCTGTTAGAGAAAAAGAAGATTATGAGTATGAGGTAAAAGCTGTTGATTATGAAGGAGATACAATGATTTTTTCACTAACTCAAGCTCCAAGTGGAATGGGTATTAATCCTATAACTGGCGTAATCTCTTGGTCTAATTTTGAAATGGGTGATTATGATGTTACTGTTCAAGTAACTGATGTTTTGGGACATTCTGCAACTCAATCATATAGTATTGAAGTACTTCCACCTAACGGTTTAGAAATAACTGATTTAGAATATTCTATATTGGGTGGTGATCAAGACGAATCGTTAAGAGATGGTGAAACTATTTATCTAAAACCTGGTGATCAGTTGACATTAAATGTTGCAATTGAAAACATATTGGATAGTGATTATACTTTAGATAAAGTCAAAGCTGAATTTGTTATTCAAGGTATTAATGATGGCGAAGACGTTGACTTAGATAAACGAATATCTGATATGGATGGTGGTGATGAACAAGATGTTGAGTTAATTGTTAACATTCCTTTTGATGCAGATGAAGATTCTTATAGTGCTATATTGACTATAACTGCAGAAGATGAATTTAACTTTAAACACGAGGCTGAAATCGAGTTTGATGTTGAAGTAGAAAAAGAAAATGAAGACCTATACATCTATTTCGATGAAGATACTCTTAGAACAATAAATTGTGAAACTGATTATTCAATTCCTCTTAGGATATATAACATTGGACTTGATGATATTAATTACGCACAATTAGTTGTATCATCTGATTTAATTCCTGACGAGTACACTAGAATTGTTTCTTTAAGTGAATCAACCAATAGATATTTTTCAGTCCCTCTAACTGTGGACGAGGACACTCCAACTGGAATAAATGAAGTTTATGCTACTATTAGTTATGGTGGTGATGTTCTTCATAAAATAACCATTCCTGTAAATGTCGGTTCGTGTCCTGTAAGAACAACCACTGCTACTGTTAATAACAAAGCTACTCCTTTAACGCCTTCTATTTATGGAAAAGGAGGACCTGTAATTTCTACTAAAAAACAATCTTACTTTGCAGGAGATTTTAGAGGAAGCACTCTTTATTATGTTTTAATTTTTGCTGCATGGATTATTGCTTTGGCTTTATTTTTATTCGTTTACGCCTATATTGATTTAATTCAAAAAAGAAAACGACGAAGTAAGAAATTAGTTAAAAAAAATAATTCGCAGGTAAGAAGATAATGAAAACTACTAGAAATGTTTTAATTACTAATGACGAACCTAGTAGTGTTTTTTTATTATCTGAATTTTTTAAGATTTATCAGCTTTCAAAAGATGATTTGTATATTAATTCGCTAGTTGCTTATAGTGGTTTAGAAGCTAAACATGTTGTTGAAAATCGTGAAGATCTTGATTTAGTTATAATGAATTGGGAAATGCCAAAAATGTCTGGTATTCATGCAACTGAGTTAATCAGGGAGATAAGACCAGATTTACCTGTTTTATTGTATTCTGCTTATGTTGGCAATCCTGTTTATGAACCTTTGATAAAATCATATTTTGACGATTCTATTCCTAGCCCTATAAATATTAATTCATTCACTAAAATTGTTGATAAATATTTGTTAAAGAAATAACTTTAAATTACATATCTTTCTAGTATTTCTTGAAATTTTATTTCGTTTATTGGTTTTTCAAGACAACTGTTAAAACAGTTTGATGATTTATAAATTTCATTTATTCCCATATGTGCTGAATGTAGTATTATTGGAATATTTTTGTATTGATCTTTTATTTTTTTGGCTGCTTCTTCCCCATTTAATACTGGCATTTTCCAGTCCATAAATATTAATGAGATTTCTTTCTTATTATTCATTAATTTATTAGTTATTGTTATTGCTTCCAAACCATTTGTTGCTTCATAAACATTTATTCTATTTTCTGCAGTCTGATAGTCTTCTATTTTTATTCTTAATAAGTATCTATTTGGAATCTCATCGTCTACTATCGAAACGATTTTTTCATTCATTAATGTGCTTTTTTGTTTAGAAATATTTATAGTTATTGTTTTGAGTATTTTCACTTTATAAGCGAAATATAATATTTATCCTGTTTTAATTTTTTATGTCCATATTTTTCTAAGAACTGTTTGTTAAGTTCGACTGATTTAAAACGAATTCCTGATTCATTACTGGTGCTTCCCAAAACTTTGTCTTTTCTTTGTTTATTAATAAAAATGTGTTTTAGATATCTGGCGTTACTTCTTCTTATAACATATTTAGTGTATTCTATTTCTTTTTTACATTCTTGGTGGTCAGGTCCTTCTGTTGCGACGCAAACCGGACATCTGTTTGTTTCTTTAAATTGATTTGGTGAGAATAAGTGTTTATAATCTGAAACTTCCAGTATTTTTTTGTTTGGATTGTACATTGCAAGTTCTGGTAGGTATATTCCTTTGTGTTTTATGTATCTTGGTTTGGTTGCATTTTCTCCAATCGTTCTTTGATGAAGTGCCCAAATTATGAGTTCTGCTTGATTAAATTTTCTAATATCATAAAAAGGTCTTTGAAAATAGTTATTTCCAACTTGTTGTTTATTAAAACCTCTTTTGTTAACTAGTTTATCAACCCGTTGTTCTATGTTTGATTGTTTAAAATCGGTTTCTGATTGTAGAAAAACAAATCCAGGTGTAGCATCTGTTTTTTCATTTATGTCTATGACATAATCAATTATTTTTTCAAGCATTCCAAGAAGTTCTCGTCTATCGTTATCTAAAAGCGTAGAATCGTGCTCGTATGAGAAATTAATTAAGTTTTTTAGTTCTTGTTCACCACTGATTGCAATTATTTGGTGAAGATTATTTTTGTGATCTACAAATTGAAAGATGTTATTTTCTTTTTCTATTTTTTTTGCGACTGTATTGCTCTCTAAGAAATCGAACATTTCTTCTCTTCTTTTTGCCAGAGCACTTTTTTTAGTCATTTTTCCATAATTGGTATGTATTATTTCCAAGAATCACTCCGTGTTTATTTGCGTACATTGTGGAGTGTCCTTCTATAATTCTATTCAGTTCAGTAAATTTAGGTGTTACTCCTATTAATAATTTACGTACTTTTTCTAAATTAGGTGTTTGCTTAAATTTAGAATCCAATGGGCTAGTTATTACTTCATTGAATTTGTATTCTCTATTGCCAAAGTATTCAATCATCGAGATTAGTGTTGAAAAAACTTCTTTTGAGTACAAATGTCCAAATAATAGTTGTTTACTATGATCTTTTTCGATTATTGCAGCTAACCCCATACAATCTGCTAATTCTTCTGTAAGAAATCTTGGGTTGTCATCTAGTTTCTGTATTAGTTGGTGTTTGTAGCCTCTTCTCCCTAAAAATCCCGTCCCATTTGCTAGGATTGCAGGGTCTGAGCCCGCTATTCTTGTTATGCTAAATATTTGTGTTGCAAAATACCAATTTTTTATTTCTGCGACTCTTTTACTGCTGTTTACTATTCTATATGATTCTATAACTTTTTCTGCTAGTTCAGATGCTTTGTGCATTTCTTCTCTTAATTGTTCTACTTGTTTTGTCTCTGTAGTTATCATATTTCTAAGAAGTATTCTTTTATTTAAAAATCTTATTTAATTTACTCCTCTTTGATAGTAATTCCAACAAGAACTAACCAAAGTGTTGCAAGAGTAAAGAAGTAGATTTCCATGATTAAGTTTATCCCACTTATTACCCTAATTCCAAGTGTTTCAATTCCCATTACTGATGGTAATTTGGATCTAATCCAAGCAAGACTTTTATTTGATATTCTGCTAATCTTGTTAAATTTTATTGCTATTATTATCATACTAAGTGCTAAACCAAGTCCTGTGAATGTATGGATTATCTTAAACAGTAATTGTTTGTCATTATATGGTGTCCAAATCATCATTAAACCAATAATAAAAGCCACTCCAATTAAGATTTTAGTTTCTTTATTTGGTTCTCCAAAATGATTAAAAGCGCTATATATGAATAAAAGTAGGGCAATTCCTATTAGTGTTGCAAAAACCGTAAAATAGGGCATTATTTGGGGAATATTGACTATTGTGCTAAGAGGTTCTTCAAGAAACGAGCTTACTGGAAAAACTGTTGCTAATACAATTGTGCTGGTAAGGATAGTTCCTCCAAGTAGACTTCCAAAAAGGATTGGATATTTCATTTGTTTTTTTAGGTTCAATACCTTTTTAAATAATGTGGTTTATTAATACTTATATGAAACCCCCTTCTTTGTCTAAGCATGAACTTCATGAGGAGCTTAAAGCTGAAGCAATAGCAGAATTTTTGGGCGAAGAAGAAGAGTTTCATCGAATTATTCATGAGGAAACCAGTCATTCATATAAGCAGTTTCTCATCTTTTTTGTTACTGCAGTAATACTAGGTTTGTTTGCTTCTTTTGCAATATTTTCTCCCGTTAATGCTGTTATTGAAGGGCAATTACGTTCATCGACTTTAAACCACAACATAGTTATGTTTGGTGATTATTCTCTTTATTTTTCAAGATCGGTTGCTGATACTCTTCCCTCTTTGTATAATCAAAATCAAATTTCTAATGGTGTTGAATCTGCATATTGTTTGATTGGAGAATCAACAGGCAATAAAGCTTATGAAATAACGGGCATCTTATATCCAAAAATTTATTCTCAAACTAGAACTCAGGTTAATTTTGCTCCTTGCCCTCCGGAAACTGTTGTCATGCTTCATACTCACCCCTATAAATCTTGTTTAGCTTCAGATGTTGATTTACAAACTCTAAAACAATCCCAAGTAAATAACAAAGATCTTCTGATGATTGTTATGTGCGAATCAATGCGTTTTACTGTTTATAGTTAATTTGCATTGTTCGCGACCAATTATCTTTGATTATTGAGTATGGGAATCAATGCGTTTTACTGTTTATAGTTAATTAATTTCTATTCGTAGAGTATTTATACTAGTGCTCATATAATTTTAGCATGGGATTAGAAGAAGAGTTTTCAAAGATTTATCTTGCTTCTCAGGCAGATGGTTTGATGTTATTTGTGAAAAATTCTAACCTCTATGTTTTTGATGGTAAGATGAACATTCATTTCTTTCCTTGTTCTACTTCTAAAAATGGTTTTGGATTTGAGCTTAATTCTCAAAAAACACCCTCTGGTCTCTTTCGTATTGCTCAAAAGATTGGCGATAAGCAGCCCTTGGGAATGGAGTTCATTGAAAGAAAGATTGCTGGTCTTGCTCACATTAACAGAACAAAAGCTCCTTTAGAATCAAAAGTTTTAACTAGAATACTTTGGCTTTCAGGTCTTGACAAAGAAAACTCTAACACACTTAACAGATTTATTTACATTCACGGAACTGCAAACGAGTGGGCGATTGGAACGCCAATCACAAATGGTTGTATTGTGATGAGAAACAATCATATTGTTCAACTTGTTGACATTGTTGTTGAAGGAACTTTAGTATATATTTTTGGTGAATAATTTGGATGGATTAATCATAAAGAAACCTTGGATTGATAAAATACTTTCTGGCGAGAAGACTTGGGAACTTAGAGGGAGTGCTACTCACAAGCGAGGTCAAATAGCTTTAATTGAATCAGGTAGTGGTCTGGTTGTTGGCGAGGTTAAATTAGTAAATTGTTTAGGACCTTTAACTCAAAATCAATTCGAATCAAATGTTAAAAAACATTGTTCTTCACACTCTTTTTTAGAAATAAGTTACAAGAAAGTTTATGCTTGGGTGTTTGAAAAACCTTTTCGTTACAAAGAACCAAAACCTTACAAACATCCGCCTGGTGCAATAATCTGGGTTAAACTTTAAGAAGCATGGTATTTGTATGCGTCAAAAATATATCTTTTATATTCATTAATTTCTTTTTTCCCAGATGCCCAAACTAATTTCCCACCATGATTTATGTGGTCAAGTCGTATGAATCTAATATCTCCATCCCAATCTCCTTGAAAACACCCATTTCGTATAAATATTAGTGCATCGTTAATTCTTGCAACTAATTCGTTTGGTTTGGTTTTTGACTGTACTACTTTGCTTGGTTCAATCCAACAAAAACCTCTTTTTTTTATGTTACCTTCCTCATCTTTGGGCATGTATCTGTCTTGAGAATAGAATGTGTATACTTTCTCAAGTCTATTCAAATTAAGGATTGGTTTTGCAACAAGTATGTTTCCTGTGGCATTTATTAATTCATAATCTCCATTCCAAAACTTTGGTTTTTTACCTTTTAATTTTAAAAATTGATTTGTTCCTTCAATGGGTATCGTTGGGTAGTATTTTTTATTGTGAATTTTATTCATTTGTTGCCAGCTAATCCACCCATTTCCTTTGTCAAAATAGATTACCTTTGGTTGTGCATAGTCTCTAGCTTCTATAATTGGAAGTTCTTTTGTTAGTTTCTCACTTACCTTAAGTGCCTCTTCTATTTGTTGTATGTTTTGAGGTTCGAGAGTTTCAAGTAGTTCTTTGTCTTTTACTGCCTGAGGATAGGTTAGTGTTTGAAATCTTAATCCTGTTTTTACTTCAGAAATGATTTGATTTATTGTTTTTGATGTTTGCAATTCTATGTCTAGAAGTTCTGTTATCATATTATGGTTTGATTTATTTTCTTCTCCTTTTTATTATTTTCCTTGTGTTTTTAAATAGAAATATTTAATAAGCTTCTATCTTTTAAAACCGCTAGAAAGGGTGTATTGGGTGGAGATTTACAGAAAATTAATTAGTGATGTCTTTAAAGACTTTAATTCAACAAAACAAGGTCTTAGTTCTAAAAATATCCCTTCTCTTCAAAAGAAATATGGTTTAAACAAGCTAGAATCCAAAGGAGATATTAATTCAATAAAAATATTTTTTGATCAGTTCAAAAGTTTCATAATTTACATTCTTATTTTTGCTGTTGTTTTTTCTCTTGTTTTGGGGGAATATGTGGATGCAATTATTATTTTAATAATTCTTATAGCTAATGCTATTATTGGTTTTGTCCAAGAGCTTAATGCCTATAAATCTCTTCAAGCGTTAAAGAACTTGCAAGTTGTTAAAACACGTGTTTATAGAAATAATAAATTAGTATTAATTGATGCGGTAAATCTTGTTCCTGGTGATGTGGTTTATCTAGAAGCCGGCGATCAAGTTCCTGCAGATATTAGATTGATTGAAGCTACGCGATTAAAGGTTGAAGAATCTTCGCTCACTGGAGAAAGTATGCCTGTTCAAAAAAATGTTGATGTTCTTAAATTAAAATTAGCTCTTGGTGACCAAACAAACATGTTATTTTCATCAACCACTGTCGCATCTGGTTCTGCTTTAGGTGTTGTTGTTGCGACTGGTATGCAAACGGAAATTGGTAAAATTGCTTTAATGATTGATTCTGCTAAAAAAGAGATTACTCCTCTTCAAGGAAGGCTTGATAGTTTTGGTAAACGTCTAGGTTGGGTCATTATTGCAGTTTGCATTTTAGTGTTTGCATTATCTTTTGGTCAAGATTTATTTCGTAATGGTTACTCAATTAATGCTCTTTTTATGTTTCTTTTAATTGCTATAAGTTTGGCTGTTGCTGCTGTTCCCACTGCACTTCCTGCTGTTGTAACAATTGCTCTTAGTATTGGTGTAAAAAAATTATTGAAAAAAAATGCTTTAGTTAGAAAGTTATCTTCTGTTGAAACGCTTGGTAGTTGTGATATTGTTTGTAGTGATAAAACAGGAACGCTAACACGAAACGAAATGACTGTGCGTTATGCGTGGACTTTATCTGGTGTTGCTAGTATTTCAGGAAATGGTTATTCTCCTATTGGAAAAATATCTAATACTCTTAACCCCTTGCTTTATGATATTGGCCGAGTATGCAATAATGCTAGCCTTGATAATGTTAAATCTTCTTGGAAAATAACTGGCGATTCTACTGAAGCTGCACTTTTAGTTTCTGCTAAAAAAGCTAATTCAAACTCTTCTTACAAACGACTTGATGAACTCCCTTTTGATTCTTCAAGAAAACTCATGAGCGTTTTAGTTAGTTCTAAAAACTCTTTATTTACTTTTACTAAGGGGGCTCCCGATTCTGTTTTGAAACGCTGTACTCATGTTCTTATTAATAAT